>PNML01000004.1 GCA_013823635.1 Polaromonas sp. | reverse complement strand
TTTTGGAGATTGCGCGCCAGTTCATCGTCCAGCGCCACAAGGGCCAGGAGAACTTTGCGTTTGAAAACGTGCCCCTGGACGACCGCGCCACCTACAAGCTGTTTGCCGACGGCAAAACCGAGGCCGTGTTCCAGTTTGAAAGCCGGGGCATGCAGGGCATGCTGCGCGACGCCAAGCCCACCCGCCTGGAAGACCTGATTGCGTTGAACGCGCTGTACCGGCCCGGCCCCATGGACCTGATCCCCAGCTTTGTGGCGCGCAAACACGGGCGCGAGGTCATTGAATACCCGCACCCGCTGGTGGCCGAGATGCTGTCCGAGACCTACGGCATCATGGTCTACCAGGAGCAGGTGATGCAGACCGCCCAAATTCTGGGTGGCTACAGCCTGGGCGGTGCCGACATGCTGCGCCGTGCCATGGGCAAGAAAAAGGCCGAGGAGATGGCCGAGCACCGCGCCATCTTCCGCGCCGGTGCGGCCAAGAACGACATCAGCGAGGCCAAGGCCGACGAGGTGTTCGACCTGATGGAAAAGTTCGCGGGCTACGGCTTCAACAAGTCGCACGCCGCCGCCTACTCGCTGCTGGCCTACCACACTGGCTGGCTCAAGGTGCACTACACGGCCGAGTTCTACGCCGCCAACATGACGGTGGAAATGGACAACACCGACAAGCTCAAGGTGCTGCACGCCGATGCGTTGAGCTTTGGCATCAGCTTCGAGCCGCCCGACGTCAACCGCAGCCGCCACCGGTTTGAGCCGGTGTCTGACACCTGTGTGCGTTACGGGTTGGGGGCCATCAAGGGCTCGGGCGAGCAGGCCATTGAAACCATCGTGGCCGCGCGTGAGGCCGGCGGGCCGTTCACCTCGCTGTTCGATTTTTGTGTGCGCGTGGACAAGGGCCGGGTGAACAAGCGCACGGTGGAGGCGCTGATCAAGGCCGGTGCTTTCGACACCATCCACCGCCACCGCGCGGCCTTGCTGGCCAGCGTGGAACGCGCCTTTGACTTTGCCGCCGCCACCACCGCCAACGCCCACCAGGGCGGCCTGTTCGACATGTTCGACGACGGCGACGGCCATGGCAGCAGCACCCAGGAGCCCGACCTGGTGGACTGCCCGCCCTGGGGCATCAAGGAACAGCTCACGCAGGAAAAGACCGCCATCGGGTTCTACCTGTCGGGCCATTTGTTCGACGAGGTGGAGGCCGAGGTGCGCCGCTTTGTGCGCACCCCGCTGGCCGAGGTGGCCGACAGCCGCGAGCCGCAGGTGCTGGTGGGCATCGTCACCGAGCTGCGCAGCATCAATGGCCAGCGTGGCAAGCTCAACCTCTTCCGCCTGGACGACAAAACCGCCACCATCGAGGCCAGCGTGGACGAAAACCTGATGGGCCAGCACCGCGATACCCTGAAGGAAGACGAGCTGGTGGTGTTGCAAGGGCTGGTACAGAACGACCGGTTTTCGGGAGGCCTGCGCTTCAAGGTGCAACAGGTGTGGAGCCTGGCCGCCGCCCGCTGCCGCTTTGCCAAATACCTGCGCGTGACCGTGAGCGGGCCCGCCCTGCCGGTGGGGCAGCTGGTGGCGGCCTACCCGCCCCGGCGCGAGCTGACCGAGCAAGGCGAGCTGGTGCGCGGTCTGCCCGTGCGGCTGGTGGTGGAGCGGCCCACGGCGCGCTGCGAGCTGCAGCTGGACGAGCGCAGCCTGTTTTTCCCCAGCGACGCTGCCCTGGCCAGCTGGACGGCGCAGGCCCACCAGCAGCAAGCGGTGCTGGTGTACGATTGATTTTGATGTTTTTTCTGCCGTAGCGCATGATGCACATTGATAGTTAGCTATTTGTTTTTATTGTTCTCGTTTTGAACCGCTGAAAGGTCCGCCACCATGAGCATGTACGACCAGCACCTGGACAAAAACGCGGCCAACCATGTGCCGCTGTCGCCCGTGAGTTTTGTCGAACGCAGCGCAGAGGTGTTCGGCGACCTCACCGCCGTCATCCACGGGCAGCGCCGCTACACCTGGGCGCAAACGCGTGAGCGTGCTGCCCGTTTGGCGGCGGCCTTGCAGGCACTGGGTCTGGGTCGGGGCAGCACGGTCAGCGTCATGCTGCCCAACACGCCCGAAATGATCGAGGCGCACTACGCCGTGCCCGCCATTGGCTCGGTCATCAACACCCTCAACACCCGGCTGGACGCGCATTTGCTGGCCTGGCAAATGAACCATTGCGAAGCGCAGGTGCTCATCACCGACCGCGAGTTCGCCCCCACCATGGGCCCGGCGCTGCAAGCCTTGCGCACCGAGCATGGGCGTGAGCTGGTGGTGATTGACGTGGCCGATGCCGAATACACCGGCCCCGGCGAGCGGCTGGGGACCCACGAATACGAAGCCCTGCTGTCGGCCCACGCGCCCGTGGCCACCCTGGCCGGCCCGGCCGACGAGTGGGACGCCATTGCCGTCAGCTACACCAGCGGCACCACGGGCGACCCCAAAGGTGTGGTCACCCACCACCGGGGGGCTTACCTGAACGCGGTGTGCAACGCCGTGACCTGGACCATGCCGCACTTTCCCGTGTATTTGTGGACGCTGCCCCTGTTCCACTGCAACGGCTGGTGCTTTCCCTGGACCCTGGCCATGCTCGGGGGCACCCAGGTGTGCCTGCGCAAGGTGGAGGCCAAGGCCATTCTGGCTGCCATGCGCGACCACGGGGTCAACCACTACTGTGCCGCGCCCATCGTGCACAACCTGCTGATTGCCGCGCCGCCTGAGCAGCGCGAGGGCATTCGCCACAAGGTGCGTGGCATGGTGGCCGGGGCGGCACCACCCGCCTCCATGATCGAAGGCATGGCCCACATGGGCTTTGAGCTGACCCACACCTATGGCCTGACCGAGGTGTATGGCCCCGCGTCGGTGGCCACCCAGCGCCCCCACTGGGCCGGGCAAAGCCTGTCCGAGCAGGCGCGCCTGAACGGGCGCCAGGGTGTGCGCTACCCGCTGCAAGAGGGCATGACCGTGCTCGATGCCGACACCATGGCCCCCACCCCGGCGGATGGCCAGACCATGGGTGAGATCATGTTCAGGGGCAACATCGTCATGAAGGGCTACCTGAAAAACCCCACGGCCACGGCCAAGGCGTTTGCGGGCGGCTGGTTCCACACCGGTGACTTGGCCGTGATGGAGCCCGACCGCTACGTCAAGATCAAGGACCGCAGCAAAGACATCATCATTTCGGGTGGCGAAAACATCAGCAGCCTGGAGGTGGAAGACGCCCTCTACCGCCACCCGGCCGTGGTGTCGTGCGCCGTGGTGGCCAAGCCAGACGACAAGTGGGGCGAAACGCCTGTGGCCTATGTGGAGCTGAAAACCGGTGCCAGCGTGACCGAGGCCGAGCTGGTGGCCCACTGCAAGGGCTTGCTGGCGGGCTACAAGGTGCCTCGCGAGATCCGGTTCGAGGACATCCCCAAAACCTCCACCGGCAAAATCCAGAAGTTCATGCTGCGCCAGCGCCAGCCGGTGGGTGGGCGTTGAGCGCTTCCAGCGCCTGGTGCACACACGCGGCGGCGTACGCGTCGTTGGCGGCGTACACCAGCTGGGACTCGCTCAGGTCGTGCACGCTCCAGTTGGAGGTGGCCGCTTTTTTCGATTTGGCAAAGCACTGGCCAAACAACACCGCCACCGACGCTTTCACGCCCATCTCCCGCCGGTAGCCCCGCTGGCGCAACAACGCGTTCAACTCCACCACGCCGGCGGGCTCCACCCCCAGTTTGCGGCGCAGGCGCTTGGTGTCGTCGCCCAGGCCAAAACCGGCCTTCAGGTGCTTGGGGTCGGCCAGCCAATGGGCCACTTCGGCGCGGCAGTAGCCATCGGCCAGTTGGAACACCCATGCATGCTCGGTGGTGGCCAGTTGCAGCACATGGGGGCCGTCGGACACCTGGTCCTTGAAAAACGTGGGTTTGGACTCGGTGTCAAACCCCCACACCCGGTGGTGGCGCAGCGCGGTCCAGGCCTGGCGGGCCTCGGCCCCGCTGCGCACCAGCGTGATCTGCCCCAGACCCAGCCGTGGGAAAGGGGGCAGCAGTGCCATTTCTTCGGTGGTGGGGATGTGTGGGGCGGTGTGGGGCTTCATGGCGCACAAGGGTAACGCATGCCCGCATGGCTACACTGGCGCATGGGCGTGGCCATGTCGGCCAACGCCAGTCACCTCACCACCTCTGCCCACCGCCTGTCGGCACCGTCCGTGCGGGCACCACACACCATGGAATTGTTAGTTTGGGCGACCCTGGTCGCCGTGGCCATCCACTTGCTCAACGCCGCCGAGCAGGCGCGTCGCATCGTGCTGCTGGGCCGTCACCTGAGCCAGTACCGCATTGAAAAACTCATGGAGCAGCTCATCCACGGCTACCAGCGTGCCTTGGGCGAGTCGGAGGACGAGCGCCGCCAAGCCATCTGGCGCAACCTGCAATCCACCGAAAACGAACTGCGCCAGCAGTTCACCCGTTTTGTGGCCGATTTTGCCCGTGTGCCGGAACCGCAGGCAAGGGTGAGTCGGCTGGATTTCGCCTTGCCCGGGGCCACGCGCGTGTTTGCCCAGGGCTGCTTTGACATGCGCAAGCTGTTGGCCGTGCACGCCCACGGTTTTGAGCGGGTGGCGAACTGGTCCACCGAACCCGCACCGCTGGGTGCGGGCGACGCCAGTGGCGCCACCGTGGCCCCTGAGCATTCGGCCAAGGACAGGGCTTTCACCATGCTGGCCGAGATGCTGCTCATGCAGCACAGCTGCCACTGGTTTTGCAAATCCAAGAACGTGGCCTCGGCCCGGCTGCTGGTGCGCCACCAGAGCAGCCACGCCCAGGTGCTGGCGGCCGTCACCCCGGAAACCCGGCGGGCTTACTGCAGCCTGGTCGGTTGCCGGGAGTGAGGCGCCTGCGGGCGTTCACTCACGCAGCCTGAACACAATGCTCAGGGTTCCAGGCACGCGCCCATCTTCGTCGCGGGGCAGGCGTGCCGTGCGGTCCAGGGCCTTGAGCACGGCGTCGTCCCAACTGGCCATGCCGCTGCTTTTGACGATGCGCCGCGCGGCCACGGTGCCGTCGGGCAGGGTGCGCACCTCCACCTCGGCGGTGGGGTTGCTGGCGGGGTTTTCGGTGAAGACGATGTTGGGCCGCACGGCCGCCACGATGCGCCCGGCATAGGAGGCCGACGGTCCGCTGGACTGCTTGGCGCTCCCGGTGCTGCCCGCCTCACCGGTGGCACCGGCCATGCCGGTGATGCGCTTGAGGTTTTCCGCCCTGTCCTTGGCCAATTGGGCCTGTTGCTGCTTTTCAGCTTTTTCAGCGGCCGCGCGGGCCTGGGCCTGGGCGGCGGCTTCTTTGGCCGCTTTTTCTTTGGCCAGTTGTTCTTTGGCGGCCTTGTCCTTGGCCGCAGCTGCTTTGGCCGCGGCCTCTTTGGCGGCTTTTTCTTCGCGGGCCTTGTCCTGGCGGGCTTTGTCGGCGGCCAGCCGCTCGCGGCGTGCCTGTGCCTCTTTGGCCTCGGCGGCTTGCTGGGCCTGGCGTTTGGCCTCCAGCGCCTGCTGTTGGTGCAGGGCTTGCTCTTTGGCCTTTTCGCGTTGCTTTTGCAACGCAATGTCGGCCTGTGCCTTGGCCTGGGCATCGGCCAGGGCCTGTGCGCGCTCCACCGCTTCGGCGGCGGGCGCTGCGGGCGGGGGTGGTTCAGCCGAAGCGGGTGCGGGTGTCGGTGGGGGGGGCGGCTCAGGCGGTGTGGCAGGGGCGGGCGCCTCGTCCACCGCGCGGGCAGCCGCGCTTTGGGGCAGGCGGGACCACAGCTCGGTCTGGGCCACCACGGGCAGGCTGTCGTTTTTCCAGCTGATGCCCCAGGTCAGGGCCGCCACCAGCAGCCCGTGCGCCAGCAGGGCCAGCAGCAGCGGGCCCAGCCAGCGGGTGTCGCGGGGCGGGGTCAGGGTGCTGAAGGTGGCGACGGCTGACATGGGCAGTGGTGTGGCGGGGCGGCTGGGGTGAGGCGTCAGGCCCGCATCAGGGCGTGGTTTGCACCGACAGGCCCACGCGTTGCACGCCAGCGCGTTGCAGCGTGTCCATGACCTTGACCACGGTTTCGTACTTGATCGATTTGTCGGCGGCAATGACCACCGGCACCTCGAAGGCGCTGGGGCCTATGCTGTGCTGCATGTCGCCCACGCGGCTGGCCAGGTCGCGCAGGGTGGCGGGTGAGCTGGTCTTGCCTTCCTTGATTTGCAGCTTCTCGTCCTTGTCGATCAGCACCTGGATGACACGGTCCGGTGCCTTGGCCGCACTGCCCACACTGGGCAGGCTGATGACGCTGGGCGAAATGAGCGGTGCGGTCACCATGAAGATGATGAGCAGCACCAGCATCACGTCGATGAAGGGCACCATGTTGATGTCGGCCATGGGCTTTCGGCCACGGCCACGGCCTTTGGGGGCGACAGAAGGCATGCGGGGGTCCGGGCGGTTCAGTGGCCAGAGGGGCTGGGGGCGTTGGCACCCAGGCTGCGCTGCAGGATGTTGGAAAACTCTTCCATGAAGGTTTCCAGCCCGTTGGCGATGCGGTCGATGTCGTGCGAATAGCGGTTGTAGGCCACCACCGCCGGTATGGCGGCAAACAGGCCGATGGCGGTGGCCACCAATGCTTCGGCAATGCCGGGTGCCACGGTGGCCAGCGTCACCTGCTGCATGGACGCCAAGCCCGTGAAGGCGTGCATGATGCCCCACACCGTGCCGAACAACCCCACGTAAGGCGACACCGAGCCCACGGTGGCGAGGTAGGCCAGGTTGGACTCCACCACATCGAGCTCGCGCTGGAAGCTGGCGCGCATGGCGCGGCGGGCACCGTCGAGCAGCGCGCCGGGGTCGGTGATGCGGCGCTCGCGCAGCTTCTGGTACTCGCGCATGCCGTTGGCAAAAATGCGCTCCATGGGGCCGCCCGAGCGGGCGTTCTGGTTGGCGGTGGCGTACAGGTCGTTCAGGCTGGTGCCGGACCAGAAGTTGCGCTCGAACTCTTCGTTCAGCTTGGCCACGCGCTTCAAGGCAAAGGCCTTGCGGAAGATGGCGGCCCAGCTGGTGATGGAGCCCAGCACCAGCAAGGCCACCACGGCCTGGACCACCCAGCTGGCGTGCAGCAGCAGTTGAACGATGGAAAGGTTGTTGCTCATGGGTGTGGGTGGTGACGGGGGTGAAACGGGAAACCGTGAAAAAACGTGAGGTCAGGTGGGGGCATGCACGGACATCGCCAGGGCCTGCAGCACCTGCGGGGGCATGCGCCGGGGCCGGTGGGTGGTGGCGTCCACCCAGCCCAGGCGGATGGAGGCTTCACACAGCAGCGTGGGAGTGCCCACGGGGGCGCCAGGTTCCGCAGCGGGTGGGACCAGCCAGGCTTGCTGGTGCAGGGACAGGCTGGCGGCGCCTTGCTGGGTGGTGCGTGAGGTGACGCGCAGCAGGTCGTCGAGGCGGGCGGAGCGGTGGTATTTCAGCTGCGCGTCGGTCACCACAAACAGGCCGCCCACGGTGTCGCGCAAGGTTTGCTGCCCCAAGCCGAGCTGGCGAAGCCACTCGGTGCGGGCGCGTTCAAAAAACTTCAGGTAATTGGCGTAGAACACGATGCCACCGGCGTCGGTGTCCTCCCAGTAGATGCGCACAGGCCATTCAAAATAGGTAGCATCATTCACATTATTTGTATGCGCTACAGGCATATTTTGCTTGAAAATATCGGGTCGGGCAGCTGACGGTTGGGTCACAGCGCCTTCTCCAGCCGGTGAATGGCCTCTTGCAATTGCGCCATGCTGTTGGCGGTGGAAAACCGGATGTAGCGCTGCGGGTCCATGGTGCCAAAGTCGTGACCCGGGGTGGCGGCAATGTGGGCGCGCTGCATCAGCTCAAAGGCAAAGTCCCAGCTGCCGTGTTCGGGCGCGTGGGGATCAATGCCCCAGGCTTCGCAGGCCGAGCTGCAGTCGGCCCAGGCGTAAAACGCACCGTCGGGCATCACCGGCACCGTCAGTCCCAGGCGGTTGAGTTCGGGAATGAAGTGGTCGCGTCGGGCTTTGAACTCGGCGCGGCGGCGTTCGTACTCGGCCAGGCTGTCGGGCTCGAAGCAGGCCAGCGCGGCGTGCTGGCTGATGGTGCTGGGGCAAATGAACAGGTTTTGCGCCAACCGCTCAATGGCGGGCACCAGCGCGGGCGGCACCACCAGCCAGCCCAGGCGCCAGCCCGTCATGTTGAAGTATTTGGAGAAGCTGTTGATGCTGATGATGTGGTCGCCCAATGGCTCGCCGTTGTCGCCCTTCAGCCCCAGGGCCGACTGGCCATAGGTGTCATCGTGGCTGAGGCCCAGGTAAATCTCGTCCAGCAGGGTGATGCCACCCCGGTCACTCACCACCTGGGCCATGCGCCGCATCTCGTCGGGGTGAATGGAGGCCCCTGTGGGGTTGGACGGCGAGGCCAGCAGAACACCCCGGGTGTGTGGGCCCCAGGCGGCGGCCACCTGGTCGGCGCTGAGCTGGAAGCGCTGCTCGGCGGTGGTGGGCAGCAGCACGGCACGGCCCTCTGCGGCGCTCACGAAGTGGCGGTTGCAGGGGTAGCTGGGGTCGGGCATGAGGACTTCGTCGCCCGCGTCGATCAGGGCCAGGCAGGCCAGCTGCAAGGCGGCGGACGCACCGGCGGTGAGCACGATGCGCGCCGGGTCAATGGCCAGCCCAAACCGCTGTGCGTACCAGCCACTGATGCGTTCGCGCAGCTCGGGCAGGCCGGTGGCCTGGGTGTATTGGCTGCGCCCGTCCCGGATGGCGCGCTCGGCCGCGGCCCGCACCAGCGGTGGCGCGGTGAAGTCTGGCTCTCCGATGTTCAGAAAAATCATCGGGGAAGCGGTGCCCGACACCTCGGCCGCCAACCGGCTGGCGGCCTTGGCCACCTCCATCACATAGAAGGGGTCAATGCGCTGGGCGCGGTTGGATAACTTCATGGGGGCTGCTGGGCCTTTGGCCCGGTGGATGTCCAGGCGGGTTCAGTGCCGCGCCGCGTTGGCGGCGGCTTCGGTGGCGCGCAGCGTTTGGCCCAGCTTGTGCAGCACGCCGTTGACGTACTTGTGGCCGTCGGTGCCACCGAAGGCCTTGGCCAGTTCGATGCACTCGTTGATGGCCACGCGCAGCGGCACGTCCAGGCAGTGCTGCAGTTCGTAGGCCCCGATCCAGAGCACCGCGTGCTCAATGGGCGACACCTCGGCCAGCGGGCGGTCGAGCATGGGCAGCAATGCCGCGTCGAGCTGAGCACTTTCGGCAATGCAGCCGTGCAGCAGCGCGTCGTAGTGCGCGCTGTCGGCTTTGTGGAAGCCGCTCAGGTCGCGTGTGAAGAGGTCGATGTCGGTGGCCTCGTTGCCGCTGACCAGGTGCTGGTAAAGCGCTTGCAGGGCAAATTCACGGGCGCGGGTGCGGCCCGATTTGTCGGCGGCTTTTTTGGGTCGCCCGGATGGGGCAGGGGTGCGAGCGTCGGTCATGGTGTGCGGGTGTTCAGCCCAGTTCTTCCAGCAGGTTGGCCATTTCAACCGCCACCCGTGCAGCGTCCACGCCTTTGTCGGTCTGGCGGGCCAGGGCCTGGGGCATGTCTTCGGTGGTGATGATGGCGTTGGCAATGGGCAGTTGGTAGTCCAGCGACACGCGGCTCACGCCAGCGCCGGACTCATTGGCCACCAATTCAAAGTGGTAGGTTTCACCCCGGATGATGCAACCCAGGGCGATGAGCGCATCAAAACGGTCGGTTTCGGCCATGGCTTGCAGGGCCACGGGCACTTCCAGCGCGCCCGGGACTTTCACCAGTGTGATGTTGTCTTCGGGCACCCCCAGTGCCGCCAGTTCGCCCAGTGCGGCACTGGCCAGGGTGTTGGTGATGGACTCGTTGAAACGGGCCTGCACGATGCCAATGTGCAGGTCTTTGCCGTCCAGGCGGTCGGCCTTGCCTTTTTCTGCGCCAAACATGGTTTATTCCTTGGGGGTAAAGCCGGCAATTTCCAGCCCGTAGCCGGCCATGCTGGGCATGCGGCGGGGCTGGCCCATCAGTTCCATTTTCTGCACGCCACACACCCGCAGAATCTGCGCGCCCACGCCATAGGTGCGCAGGTCCATGCGGCCCCGTTCGGGGGCTTGGGCAGAGCGGGCCGTGCCCTGGAACTGCGCCAACAGTTGGTCGGCCGACTCGCCGCAGTTGAGCAGCACCGCGACGCCACAACCCTGGGATTCCAGGTGCCGCAGGCTGGACTCCAGGCTCCAGGAGTGCATGGAGCGGTTCACCTCCAGGGCATCCAGAACCGACAGGGGTTCGTGCACCCGCACGGGCACCACGGTGTCCGGTGTCCAGTTGCCCTTGACCAGGGCCAGGTGCAGGGCACCGCTGGGTTGGTCGCGGAAGGCCATGGCCTTGAACTCGCCGAACGCCGTGAGCATGGGCCGCTCATCCAGCTTTTCCACCAGCGACTCGGTTCGGGTGCGGTGTTCGATGAGGTCAGCAATGGTGCCAATTTTCAGCCCATGCTCGGCGGCAAACAGCTGCAAGTCAGGCAGACGGGCCATGGTGCCGTCGTCTTTCATGATTTCGCAGATCACGGCAGCGGGTGAGCAGCCAGCCATGGCCGCGAGGTCACAACCGGCCTCGGTGTGTCCGGCGCGCATGAGCACGCCACCTTCCACGGCTTGCAGGGGAAAAATGTGGCCAGGCTGCACCAAGTCGGCTGCCGTGGCGTTGGGCGCCACGGCAGCGGCCACGGTGCGCGCCCGGTCGGCGGCAGAGATGCCGGTGGTGACGCCTTCGGCTGCCTCGATGGACACGGTGAACGCCGTGCCCATTTTGGTGCCGTTGCGGGGCACCATGGGCGGCAGTTGCAGGCGCTCACAGCGCTCGCGGGTCAGGGTCAGGCAGATCAGGCCACGTCCGTGGCGGGCCATGAAATTGATGGTCTCGGCCGACACATGGTCGGCCGCCAACACCAGGTCGCCTTCGTTTTCGCGGTCTTCTTCGTCCACCAGGATGACCATGCGGCCTGCTGCCATGTCGGCCACGATGTCTTCCACCGGGGAAATGGCCACGGGCTGCAAGGCCTGGGTGGGAGCGGGGGTGGCGTGGTTCATGCCGATGCTTTCGTTGTCTTGTGGTGAAGCGTCATTGGGGCGCGGAAACAGAAATGGCCCCCGTTTGGAACATGCGCTCGACGTAGCGGGCCACGGTGTCCACCTCCAGGTTGACGGAGGCTCCGGTGGTCAGGTCGCCCAGCGCGGTGTGTTCCACGGTGTGGGGAATGAGGTTGATGCTGATGTCGCACCCCGTTGGCAGGTCGTCAACCTGGTTGATGGTCAGGCTCACCCCGTTGATGGTGATGGAGCCTTTGTAGGCCAGAAACCGGCCCAACTCGGCAGGTGCCAGCACTCGCAGGGCCCAACTTTCTCCAACGCGCTGGAACTGGCTGACTTTGCCCACGCCGTCCACATGGCCGGACACGATGTGTCCGCCCAAGCGGTCCATGGCACGCAGCGCCTTCTCCAGGTTGATGCGCCGCCCGTCGACGTCCAGCCCGCAGGTCCGCGCCAACGATTCCGCCGATATGTCCACGGTGAACCGATGCGCTGTGGCGTCCAGGCTGGTGACGGTCATGCACGCGCCGTTGAGCGCGATGCTGTCGCCCAGCCCGACATCGGACAGGTAGCCTTCAGGGGTGGTGATGGTCAGGCGCTTGCCATGCTGGGCGCTGGGCCCCAGGTCGCGCAGGCCGTCGATGCGCCCCACGCCAGTGATGATTCCGGTAAACATCCTGCTATTTTCGCAGGGTTTGTAAAACCGCCCCCGGAATGGTCCAGCCCGTTGTGGCGTGGGCTCGGGCAGGTGGTGCCCGGCGTTGTCAACGCGACCAGCATTCGTCAACTGTCAGGACGGCGCCTGTGCGACCGCGAACGCCACCCTGATTGAGGGTCAGGTTGCCACAACGTGCGTCTGCGATCACCGGTGTGCCGGTGAGTGTGAAGGTGGTGGCCGTGATGTTGGCGGCCAAGTTGTAGTGCCTTGCCTCGCTTTGGGCCAGCCCCGCAGCGGCAAATTGGGCCGCTGTCATGACTGGGTATTGCCCTTGCACACTGGCCGCTCTCTCCAACCACTGTGCCGCCCGCAACAGCGCAGCCCGCCCATCGGCCCGGCGAGAGCGCTCGGTGTATTGCTCGTAGCTGGGCAAGGCAATCGCCGCGAGTATGCCGATGACGGCCACGGTGATCATCAGTTCGATCAAGGTGAACCCGCGCTGGCGGGGGGGAATGCGGTGGGTGGTCATGTTGGGCGGTGGTGTGTGTGGATGGCTCTGTGGTCAGGCGGTGATTGACAGTGTCTCACTGAAGCTGGCGCCAGTTGACCCGTGCAGGGTCATCCAGAACGGCGGCGTTTTTGTCGGGTTCGGTGCCAGCACCGCCTCCTGGACGGGAGCTGACCAAGCGAAACCCGGTTTCGAACGGGGTGTTCGATTTGACGGGGATGAACAGCATCGGGTCTTTGCCGGTGGACACTCGGCTGGCGTTGTTGAGGTCTCCGCTTGAGTACAGACCGTCGCCGTTGGTGTCAAAGAAGGGGCGCTTGGCATACGGCTTGCCCGTGACAGCGTCCAGTATGGTGATGTAGTTGGCCGCTGGCGTGGCGCTGGGTTCACACGACTCGTCGCTGCTCTGGGTCTGTGAGCCCAGGGTGGGGCGGATGCTGGGAACGGCCACCAGCCGTTTGTCCAGCACTTTGGGGTTGGCAATCACCCGCTCGCCCGGGTCGGGCAAATTGAAGAACCAACCGCGCTTGGCATTGGCACCAGTGTAGTCCACTTCGGTGTTGGTGGAGGTGGTCATGAACCGGCCTTTGGCGGTGGTGGTCTCAGCGGTTTGGGTCCGCTGAAGCAGCGAGGCGCGTCCACCGGACGCACTGTCGGCCACCCGGGTACCGTCATTGCCGAACGTTACCCCGGTGGCGCTGAGGTTGATGGTGGTGTTGTCCCATACTGAGTAAATGGTCTGCACTGCCGTGCTGGCGGGGTCTGTTGAGGTGATGTCTCTGCCGGTACCGAACACCAGACTCAATCCCCGCACGGGGTGGAATGCCCAGGTCGGTGCGGTGGTGATGGGCTGACGCTCACCGCTGGAGCCGGGTGCGTTGGCTGCTGGGTACCCACGGGCCACGAACAACGGGTTGCCGTTGAAGGCCACGTTCCAGTTGGAGGGTGTTGCACTGGACAGGTCAAACTTCCACAGATTGCCCTGAATGTCACCGGCATAAGCCACGTCGGCCTTGTCGTCGCCGTTCAAATCCACCACCAGTGGGTGGGACAATCCGTTTCCGTTGCCCACCGTGCCATCGGCCGTGAGTTTGACCAATTCCTTGTCGCCATCAAGGTATTGGATCAGCAGCACAGCCGTTTCGTTGGTGCTGTTGATGCCGTTGCCCATCAACAATGCCCATCGGTTGTTGTTCAGCTTCGTGATTTGCAGCACCCTGGCCGGGTTGGAGCTGTCTTGTGTGGGCGGGCTGTACATGTGACCCATGTCGTTCCAAGTGGCGGCAAGGGGCTGACCCACCACGGTGGATGGTGTGAATGTCGCTGTTTTGTCGGTGATCACCAAGTCGGCAATTGCCGCCGCGCTGGCGGTGGCGAAGGCTGACGGGTTGGTCACGTCCAGGACAAAAAAACCTTTGCCACCACCAGCGAGGGTGCCCACCAAGGCGGTACGCCATGTGGGTGAACCCACGTTGCTGCTGCTGTTGAAATCACTGCTGAATGGCTTGCCGTCCACGTAGTAGCGATGGACATATGAGGGCAAGGTCAAGCTGGGCAAATTGGGGTAAACGCCTCGGGGGACGTAGGCCATTTTTTCTGCGCCGTCTTGCAAGGTGGTGACACCCCCCACTTGGGCAGTTTGGACCGCAAATCCATGGAGCATGCCGTCGTTGGCGCCCACGTAGACCATGGGAAGCCGGGCATCGTTGGCTCGCCGGAAGGCCATGTAACTGTCGGTGAGGTAGCCCATGTTGGGTTTGCCAACCGACCAGGGGGCGGAGTTCACGATGTCGCCCAGTCGGCTCATGCGCGTGCGCATGGTGCCGCCGTTGGCCTCCTCCAGGCTTCGGTCTCCGCGGAGGTAGTTCACCCGGTTTTGCCCCACGGCCACGGGGTCCATGTTCCCGGCACGAAGGTCGGACTGCTGTGTGGGCCCGAGGTTGCCCCAGGTGAAGGTGGTGCCCTGCCCAAGGGACGAGCCGAGCAAGTCGTTCTGCGTGAAGATTTTTCTGTTGACGGGTGTTACCGCATCCAACTGTGCAGCGGCGTTCCACACCACCGTGGAATCGATGCCCCCTGAACTGTTCAATCCGTAGCCAGTCAAGTCACCACTCCAACGCACGGCGCTGTACCCCGCCACAAACGCCAGCGTGTCCGCACGGGCGGTTTGTGTGTTGGCTGATACCGCCACGATGGGCGAAGTGGTGTCCAACAAAATCTGATTCAGGATCTCCGAGAAGGCGTTGCGCAGATCGGCGGCATTGGCGGCAGACACGTAACGTCCTCGACCGTTGAGGGCCATGTGCCAGAGCTCTTTGCGTCTTGCATCGGTGCTGTTGAATGGGTCTCCCCAATTGCGCGCACCCGTGATCAAGTCGTTGTAGTCCCCTCCTGACCAAGTGGTGCCGCTGGCCCCACCCCACCAAGGGCGGTTGCTTGCGCCACTGGTTGAAAGGGCGGCTCCACCACCGAATCCGATGGTGTAGGTGGTCAGACTCTGCCAGGTGGCAGGGTTATTGCGCGGATTCCAGTATTCCTGAACCATGTAGGGGTTGCCAGCCGTGCCATGGTCCACTGCGCCGGGCACACGAATGATGGGTCTGACCTCGTTGGGTATGCTGGGTTGCAGATCGGTTGCCCAGTAGTCAAAAACGAAGTCTGAAACAGTCGCTGCTCCGATGCTGGCACGGCCCCACCTGTCGTAGGTCACCTCACCGCCGTAAGGGTCTCGGTAAATTCGGGTCTGGGTGTTGGCGGCCGATGTGTCGTAAGGAGTGCCGTCTGGCAGTGTGCGGTTGGTGCCATCGGCGTTGCCTGCGGTGGTCGGGTCGTTGCCGTAACTGAATTCGGAGTTCCACTCACCATCGGTCATGAAGATGTGGAAAGACTTTCGGCAGGCCAGCAGGGGCGTTTCGGTGGTGCCGGGGACTTTGGCGAATGGGTTCCAGATGCCGGTGGTCTTCATGAATTCACCCGCATTTTTGATCATCAGGTGTGACGGCGTGTTGCTGTATGGCGTGAGACTGTTGACCCAGTTGTTGAAGCCTGCGCGGTGCGTACCGCTGAAAGGCCGCACCCTGTTTTCAGGGCAAGCACCCCCGTAGCTGTTGCTTTGGCCTGTGCCAAAACCACGGCACCGCCACATGGCTTGAAATCCCAGGCGAATACTGTCGTCAGACACCGCTGACGTGCTGAAGGCGCTGTTCAAGGCTGCCTTCAGCCCGGCCATGGTGGGTGAGTCATTCCAAGACATGCTGCCCGAGTCGTCGACCGACAGGATGATGTTGGGGGCGGGTTCCCGCCCGCCGTTGCCCTGCGGCACTTGTGCGAGTGTGAGAGGCGCCGCTGCCGCAGAGGTCATGATGCCAAAGAGCGCGGCCACGGCGATGGCCACCGCGTTGGGGCTGAGGCAGATTGACCCGGGGACGTAACGGGGGGGGCGTGCAAGGGAAGCGGGTGTCATCTGGGTTCTCCGGAGAGGTCGGCGATGGGTGGGGTGTTCGTTGTTCAGGCAGGGCAGCGCCGTGCATCGCCTTGTGGTTTGGGCACAAACACTTCCTGCACCGCGGCGGGCACACCCTGGCGCCCCAGGGCCACGGCGGTGATTCGGAAAAAATACTTGCCAGCGCCCTGCGTGGGGGCGCAGTCCTGGGCCCACCCTGCCGAAATCCCGCTGTACGGCAGTATCTCGATCCAGTACCAGGCTCTGCGCGGGTTGTTGGCGCTGACAATGGGATTGGAGTTGGCGGTGTTGGCTGTTGCGCCAGTCCATTGCCCGTAAAACGCGCCCCGGTTGTTGGTGGTGAACGTGGCCAGTTGGGCCGCGTCGTTCCAGAAGCTGGTGGCCGGGTCGCCGGACGTCGCCCCACCCAGGTTGGTGCACACGCCGTTGGCGCAAGAGGTGGCGCCCGCCGACAAGGCCGCATCCATCAGGTTCAAGATCAACTCGTTGTCCATTTTGGACAAGGCCATGTTGGCCGGACGCAGGTTGCCTGGCGCGTTCTGAATGTCCAGCTCGGCGTCCCTTATGAGTATTTGTGCGGCCTCGAAAGCGCGCTGGTAGTCGGAATCGTTGCCGGCCAGGTATTCGTTCATGTAGGTGAGCCGACTGCCGCCGATGACCAGCAACGATGACAACAGCATCATGACCAACACAATGATGAGCGATATGCCCTGCTGGCGGTGCCGGGGGTGTGAGGTGGTCATGGCGGTCGGGTCAGAGGTTGTTGGACCGGTTGCGGAGCTGAACGGTTTGCCGCAGCACCATGCGCATGGGGCCATCGTTCGCCGTGACCACGTTGCTGCAATTGGTGAAATTGCCCGTGCTGAGGGCGCCGTAATTCACGTCACCACGGATTTGGATGCAGATGTTGGCTGCCACCACGTCGTTCCAGTTGGCCACGGCGTTGGCCGTCACCCATTGGCGGGTGGCACCACCGCCAGCTTCGATCAGGTAGGTGACCTGCAGGTCTTCCACATTTTGGGCCACGGGCTGGGCGGGCGTTCCCGCCAGGCCCTGGCAGTTGAGGTTGCCACCGTTGAGGAAAAAACGGTTGGGAATGGCTGCTCCGATCGCCAGTGCCGCGCCGTTGCCCAGGCAATCTCGGGTGACGTTGGCTCCACGGTGCAAGAAAGTTGCCGTGACCTCGTCGGGCGCCACGCCCGCGCCGTTGAGGCCGGCGATGATGGCGGGCGCTGCCGAGGCAGGATCCCCCAGGCTGAAGCGTTGCTCAGAGAGGGGGGCGGCCGCGTCCAGTGGTGTCAACTCGACCGTGCCGGCGTGGCGGATGAAGTAAGCCATTTGCCGCAACACGTTGTTGCCTTGGCTGGTCAGTGCCGACGTGTCCGCAATGGTGGTGCTGGAGGTGCGGTTGAGCACGATGGTGCTCATGGCCGCCAGCACGACCAGCATGCCGATGGTGATGCCCACCATCAGCTCGATCAACGATGCGCCGACTTGTTGGTGAGGGGTGGGGCGGTGGCTCTGTGTCATGGCAAGACGGGCTTGGTACATCAGGGTTTGGCGTAGGCCAGCAGGCAGACGGATCCGGCTGGGCATGCGGGGCCGTTGGCCACATCGACGTTCAGCCAGCCGGCACGCACGGCATCCGCACCCGCCACCGAGGAGGTATCGGTCTGTCGGAGTTGCCAGGAGATCATGACGCCCAGTTGCTCAGCGTCAGATGGAGATATGAACGTGGTGGCGTTGCCCCCGGGCAGGGTGTTGCGCACACTCCGCTGCCACGCCCAGAGGTCATAGGCCGCCTGTTGCGTGGCGTTGCAGGCATTGGCGTCACACAATTGGTTGGCCGCAGGCGAGGCGATGTTGGCCCAGGATGAGTTGACGGAGTATGTCGCCAGACCACCCACCCCGCTGGGGTTGGCCTTGATGCGCTCGAACAGGTCATCGGCCAGGCGTGCGGCCAAGACGCGTTGTGTGGCGTTCTGGTTGTCGGCCATGGACTTGAGCTGAACACCCAGCATGCCCAGCACACCCAAGGCCAACACCAGCAGTGACACCAGTGACTCGATCAGACTGATGCCGTGCTGATGGTGGAGGGATTGCCGCTTGGGTGCCATGGCTTTGGGGGTGTCATTGATGGGGGGTTAGGGGCACACGATGCCGTCGACAACACGGATGCGGCCACCTGAAGACACGCAGACAGAACGGTCTGCCGCCGCCACACCTGTTTTGGTGACGCGGAAATCCAGCGCATTGATGCCGTTGGCCTGCCCCCAGCGGTTGAACGTCAGAAATGCACCATTGCCCGCCGACATGTTCATGAGGTTGACATTGGTGGGTACATCCATGGCGCGCAGGGTGGGCTCATTGGCGTCCTGCACGTTGTCTGCATCCAAATCGGCGTACAAAAGGACGCCACAAGACCAGCGCTGGTTGGTGCCACAGTTGTTGGTGCTGTTGCCTGCAGCCGCTTTCACCAGCACCACCCGTCCACCACGTCGAATGGCCTCCATCTTGGCGTAGGCAATCATGGCGGCCATGTTGTCGGCGGTGGAGCGTGTCTGGTAGCCAGCAATCAGGTCCCGCATGCTCGGCACCGCGATGGCGGCCAGAATGGCCATGATGACCATGACCACCATGGCCTCTATCAGGGTGAACCCCCGCTGAGCAGCGCGTGTGCGGTTGGACATGTGGACAGTGGACATGGCGTCCATTGTGGCGAACACAACAGGGTGTGGTGCCGTTGGCTGGAGGAGCGGCAGCGCTGCACCGACGAACGGCAGGTGTGGCCCGCGTGGGGCACCAGGTCCCTCAACCCCCCCGGTCACTCACCTCGTCAACCAGTGCTTTGAACTCGTCCACGTCGGCAAAGCTGCGGTAGACGCTGGCGAAGCGGACGTAGGCCACCTTGTCCAGCTTTTGCAGTTCACGCATGACCATTTCGCCCAGTTGGCTGGAGGGCACTTCGCGCGCGCCCAGGTTGAGCAGCTTTTCTTCGATGCGCTCCAGAGCGGCATCCACCTGCTCGGTGCTGACGGGGCGTTTGCGCAGCGCCAGGGCAAAGGAGGCGCGCAGCTTGTCACTGGCATAGTCGATGCGCCGCCCATCTTTTTTCACCACCGCCGGAAAGCTGACTTCGGGCCGCTCGTAGGTGGTGAAGCGTTTGCCGCACTGCTGGCACTGCCGACGGCGGCGGATGAATGCGGCATCGTCGCCCAGGCGCGTTTCCGACACCTGGGTTTCCGTGTGGCCGCAAAAAGGGCACTTCATGTCAGTGGCCAGTTGCCCAACAATGCTGTGTGCATGAATTTATAGCAAAAACATGCTCCAGCGCTTGTGTTATTTGGGTTCTTAGCTATAGACAGGGAAGCGGCTGGTCAATGCGTTGACCTTGGCGCGCACCGCATCGATGTTGGCAGCATCGCGGGGGTTGTCCAGCACGTCGGCCACCAGGTTGGCGGTCAGGCGGGCTTCTTCTTCCTTGAAGCCGCGTGTGGTCATGGCGGGGGTGCCGATGCGCACGCCGCTGGTCACCATGGGCTTTTCGGGGTCGTTGGGGATGGCGTTTTTGTTGATGGTCATGTGGGCGCTGCCCAGCACGGCCTCGGCCTCTTTGCCGGTGATGCCCTTGGCACGCAGGTCCACCAGCATGACGTGGCTCTCGGTGCGGCCCGACACGATGCGCAGCCCGCGCTCGGTCAGCGTTTCCGCCACCACGCGGGCGTTGGTCAGCACCTGCTGTTGGTAGGCCTTGAACTCGGGTGCGAGCGCTTCTTTGAAGGCCACGGCCTTGGCCGCGATGACGTGCATCAGTGGGCCGCCCTGCAGGCCGGGGAAGATGGCGCTGTTGATGGCTTTCTCGTGCTGGGCCTTCATCAGGATGATGCCGCCACGGGGGCCGCGCAGGCTCTTGTGGGTGGTGCTGGTGACCACATCGGCAAACGGAACGGGGTTGGGGTACACGCCCGCTGCGATCAGGCCCGCGTAGTGGGCCATGTCCACCATGAAGATGGCGCCCACGTCTTTGGCCACTTGGGCGAAGCGTTCGAAGTCGATGCGCAGGCTGTAGGCCGAGGCACCGGCAATGATGAGTTTGGGCTTGGTCTCGTGGGCCTTGCGCTCCATCGCGTCGTAGTCGATGGCCTCGTTGGCGTCCAGGCCATAGCTCACCACGTTGAACCACTTGCCGCTCATGTTCAGTGGCATGCCGTGGGTCAGGTGGCCGCCTTCGGCCAGGCTCATGCCCATGATGGTGTCGCCGGGCTTCAAAAAAGCCAGAAACACGGCCTCGTTGGCCGATGCGCCGCAATGCGGCTGCACGTTGGCCGCATCGGCACCAAACAATTGTTTCACGCGGTCAATGGCCAGTTGCTCAGCCACGTCCACAAACTCGCAGCCACCGTAGTAGCGCTTGCCGGGGTAGCCTTCGGCGTATTTGTTGGTCAGTTGGGTGCCTTGCGCAGCCATCACGGCGGGCGAAGCGTAGTTTTCGCTGGCGATCAGCTCAATGTGGTGTTCCTGGCGGGCGTTTTCGGCCTGGATGGCGGCAAACAGCTCGGGATCGGTTTGTTCAATGAGGATGTGGCGTGAGTACATGGTGGCAGTCTTTCAATGACAAGGGACCTTGGGCGCAGGGTTGACCGCAAGGACTGCCCAGGCGAACGGCTGAACATTCAGCGCCACCGAAGTTGACGGGGGTGAACGGCGCGCTTCCCAGTGGTCATCCACGTCGACCTGCAAGCTGTGCATCCAGCCGCTGGTGTATCGCCAGTCGCGCGCGGCGAAAGTGTAACGGAAGCCCGCCTACCAGGAGAGTGGCTGGGATATCCCTGGGAGCTGCCGCGCGACCCCGCCCCGAATGGACCTGTGTGTTCAGGCGCCCCGGGTCGATTCGGCTGAATGCTGGGCCGACTCTGCCTCGGCGGGCGCCAGTTGGGCGGGCATGAGGGTGGGAGGCTGAACCTTGCGGGGTTCGGTGCGGATGATGGGGCTGGCGGCTGGTCGCTTGCCCAGTGCCACGTCGCGCAAGCGGATGTGTTCGCCCATCACCTTGTTGACATAGTCGCTGCCATCCACGGTGACAGCGCCCACATACAGGCTCAGGCCACCTTCGATGCTGCCAGCGCGTTGGATGCAGTCACGCAGCACCTGCACACCCACACGCAAATTGGTCACCGGGTCAAAGGCCGCCAGCTTGCCGCCGAAGTCCTCGTACTTGTCGGTGTGGACCCGGGTGAGCACCTGCATCAGGCCCTGGGCGCCAAAATGGCTTTGGGCAAATGGGTTGAAGCGCGACTCAATCGCCATCACCGCCAAAATCAGCGTGGGATCCAGTTTGATTTTTTCGCCCAATTGGAAGGCCTCGGCCACCAGCACACTCAGTGGCTCAGGGGCCACCCGGTACTTGCGCGACAGCCAAAGTGCCACGTTGGCCTGGTCTTTGGGCAGATCAGAGGGGTGCGCCGCCGTGGCGCGGTCAGCGGCCAGCAGGTCGGGTGTGAAGGCGTTGGCGTCGTTGCGGGCTTCCTGGCGTTGCAACAAATAAGACAGCACACGCTCTTCGGCCACATGGCGGATGTCGTCACGCGTGACCAGTACCAAGGCCAGCGCGGCCATGGCCAAGCCCACCAGTGCAATGCCGTTGTGGGTCAAGGCCATGATGCTGCGCACGGCGAGTTGGGCCCAGCGCTGCAGGGGGGAGGCGGAGGGTGAGCCTGAATGGGTATTGGCAATCATGTCTGTCCTTTCGACGGGGTGAAACCGGTGAGTCCACCAGCCGCATCGTGGGCGGCTGGCAACCGGTAGGTCACCAGGGCAAGGGGGCGCAATGTGAGCGCAGGGGGTGGCCGGACGGGGATCAGGGTTAACCCGCGGCCACAGGTTCGGCGGATTCTAGGGAGCAATTAATGACCGGTCAATACTATTGAGGTGAGTTGATATACCTAAAAAAGTATTTAGAAAACACCAAAAGTGCAGTCACCTATTCCTGTACCGCGTACCGCTGCGGCGACAATAGAGGGTCTTGTGTCTGTTCAAACCCGCCAGGGTGGATGGATCACTCGTTGTTCAAAGGGGCAGCTGTGGTTGCCCCTCTTTGTTTACATTGACTGTTGAGTTCTGTTGTGAAATCTGAAAGCTCTTCTCCCGCCCCCTCCAAGTCCAGCGACGCGGTCGCTCTGGACCAACTGACGGGAGGGGCCTTCACCGCGCCCACCACGGGGGAGCGCACGGCGCGTGTCCGTGACTGGCTGGCCACGTCCCCTTCAGCCGACGCCATGGCCGAGGTGTACCGCGAGCTGTCGCACCGCGACAAAGGCGCCGCCAAGCCGCTGAAGGAAAAGTTGGACGAACTCAAGCGCGCCAAGGCCCAGGAAGGGCTGGTGGTGGAATGGGCACACAAGGCTGAAACCATGCTGGCGCAAGAACGCCTGAACGTGGCCGACGCCATGGGCTGGCAGCGTGACGCCGCCAAGGCCGGTGCCCCTTTGTCACGCGAGCCGTTGGCCGGGTTGAAGGCGGCGCTGGTGGAGCGGGTCAAGGCCATCGAGGATTTGCAGCACCGCATCCAGGTGGAGCGTGAAGCCGCTGTGCTGTTGGCGCAGCGCATCGAGGTCATGTCCACCAAGCCCCTGGCCGATTCCCAGGCGGTGAGTCAAGGGCTCGCCACGGACGTGGCCCAGTGGACGGCCCAGGCACAGGTGTTGGCCAGCGATGCGCAGTGGCACAGCATCGACCTGCGCTACGCCCCCATGCTGGACAACTCCCGAGCCCAGCTCAACTTGGTGTGGCAAGCGTTTGAAGCGGCGTTGCAGATGGCCGTGGCCGCGTTGGCCGATCCGGCTGCCCCCTTGCCTGCGGTGCCGGTTTGGGCCGACGAAATTCGCAAGCAGCGCGGTGAAACCGTGGTCGACAAAGCCCAGCCCAGCCTGTCGCCCGAGGAGACCGCCACCGCCAAGGCCCTGGCCAGCCATAAAGTCGGGGCAGCGGTCAAGCAGCTGTCCGACGAGCTTGCGCAGGGCCACGGCAAAACCTTGCCCAAACTGGCGAGTGACTTGCGCCACTTGCTCAAAGAGCATGGTCGCTGGCTGCCCACCGAGTTGGAGGCCCAGGCCCAAGGCCTGCTGGCCCAGGCCGGAGACCTGGAGGGCTGGCAGCGCTGGCGTGCGGATCAACTGCGCCAGGAGCTGGTGGCCAAGGCAGAAGCCCTGGTGGCAGCGCCGGAGGGGCAGCGTCCCGGCGGCCGGAAAATCCAGGAAACCCTGCGTGCCTTGCGCGAAAGCTGGAAACAAACCGACCAGGGGGGGGCACCCAACCACGCCCTGTGGAAGCGATTTGACGAAGCCTGCAACCAAGCCCACAAGGTGGTGGAACAGTGGTTGGACAAGCTCAAGGCCGAGTCCGCCGCACACCGAGCACAGCGTCTGGCGCTGATCAAAGAGCTGGAGGACTGGACCGCACAACACGCTGCCAACACGGACTGGAAGGTCCACGCCCGTGAACTGCACCGCTACGCCGATGCCTGGCGCCATGGCGGGCACCTGGGTGAAAAACAGTTTGCCGAGCTTCAGCCACTGTGGAAAGCCGCCATGGCCAAGGCGCGCGCGCCATTGGACGCTGCGCAGTCGGCCAACTTGGCCCAGCGCCAGGCTTTGATTGAACAGGCCGGTGTGCTGGGGGCGGCCGACGTGTTGCGCATGGACGCGGTCCGCGCACTGCAGCACGAGTGGCAAGCGCTGGCCCAGGCCGTGCCGCTGGAGCGAAAGCTGGAGCAAAAGCTGTGGGACGCGTTCCGCAAGCCCATTGACGAAGCCTTCCAGCGCAAGGATGCCGCCCGCGAAAAGCAGGCCAGTGCCATGAGCGCCCACGATCAGCGCGTGCTGGCCGCCGCCCAAGCCCTGCAAGCCGCCAACGCCAGTCAGGACGCGCAAAAAATCCAGGCGGCCATGGCCGAGTTGGACGCCGCCATGCGTGGCCAGGCCCAAGCTGTGCAAGCCGCCGCCGCTGCGTCAGCGGCCGCACCGACTGAGACAGCGGATTCCAGCGAGGCTTCCGCTGAGCCCGATGCCCGGCCAACCCCCGCGCCCGCACCTGCGCGCAAAGTGGTGGCCGTGCGTGGAGATGACCGTCCTGGCATGAAAAAGGCGGAACCCGCACCCGCTGGCCGTGGACAACGCCCTGGTGACTCGCGCGGCCCCCGTCCTGGCCGCGATGACCGCGATGCCCGCTCACCCGGTCGGCGCGATTCGGCCGGCCGCGACGCTGATGCCCGTTTCCAGGACCGAGGCCCCCGTTTGGGCGACGCCGCCTTCCGTGCCCAGCGTGATGCCGTGGAGCAGGCCCAGCTGGCCCTGAAAAAGCTGGCCGCTCAGGCCCACGGACAGTCGTTGACGCAGTTGTTGGAGGCCTGGCGCGCGCGCGACGCCAGCTTGGTGCCCTCGGCAGCCGAGTTGGGTCCCCGTGTCAACGCCTCGGTGCGCCAGGCTTGGTTGCAGTCGCTGGCCGCACCAGCCGGGAGCCTTCCTTCCGACGCGCTGTTGCGCCTGGAAATGGCCGCTGAAGTGCCCACACCGGCCGCCCACGTCGATGCGCGCCGTGCGCTGCAGTTGCAACTGCTGACGCGCCGCCACGACGCGCCGCCCGCGCAGACCTGGCCGCAGGATGCCGGGCGGGTGTTGGCCGCTGAGTGGAGCGAGGAAGCCGCCCGCCGTCTGCAGCAGGCCCTCAAGCCCTTGCTCAGAAGGGTGTAATAAAAGGAGCATTCATCGCACGCTGTGTGTGCGTTGCGTGCCTTTTTCTTTATAAATTGTGGGTGTCAACGGGTTGGGGTGCTTGCCCCCGCTCGGCCCGCAGCACCTGCAGCCTGGGTGGTGTGGCGCGCGCATCCCAGTCGCTGAGCACGTGCCGATGGTGCAGCGCGTCCAGCTGGTGCACCGCTGGCTGGTGGGTGTGGCCATGGATGAGCCTCTGGCAATGGTTGGCTAGGGTGGCTGCCAGCGCGGTGGGGGTGTCCACGTCTGCCCATTCGTCCTGGGTGTGTTTGCGCTCCTCGCTGGCCTGTCGCATGCCCCGCGCCAGCGCCAGGCGTTCATCCAGCGGCTTGGCCAGGAAAGTCTGGGTCCACGTCGACTGCCTGACCTGGGCCCGAAACGCCTGGTAAGCCACGTCGGCGGTGCACAGGGCGTCACCATGGCTGAGCAGCCAACGCTGCCCGGCCCAGGTCAGCACGGTGGGATCTGACAGACCCGTGAGACCGGCCACATCCAGCAGGCGTTCGCCCACCAGGAAGTCCCGGTTGCCCACCATGAAGTACACCGGCATGCGCTGACTGGTGTGGTGCAGCACCCGGGCGCAGGCTTGCCAGAAGTGGCCTTGCTCGGGGTGGTCCAACACATCGTCGCCCACCCAGACCTCAAACAGGTCGCCCAGGATGAACAGGGCATCGGCCTCGGTGTGTGCCATGTAGCGCTGCCAGGCAGCGAACGTGTCCGCGTCGTCCATGTGCAGGTGAACGTCCGACAGGAAGTCCACGCAGCGCCAGTGTGCAGGCGCCTGCAACACCGGTGCGGTGTTCATCTCGGTGGCAAGCGCCAGGGTCAGATGGTCACGGCTTTGGAGATGACCACGTCGGCCTTGGGCACGTTCTCGTGGAAGCCGCTGCGACCCGTGGCCACTTTTCGGATGGCGTCCACCACTTCGGTGCCGGCCACCACTTTGCCGAACACGGCGTAGCCCCATCCGCTGCCCGTGGGGGCGGTGTGGTTCAGAAAGCCGTTGTCGGCCACGTTGATGAAGAACTGGGCGGTGGCGGAGTGGGGGTCGTTGGTTCGTGCCATGGCCACGGTGTACATGGTGTTCTTCAGGCCGTTGTTGGCCTCGTTGGTGATGGGCGCGTCGCAGTCTTTTTGCTTCATGCCGGGTTCAAAGCCGCCACCCTGGATCATGAAGCCGTCCATCACGCGGTGGAAGATGGTGTTGTCGTAATGTCCCTTGGCCACGTAGGCCAGGAAATTGGCGGTGGACTTGGGGGCTTTTTCCGCATCCAGTTCCAGGGTGATGGTGCCGTGGCCGGCAATGTGCAGTTCGACTTGGGGTTGGCTCATGTCAGTTCTCCAGGGTTGCTTTGAGGATGAGGACCGGCGTTTTCGGTACGTCGGTCGGGAAGGGGCCGCCCGCCCCGGTGGGCACGGCCTTGATTTTGTCGACCACGTCCATGCCGGCAATCACTTTGCCAAACACGGTGTAGCCGAACAATTGGGGTGCGTTCAGCAAGGAGGCACGGGGGGTGTTTTCAAACACCCGGCCCTGGTACTCAAACCGTGGCACTGGATCGCCGGGTGGAATCACCACCGGGTCCAGGAAAGCATTGTCTTTGACATTGATGAAAAACTGGGCGGTGGCCGACTGCGGGTCGTTGGTGCGCGCCATGGCCACCGTGCCCACCACATTGCGCAGACCACCCTTGGCCAAGGCCTCGCGGCCCTCATGGACCACGGGTGCTCGGGTCTTTTTTTGCACGTACTGGGCGTCGAAGCCACCACCCTGCACCATGAAGTTGGGGATGACGCGGTGAAACAGGGTGCCGTCATAGTGTTTGTCCTTGACGTACTGCACGAAATTTTCCACCGTTTTGGGCGCCTGGGCCGGGTACAGCTCCAACTCAATGTCACCCACACTGGTGGTGAGTTTGACGCGAACGGTGTCGGGTGCGGCATGGGCTGACAGGCTCAGGCACAAAAGGCCGCCCACGGCCAGCAGCCAAGGACGGCGGAGCCAGGTGGTCGTGGATGTGGCAATGTGGTCGGGCATGGTGTGTCTCCGTGCTGAGGTGGGGAAAGTTGGCGATGGTGTGGGGCGTGCGACTCAGCGGTTGCCCACTTGTTCATGGGTGATCAACCACTGGTTGCCCCGTTTGATCAGCTTGAGGGTTTTCTGACCGGACACGTTGAGTTGATCGGCCTGGTAGCGCTGGGAGAAGCGCACCGTGGCGGTCTGGCCCTTGACGTTGACCGTCATGTTGGACAAGGTGATCTGGATGTTGGTCTTGTACACAATTCGGTCGCGTCGGTCCTGCTCCCATGCTTTGCGGCTTTGGCCGTTGGGGGTATCAAACGACGCGTCGTAAGCCTTCAGGTAGGCCGCCATGTTCTTCTGGCTCCAGGCCTTGGCCCAATGGTTGACGGCCTGCCTGACCGCCTCATGGTCGGCATGGGCTGGGGTGTTTGCTTTCCCAGCATGCTGCTCGGTGCGATCGGTTTGTGGTGCGTCGGCGGGTTTACTGGCCACCAGTGTCGGACGGCGCAGTTGCGCAGAGGGTGCCCCCGAGAGCACGGTGTCTTGGAGCAACTGCCACTGACCGGCCTGTTCCAGCCAGTACTGCCGGCGGATGACTCCCGTGGGCTGTCCGTTGGCGGTTTCTTCAAAAGTGGCCACCATGCTGGGGGTGGGCAGGCGCGACTGCAGCAGGGACAGCTGGGTGAACCCCAGCTTGGCGTCGGGGTGTGCCAGCCAGCTCACGGTGTTGTCGGTCTGCAAGCCCTGTCCTGCGCCCAGTGTGTTGGTGGGCCCGTAGCGTTGGCGGAATTCGGTGGCCGTCAGGTTGCTGCGAGCCGATTGCCAGCCTTGCAGCAATGCCTCGAACGCGCTGCGGTCTGCTTGCAGCGCAGAGGGGTCCACCCATTGCAGCCGCTCGGCAATCACCACGGGTGTGGTTTTGGGAGACACCTCCTCCAGCAACCTTTCCATGTCCGGGTTGGACAGCACCACACAACCCTCAGAGGCCAGGGTGGCTCGGACAAACTGGTTGGGCGGTGAACCGTGCAGCCAGATGCCACTGCCGGTGCGCCCTTGGTGCACGTCGAAGGCGTTGGGGTAGTTGATGGGCAAGGCACCCGCGCCGTAAAACGCAGGCAGGGACTTTCGGTCTTTGACCGAGGTGATGTAGTAGTTTCCCAAAGGCGTCTTGCCGTCGCCCTCACTTTTTTTGTTGATGCCAGACTTGCCCACGGAGATGAAAAAGTCAGCAATCAGCTTCAGCTGGCCGTTGGGGGTGTTGCCGCCGGTCGCCGTGTTTTCGAACAGGTAGAGGCGGGAGTGGGACGCGTCGATGGCAATGGCGTGTTTGGACCATGCAGACACAGCCAGCAGCTGGTGTGGCACGCTGCCGACCGGCGGGCGGTTTTGCAAGGCATGCAAACGCTTGCGGGTTTCGGCCCGCAGCGAAGCCAGTTGGGCCGAGGCGGCTTGTGCCTGTTCCTCGCTGACATCTCCCAGTGCGGCAGACGACTGGAACCGCAGCTTGAGCAAATCACCGTGAACCAGTTGTGCGAGGTGGAAGTTGGGGTGGTCCCGGGTCAACTCGCTGGATTTGGCCAAGGCTTGCTGGAACTGGGACTGTTCCAACAGCGAGAAAATCTCGATCAGGCGGGTTTCCGCGTTGCCGGGTTGCAGCCCGGGCAGCTTCAGCAGATCGGCGGCCGTGGCATTGCCCACCACGGTGGACGAGGCGGCGGTGGCGGGCAGGCTGGGGGGGGTGGGGCGTTCGTCGGGCCGCGATGGACCAACTGTCGTTGGCGACACCTGAGACTGTACCCACCGAAGCGCGGGGTGTGTCGGCCACAACGCGACGGCCGACACCGCCACCAAAGCCAGTGCAACCACCAGCCCAATCAAAGACTTGCGAATCAACTTGGGTCAGACAAAAAAACAGCGTCGGTCCAGCTGGACAGCCCGACGGGCAAACAGAAGAAGGTGATGGTTGGACGACGGGCAGGCGAAAGGTTCAACCCCGGGTGAGGGGTCAACCGCCCGAATTTTCCCGCGTGATCAGCCAACGGCCATTCTCCTTGGCCATTTCAAGCGTCTTGCGGCTGTTGGACACCAGGCTGCCAGCGCGGTACGCTTGGCGAAAACTGGCCGTGGCTCGGTCATCGTTCACTTTGATGGAGATGTCCGACACCGACACGGTGATGCTGTTTTTGGTCACGATGCGGTCGTGGCGTTCTTTTTCCCAGGATTTTCGCGACTTGCCACCCCCAGGGTTGAACTTGGCGCTGTAGGCGGCCAGGTAAGCATCCATGTCTTTGGCCGCCCATGCCTTGGCCCACGCTTGGATGGCGGCGGTGATGTCGGGTGACACGTCTGCACCCGTGGGTACCGTGGAATTCTTTTCTGCAGCCGTTGGCGTTGCGCTGGTGCGTGAAGGCAGCGGTTGGGCCGGGACTGCCGCGGTCGGTGTCGAAGTGCCTTTGCTGGCCCGTGGGTCGGGCGAAAACAGGTTGCGGATCAGGGCCAGCTTGGGCGGAACACCCGTGTTGGAACTGTCGAGTTGCAGGGCTTTGCTGTAGGACTGGCTGGCCATCTTGGCGTAGACATCGCCCAGGTTTTCGTGCGCTGTGGCGTAACTGGGGTTGGTGCGAATGGCCATTTCCAAAGCCACACGCGCCTTGTCAAACTGGCTCTGGCCTGCGTACAGCACCGCCAGGTTGTTGTAGGGCTCAGGCAGCTCGGGGTAGTCCTCGGTCAGCTTGGTGAAGGTGCCGATGGCTTCGTTGACTTTGCCAGTCTCCGCCAGGATGACGCCTTTGATGAAGCGCATCTGGGGGTCCCGTGGCTTGCTGGTCAGGTACTGCTCCGCTTTGTTCAGTGCTTCAGCGGTTTGTCCTGCCTTGACCAGGCGGTTCACTTCCGTGTAGTCGTCTGCGTGGGCCAATGGGGCGCACAGAGCGCTGATGACAAACAGGCCGAGTGCCACATGCTTTTTCAGCGGGCTTGGGCAGGAAAAGCGAGCTGCAGGGGACATGTTGGGTCTCAGGAAATCGGGGTTGAGGGCGAAGCAGAAGGCAGCGCGAAGGGGTGTGACAGCCGAGGGGAGCGCTGGCCGGTGCCGATATACTGCTTCATTGTAGCTGAGGGGTTCCGAATTTCCGGACCGCCAAACTCCCACGCACCCACTGCTTCGTGGCCCGGGCCAGCGCCTGCAGCGCCACGTTGTTCATGGCACTCCGCCATGGGCGTGTTCGGTGGCCGGTGCCTCAAGCTGACTGACTTCCCACACCTTCCCATGAGCTTGCGCATTCACAACTCGCTGTCGCGACAGTTGGAAACGTTCCAATCCATTGAACCCGGCCATGTGCGCATGTATGTGTGCGGCATGACGGTGTACGACCTGTGTCACCTGGGCCATGCCCGCTCCATGGTCGCGTTTGACATTGTTCAGCGTTGGCTCAAGGCCAGTGGCTACCGCGTGACCTACGTCCGCAACATCACGGACATTGACGACAAAATCATCCGCCGCGCACTGGAGAACGGGGAGTCCATCCGCTCGCTCACTGACCGGATGATCGACGCGCTGCACCAGGACGCCGATGCCCTGGGCATTGATCGGCCCAACCATGAGCCCCGTGCCACCGACCATGTGTCCGACATGCTCACCATCATTGGTACGCTGGAACACAAGGGTTTGGCGTACCGCACAGCGGAGGGTGATGTCAACTTTGCGGTGAGAAAGCTCGAGGGGTACGGCAAACTCAGTGGCAAAAGCCTGGATGAGCTGCGCTCTGGTGAGCGGGTGGCGGTGGCGGACTCCAAGCACGACCCCTTGGATTTTGTGCTGTGGAAAGCCGCCAAGGCCACGGAGCCAGACGATGCCAAATGGCCCAGTCCATACGGCACCGGCCGCCCCGGCTGGCACATTGAGTGCTCGGCCATGGCCTGCCGCCTGTTGGGCAAGACGTTCGACATCCACGGTGGCGGGGCTGATTTGCTTTTCCCCCACCATGAGAACGAAATTGCGCAGTCCGAGGGCAGCCACGGCCAGACCCTGGCCAACGTCTGGATGCACAACGGCTTTGTTCGCGTGGACAACGAAAAAATGTCCAAGAGCCTGAACAACTTCTTCACCATCCGCCAGGTGTTGGACGCATACGACGCGGAAACCGTGCGCTTCTTCATCATCCGCGCCCATTACCGGAGTGCCCTGAATTACAGCGATGTGCATTTGGACGATGCCCGCCAGGCCCTGAAACGGCTGTACACCGCGTTGTCGGTGTGTGATCAGGTGCCGACGGTGGCGCTTGATTGGTCGCAAGGATACGCACAGCGATTCCAATTGGCCATGGACGAAGACTTTGGCACGCCTGAGGCCGTGGCGGTGCTGTTTGAGTTGGCGTCCGAAGTCAACCGCACAAAGTCAGTGGCGCTGGCGGCCGAACTCAAGGCCTTGGGTGCCGTGCTGGGGCTGCTCCAGCAGGACCCGGTGGTTTATTTGAAGGCAGGCAAGGGACTGGATGAGGCGGCCGTGCAACAGCGCATTGCCGAGCGGGCGCAGGCCAAGGCAGACCGCGACTTTGCCAAGGCGGACCAGATCCGGCAGCAGTTGTTGGCGGAGGGCATCCTGCTCAAGGACTCTGCCCAGGGCACCCTTTGGGAGCGCGTGTGAGCGCCACGATCTCCGGCAGTCCCACCCCTGCGCCTGTGGCGACAGGCCTGCCCGGTTATTGGGGGGAGGCCTGCAAACACCTGTCACGCCGCGACCGTGTCATGAAAAAGCTGATCGCCAGCCACCCCGGGGTGGCGCTGGCGTCTCGGGGTGACGCGTTCACCACCTTGGCGAGAAGCGTGGTCGGGCAGCAGATATCGGTCAAGGCGGCGCAGTCTGTCTGGACCCGGTTTGAGGCCTTGACCCAAACCATGACACCTCAGAGTGTGCTTCGCCTGAAGGTGGATGACATGCGCCAGGCGGGGTTGAGTGCCCGCAAGGTCGAATACCTGGTGGATTTGTCGCTGCGTTTCTCGTCAGATGCGCTGAATGTGGCCCTGTGGCCGACCATGAGCGACGAAGACATCGTCAAAGAATTGGTCGCCATTCGGGGCGTGGGGCGCTGGACGGCTGAGATGTTCCTCATTTTCCACCTCATGCGGCCCAATGTCTTGCCCCTGGATGACGTGGGCTTGCTCAACGGCGTCAGCCGCGCCTACTACTCGGGTGAGCCCGTCAGTCGAAGCGAAGTGCGTGAGCTGGCCACGTCCTGGGCACCTTATTCCACCGTGGCGACTTGGTATATTTGGCGCTCTCTGGACCCGGTGCCAGTGAATTACTGAGCCGCGTCACAGGTCGCCCGCCCACTGCGGCGCTGCGAGTTCAGCGAACTTGCCCGAACCCCTGTCAGGAGTTTTCATTTTGGCCAAAAGAACCTACCTGGATTTCGAGCAACCCATTGCGGAGCTGGAGTCCAAAGTCGAAGAACTGCGCTACGTGCAGACAGAGTCAGCCGTCGACATATCCACTGAAATTGACCAGCTGGCCAAAAAAAGCCAACAGCTGACCAAGGACATCTACAGTGATCTCACACCCTGGCAGATCACGAAAATCGCCCGCCACGCAGACAGGCCCTACTCGCTGGACTACGTGCGTGACATGTTCACCCATTTTGTGGAATTGCACGGCGACCGGCACTACGCAGATGACCTGAGCATTGTGGGCGGCCTGGCCCGGTTCAACGGACAGCCGTGCATGGTGATTGGCCAGCAAAAGGGCCGCGACACCAAGGAACGCACCCTGCGCAACTTCGGCATGACCAAGCCAGAGGGCTACCGCAAGGCCTTGCGACTGATGAAGCTGGCCGAAAAGTTCGGATTGCCCGTGTTCACCTTCGTGGACACGCCCGGTGCCTACCCGGGCATCGACGCGGAGGAGCGTGGCCAGTCGGAGGCCATTGGGCGCAACATTTTTGAAATGGCGCAGCTGGAAGTGCCCATCATCAGCACCATCATCGGTGAAGGTGGATCGGGTGGGGCACTGGCGATTTCAGTGGCCGACCAGGTGCTGATGCTCCAGTATTCGGTGTATTCCGTCATCAGTCCCGAGGGTTGTGCGTCCATCCTCTGGAAAACCAGTGAACGGGCGTCCGATGCGGCCGAGGCCCTGGGCATCACCGCCCACCGGCTCAAGGCACTGGGGCTGGTGGACAAAATTGTGAACGAGCCCGTGGGTGGCGCCCACCGCGACCACAAACAGATGGCTGCCTTCCTCAAACGGGCATTGGGTGATGCACTGCGCCAGCTGTCGGACCTGAAGCCCCAAGAACTGTTGGACAGGCGTTATGCCCGTTTGCAGGCCTATGGGCGATTCAACGACACCAAGGCTGAGCGCACGCGCTGAGCGCTGCCCTGCCATGACCCGCTCTGCTCAGGTGGCCTGGGCATGAAGCACCTTGACGAGGCGCTGCGCCGCTGGTGGCAGCGCCACGCCCTGCCGCTGCCCACCCCGACCGCGCCGCTGCTGGTGGCGTTCAGCGGGGGGGTCGATTCCACGGCCCTGCTGCAATTGGCGCACCAAACTTGGCCCGGCGCGGTCGAGGCCGTGCACGTCAACCATGGCTTGCAGGAGGCCGCACCTGCCTTTGAAGCGCATTGCCGCCTGGCGTGTGCCCAGTGGGGGGTGCCATTGCAGGTACAGCCTGTGGCGGTGACCGTGCGAACCGGTGACAGCCTGGAGGAGCAGGCCCGCCATGCCCGCTACCGGGCCTTGTCGGAAGCGGCGCGGCAACGGGGCGCCTGTGCCGTCTGGCTGGCCCAACATGCCGATGACCAGGCCGAGACCGTGCTGCTGGCCCTGTCCCGCGGTGCCGGTGTCAATGGGCTGGCCGCCATGGGTGAGCGCGTGGTGCACCACGGGGTGGTGTTCGGGCGGCCCTGGTTGGGCGTTGAACAGTCGGTGTTGCGTGCCTGTGTCGCAGCCGGTGGCTGGCCTTGGGTGGATGACCCCAGCAATGCCCACACCCGGTTCACGCGCAACCGCATTCGCCACGACGTCATGCCCGTGCTGCTGAAGGCATTTCCGGCCATGGCGCAAACACTGGCCAGGTCGGCCCGCCACTGTGCAGAGGCTGGCGGGTTGCTGGCAGAGTTGGCGCAACAGGACCTGGCACAAGTGGGCAGCCCGCCCCGAGTGGTGGCCTTGCAGGCCTTGTCTGCCGCGCGGTTGGCCAACGTGCTGCGGCATTGGCTGGTGCAGGTGGCCGGTCGCGCCCCCAGCACGGTGCAGTTGGATGAATTGGTCAAGCAGCTCGGCGCAGCCCGCACACGGGGGCACCAGATCCACCTGAAAGTGGCCAACGGCCATGTGCGCAGGGTGGGGGATTGGCTGGAGTTCTTGCCGCCACCAATGGCCGAGGCACTGGCCCCAGCGGGCTTGGACCTCTTCCCGCCTGGCTGAACCTGGCAGGTGTCTGGCGGTCTTTCAGATTGAGGCATAATAGTGGGCTTCGGAGCGATGACCGAGTGGCCGAAGGTGCTCCCCTGCTAAGGGAGTATGGGGTGTAGAGCCTCATCGAGGGTTCGAATCCCTCTCGCTCCGCCAGGATGAAGCCCAAGTGATCGATTCACTTGGGCTTTTTTCTTGCCTGTTTCGTTTACCTGCCTTTCACCCGCTGGATGAGCTGGCGTGTTGGCCGTTCAGTCCGGCGCGTTGGTGCATTGCTGTTTCACCTGCTGTCCAAGCTGCACGAACACACCAGTGTGCTGACCGCGCCAGTCTGGCGTTGGCCTGCCGAATGGCGCGCGGTTGGTGATGCTGTCGGACGGGCTGACCCACCACTGCCACAGCCGGGAGCCAAACACCTGGCTTTGATCCCTGGTCCCCGTTCAATGGGCGGTCAGGGTCCTGTCAATAGATGTTTTTGGTATAAACAACTGAAATCAAATTCGTTCCCAATCTGAAGCTTTGTTTCGATGATGCTGGCCATCTGCCCAACACATCGAAAGGAACGCTTATGACCCCCCGCCGCCACGCCCTCCGCACCCTGGGTGCCCTGACCCTGGTGGCTGCGTCCAGCATGGCTTGGGCGCAGAGCAAGGTCGAGCTGCTCAACGTCTCCTACGACCCCACCCGCGAGTTGTACGTCGCGTTCAACGCCGCCTTTGCCAAGCACTGGAAGGCCAAGACCGGGCAGGACGTCAGCATCAAACAAAGCCACGGCGGCTCGGGCAAGCAGGCCCGCTCCATCATCGACGGCCTGGACGCCGACGTGGCCACCCTGGCCCTGGCCGGTGACACCGACGCCCTGAACGAGCACGGCGGCTGGATTCCCAAGGACTGGCAAAAACGCCTGCCGCTCAACAGCACGCCCTACGCCTCCACCATCATCCTGGCGGTGCGTGAAGGCAACCCCAAAGGCATCAAGGACTGGGACGACCTCATCCGCCCTGACGTGAAGGTCATCACCCCCAACCCCAAGACCTCGGGCGGTGCCCGCTGGAACTACCTGGCCGCGTGGGAATTCGCCAAACGCAAATACGGTGGAGACGCCAAAGCCAAAGAGTTTGTGGCCAAGCTCTACGCCAACGTGCCCGTGCTCGACACCGGCGCCCGGGGCTCCACCATCACCTTTGCCCAGCGCAACCAGGGCGATGTGCTGATCGCCTGGGAAAACGAAGCCTACCTGCTGGACAAGGAATTCGGCTCCAAGTTCGACGTGGTCTACCCCTCCCTCTCCATCCTGGCCGAACCGGCGGTGACGGTGGTGGACAAGAACGTGGACAAGAAGGGCACGCGGGCGGTGGCCACGGCCTACTTGGAGTACCTGTACAGCGACGATGGCCAGGACATTGCGGGCAAGAACTTTTATCGCCCCACCTCGGCCAAGGCGCAGGCCAAGTACGCCAAGCAGTTTCCCAAGTTGAACCTGTTCAGGATTGATGAGGCGTTTGGTGGCTGGACGCAGGCGACCAAGGCGCACTTTGCCGACGGCGGCAGCTTCGACCAGATCTACACCAAGAAGTGAAGGCGCCTTTGCTGTCACACCTGAACGAAGGCACGGCGGATTCGACAGCGAGGTTCAGTCCAATGCACCCGCTGCCCACCCGCTGCGCATGGCGCCCTCCAGTGTGGCGGGGTAGGGGCCTTGCACCTGGTCTCCCGCCCGCACCAGCCCCGGCGCCACCGCCATGGGCGGGCGCTGCACCTGAGGTGTACAGGCGAAGGTGGCGCGTTTTTCCACAATGGTCTGAATGGGCTGAATGGCCAAGCCCAGCTGTGCCTGGGCTTGTTGCACGACCGCCGCGCTCAACCTGGCAGCGTTGTCGGTGCTGGCGCTGACCACAAAGGCCAACAGGCCAGGGGGCCCGCCCAGCTGGCCCCGATCGAACACAAATTGCGCCGGATAACCAGGCTGGTCGCGCAGCGCCAGCATGGGGTGGCGCAGGGTGTGGCCGCCCGCCCTGGCCGGTGCCCAGGCGTACACGGTGGCGATGGCCTCGAAGGCCATGGCTTCAGGCAGTGTGGGGTTGGCTGCAGTGGGTGCTTCTGAATCAATAGCTAAAAGTGCTTTATATATAAGGGATGATGTGGTTTTTTGTTCAAAAATTGCCCACACCACATGGTCAAACGGTTCATCATTGACGGTCCAACACAGGGGTGGGGTGGCGCGGGACAGCGTGGTCACCCGGGTGCCCAGCCTCAGGTCGGCGCGGCGGGGGGGCTGCTGCAGCCAATGCACGGCGGCCTGGGGCCACAACTCACCCAAGGGCACGCGGGGCAGCAGCAGGTTGGAGCCGCCGGGTGTGGCGAACAGGGCGTCCTTGAGCACGCGCAAAAACACCTGCCCACTGGCCTGGTCCGACGGTGTGTTGAGGGCCGAGACACACAGCGGGTCAATGAACTCGTGGCGCAGCCGTGTTGGCAGCTGGGCGCACAACTGGCCCACAGTGGCGGAAGGTGGGCAGGCAAAGCCTGCCCGCTGCCAGCGCAGGGCGGTGCGCAGCAGGGCCAGCTTGTCGCTCCAGCGCCAGCCACTGGCCCCGAGCACGCCAGCCAGCACGTCCAGTGGTGCGGGCCAGTTGGGCAGTGCCAGGCCGCTGCCGTCTGGGTAGGTCAGGCGCAAGGGGGTGCGCAGCAGGGCGCTGGTGATGTCCACCCCGACGAGCGCCATCAGGCGCAGCGTGTCGGTGTAGGCCCCAATGAGGATGTGCTGGCCGTTGTCCAGCAGCAGCCGGTCGCCCGCTTGTTCGCCATTGGGGCCGTTGGCTGGCAGTGTGATGGACACGGTGCGGGCGCGCCCGCCCCAGTGGCGGCTGGCCTCGAACACGGTGACGTGGTGCCCGTCGTGTGCGGCCCGCACCGCTGCCGCCAGGCCTGCCCAGCCACCCCCGACGACGGCCACGCGTCGGCGCGGGCTGGGGGTGGGGCCAGTGTGGCCGACCGCAGGGCTCACAGGCGGCCCAGCGCCTGGACCTTCCAGGCCAGCCAGAGTTTGCGCAGCGGGGTGAGGGAGACGCGGGCCTCCAGCACCTTGAATTGCTCACGCTCAATTTCGCTCAGCAGGGTGCGGTAGATGCTGGCCATCATCAGGCCGGGCTTTTGGCTGCGACGGTCGGCGTCGGGCAGCAGGGCCAGTGCCTGGTCGTACAGGGTGTGGGCGCGCTCGGCCTGGAACCGCATCAGGGCCACGAACCGGTCGGAGTACACGCGCTGGAGGATTTCGTGCGCCTTCACGTCAAACCGCTGCAGCTCGTTGACCGGCAGGTAAATGCGCCCGCGCAGGGCGTCTTCGCCCACGTCGCGGATGATGTTGGTGAGCTGAAACGCCTGCCCCAGCGTGTGGGCGTATCGGGTGGTGGCCGGGTCGGTCTGGCCAAAAATGCTGGCCGCCACTTCACCCACCACCCCCGCCACCAGGTGGCAGTAGCGGCCGAGGGCGGCGTGGTCGAGGTAACGGGTCTGTTCCAGGTCCATCTGGCAGCCCTGTATGACGGCCTGCAGCTGCTCTTGCCGGATGCCGTAGGGCTGGACAAACGGCGACAGCGCCTGCATCACCGGGTGGCTGGGTTGCCCGGCATAGGTTTGCGCGACCTCCTGTTGCCACCAGCGCAGTTTTTGGGCGGCCACCGTGGGGTCGTGCACCTCGTCCACCACATCGTCCACCTCGCGGCAGAAGGCGTAGAACGCGGTGATGGCCGCCCGACGCGGTGCCGGCAAAAACAAAAAGGCGTAGTAAAAGCTGCTGCCGGAACTGGCGGCTTTTTGTTGGACGTACTCTTGCGGGGTCATGGGTGGGCAGGTCGGGCGGTGTGGGCGTGAGCGCCGATTGTCCGTGATGCCCGCGGGCCGCACGGTGTGGTGCGTCAGCCCATGCGCCAGGCACGCCACAGCAGCACGGGCGCATCGGCCAGACCCAGTGTGGGGCGTTGCACCCAGCTGCGGTGCTGCAGCCGCTCGATTTTTTCGGCCATGCGCAAACCCCCTTGAACCACCAGCCGCAGCTCCCATCCGGCGCGCCCGGGAATGGCCAGGGGCAGGCGGGCCCCCTCGTGCATGAGTGCGCGGGCCTGCGCCAGCAGTTGGGCCACCAGGGCGGCCATGCGTCGCTGGGTGTCGGGGTCGGTGGAGGGGGGGAAGAAGTCGCTGTCGGTCAGTCCCTTGGCCTGCATCTCGGCCTGGGGCAGGTAGTGGCGGTGGCGGGGCAGGTCCACCCCCAGGTCTTGCCAGAAGTTGATGAGTTGCAGGGCGGTGCAGATGGCGTCGCTCTCGGCCAGGTGCTGGGGTTGGTTCATGCCGTACAGGTGCAACAGCAGGCGGCCCACCGGGTTGGCCGACAGGCGGCAGTAGCCCAGCAGCTCGTGGTGGTCTTGGTAGCGCTCGCCGCTGGCGGTGCGGCGGACGTCCGTTTCAAAGGCGCTCAACAAATCGCGCAGTGGTGGCGCAGGCAATGCGTGGGCCACCAGGTGGTGGGTGAGCGGCCCAAACACGTTGGCCCACCGTGGATCGAAATCGGGCAGCGACGGGGTGTTGCCCGCGGCCGATGCGGCGGCTTGCACCGCCAGTTCGAGCTGTGCGCGGTAGGCCTGCAGCTCGGCCAGACGGGTCTCGGGAGAGGCGGTGCCTTCGTCGGCCAGGTCATCGGCGGTGCGGGCAAACCAGTAAATGGCGGCAATGGGCGCGCGCAAAGCCGGTGGGCACAGCCAGGAGGCCACGGGGAAATTTTCAGCGTGCGCTACACCAGTTTTCATGGAAAAGGATTGTCGCTGCTCAGCCAATGGTGTCGGCTTTGGTTTACCATCCGCTAATAACCAACTGGTCAGTAATTGCCTGAAGCCAGCCCAGCCGCAGGGGTTTCCCCTTTTTTTGTGCGCAGGCAGTGCTGCCCGTTCATGGCCCCCTCCGTGGGCTGTGCCCCATGTCCCTTCACCCGCCTTCAGGGAGTTTTCTCATGAGTTTCACTTTCCGTGCCGTGCAGGCCAGCGCCTGCCTGGTGGCCGTGTGTGTGTTGGCCGCCTGTTCCCGCCCTGAAGCCCCGCAAGTGCCGGTGCGCGCGGTCAAGGTGATGGTGGTGGGGCCGCAGGCGCCAGAGTTCAGCAGCGAATACGCCGGTGAAGTGCGTGCGCGCAGCGAATCCCGGCTGGGCTTTCGGGTGGCGGGCAAGCTGGTGGCCCGTCCCGCCGAAGCGGGGCAGCGTGTGGCGGCCGGGCAGGTGCTGGCGCAGCTGGATGCCAGCGACTACCAGCTGGCCAGCCAGGCAGCCCAGGCGCAAATTCAGGCGGCCAGCACCCAGCGGGACCTGGCCGCCGCCGATGTGAAGCGTTACAGCGAATTGCGGGCGCAAAACTTCATCAGCGGTGCGGAGCTGGAGCGGCGGGAGGCCACCCTGAAGGCCGCCCAGGCCAGTTTGGACCAGGCCCAGGCGCAGGCCGGGGTCCAGGCCAACCAAAAGGCCTACACCGTGTTGGTGGCCGACCGTGCCGGTGTGGTCGTGGCGGTGGAAGCGGAACCGGGCCAGGTGGTGTCGGCGGGCACGCCCGTGGTCCGGCTGGCCTACGACGGGCCGCGTGACGTGGTGGTGGCGGTGCCCGAGCACAAAGCCATGAATCTGCGGGTGGGCATGCCCGCCAGTGTGCGCCTGTGGGCCAACCAGGCGTCGGGCGTGGCGGTGCCAGCGCTGGCGGCGCAGGTGCGCGAGGTGGCGGCCAGTGCCGACCCGGTGAGCCGGACCTTTGCCGTCAAGCTGGCATTGCCCGCCAGCGCCGCAGCGCTGCCCCTGGGCAGCACCGCCTACGCCCAGTTGCAGGCATTGCCCACCGATGCGGCGGCCAAAGCAGGGGCTGCGGGCCTCATCAAGTTGCCCACCAGTGCACTCTGGCAGCAAGGCCAGGGGTCTGCGGTGTGGCTGTGGGATGCTGCCACCAGCACGGTCAAGGCGCAGGCCGTGACCGTGGCCACCGCCGACGGCAACCAGGCCGTGATTGCCCAGGGCCTGAGCGGTGGCGAACAGGTGGTGGTGGCGGGGGTGCATGTGTTGGTGGATGGGGAAAAAGTCACCCTGTACCAAGAGAAAAATACATCAAAAGTGCCTCCATCGCATGTTGGCAATGATGTTTCAGCTACCAATTCAGTGAAAACCTCTGCCGTGAAGGGCCAGCCATGAGCCCCACGCAAGCCCAAAACCCCAGGCCTGGCTTCAACCTGTCGCGCTGGGCGCTGGAGCACGCGGCCCTGACGCGCTACCTGATGGTGGTGCTGATGGTGCTGGGTGTGGCCGCCTACTTCCAGCTCGGTCAGGACGAAGACCCGCCCTTCACCTTCCGCGCCATGGTGGTGCGGGCCTATTGGCCGGGTGCCACCGCCCAGCAGGTGGCCGAGCAGGTCACCGACAAGCTGGAAAAAACCCTGCAAGAGGTGCCCCATACCGACAAAATCCGCAGCTATTCCAAGCCGGGTGAGGCCCTGATCATTTTTCAGGTGAAGGACAGCACCCAGCCCGCCGACGTGACACAGACCTGGTACACGGTGCGCAAAAAAATGGCCGATGCCCGTGGTGCCTTGCCGCAAGGTGTGGTGGGGCCGTTCTACAACGACGAGTTCGGCGATGTGTTCGGCGTGATCTACGCGCTGCAGGGCGAGGGTTTCAGCTACGCGGAGCTGAAGAAGGTGGCCGACGACGTGCGCCACCAGCTGCTCAAGGCCAAAGACGTCAACAAGGTCGAGCTGTTTGGGGCGCAGGACGAGAAGCTGTTCATCGAAATTTCGCAGCGCCGCCTGGCGGCCCTGGGCCTGGACATGAATGCCGTGCTGGCGCAGCTGGGCCAGCAAAACGCGGTGGAATCGGCGGGCACGGTGCAGACGCCGCTGGATGTGGTGCAGGTGCGCGTGGCGGGCGCGTTTGACTCGGTGGCGCAGTTGCAGGCCATGCCGATCCGTACACCCAATGGGGTGCAGATGCGCCTGGCCGATCTGGCCGAGGTCAAGCTGGCCTACGTGGACCCACCGCAGGTCAAGGTGCGTCACCAGGGGCAGGAGAGCATTGCCCTGGGCATTTCCATGGCCAAAGGGGGTGACATCATTGCCCTGGGCAAGGCGCTCAAGGTCATCACCGACCGCGTCGAGGCCGAGCTGCCCGCCGGCATGCGTTTGCTGCAGGTGCAAGACCAGCCCGCCGCCGTGACCACCTCGGTCAACGAGTTTGTGAAGGTGCTGATCGAGGCCGTGGTGATTGTGCTGGTCGTGAGCTTCCTGAGCCTGGGCCTGCACACCAATCCCCAGGGCAAAGGGCTGCGCCGCTTCACGCTCGATGTGCGGCCGGGGCTGGTGGTGTTCATCACCATTCCCCTGGTACTGGCGGTGACCTTTCTGGTCATGCACTACTGGGGCATTGGCTTGCACAAAATTTCGCTGGGCTCGCTCATCATCGCGCTGGGCCTGCTGGTGGACGACGCCATCATTGCGGTGGAGATGATGGTGCGCAAGCTGGAAGAGGGCTACACCATGTTCCGCGCCGCCACCTTCACCTGGGATGCCACGGCCATGCCCATGCTGACGGGCACGCTCATCACGGCAGCGGGCTTTTTGCCCATTGGCATGGCCAAGTCGTCGGTGGGGGAATACACCTTTGCCATTTTTGGCGTGACGGTGGTGGCCCTGGTGCTGTCCTGGTTCGCGGCGGTGGTGTTTGTGCCCTACCTGGGGGTGGTGCTGCTCAAGGTCAAACCCCACCTGGGTGAGAGTCACGAGGTGTTTGACGGTCCCTTTTACGTGCGCTTTCGGCGCATGGTGAACTGGTGCGTCAAGCACCGCTGGCTCACCATCGCCGCCACCGTGCTCACGTTTGCGCTGGGCCTGGTGGGCATGGGCAAGGTGCAGCAGCAGTTCTTTCCCGACTCCAGCCGACCAGAAATCCTGGTGGACCTGTGGCTGCCCGAGGGCAGCAGCTTTGTGCTGAACGAGTCGGTGGCCAAACGGGTGGAGGCGCGCCTGGCGCAAGAGCCAGGCGTGCGCACCGTCAGCACCTGGGTGGGCTCGGGCGTGCCACGGTTTTATTTGCCGCTGGACCAGACGTTCCCGCAAACCAACGTGTCCCAGCTCATCGTGCTGCCCAAAGACCTGGCAACCCGGGAAAGCCTGCGCAAGCAGTTGCCCGCCCTGCTGGCGCAGGAATTTCCCGAGGTGCGGGGGCGCGTCAAGCTGTTGCCCAACGGACCGCCCGTGCCGTACCCGGTGCAGTTTCGCGTGGTGGGGCCTGACCCACTGGTGTTGCGCGAACTGGCCAATGGCGTGAAGTCCGCCATGCGGGCCAACCCCAACACCCGCGGCGTGAACGACAACTGGAACGAGTCGGTCAAGGTGCTGCGCCTCGATGTGGACCAGGCCAAGGCCCGTGCGCTGGGGGTGAGCAGCCAGTCGATTGCCCAGGCGGCCCGCACCATCCTCAGCGGCATGACGGTGGGCCAGTACCGCGACGGCGACAAGCTCATCGACATCGTGCTGCGCCAGCCGCTGGATGAGCGCGATGCCATCAGCGACCTGGGCAATGCCTACTTGCCGACGGCCAGTGGCAAAAGCATCCCGTTGCTGCAAATTGCCACGCCCACGTTCAGCTGGGAGCCGGGGGTGATGTGGCGCGAAGGGCGCGAGTACGCCATCACGGTGCAGTCCGACGCCATCGAGGGCATGCAAGGGGCCACCCTCACGGCGCAGCTGTTGCCCGAGCTGCAGCAAATGGCCCAGCAGTGGAAGGCGCAAGGCCTGGTGGGCTACAGCATCGCCGTGGCGGGCGCGGTGGAAGAGAGCAGCAAGGGTTCCTCGTCCATTGCCGCGGGCATGCCGCTGATGTTGTTCATCACGTTCACCCTGTTGATGCTGCAACTCCACAGCTTCAGCCGGGCGATGCTGGTGTTTCTGACGGGGCCTTTGGGGCTGGCTGGTGTGGCGGGTGCGCTGCTGGTGCTGAACCGGCCCTTTGGTTTTGTCGCCTTGCTGGGGGTGATTGCGCTCATGGGCATGATCATGCGCAATTCGGTCATCCTCATTGACCAGATTGAGCAGGACAGGGCCAACGGCGTGCCCGCGTGGGAGGCCATCGTCGAGTCCGCCGTGCGGCGCATGCGCCCCATCGTGCTCACGGCGGCGGCGGCGGTGCTGGCCATGATCCCGCTGTCGCGCAGCGTGTTCTGGGGGCCCATGGCCGTGGCCATCATGGGGGGGCTGATCGTGGCCACCGCCTTGACCTTGCTGGCGTTGCCGGCGATGTACGCCGCCTGGTTCCGCGTCAAACCAGAGCCTGATGCACCCACAGGCGGGTCTGATCGGGTGCCGCTGGTCGCTCCCCAACCCTGAGTGTCAGCGGCCCGGCTTGAGAGGCCGGGTTCGGGCACCAAGTTAGAATAGAGGGTTAGCTGTCCTGGCGACTTGCTGGCTTGCCGATTGCCGGTGGTCTGCAGGTGCTGCGGCAGGATGCGCGGGTGGCGAAATTGGTAGACGCACCAGGTTTAGGTCCTGACGCCAGCAATGGTGTGGGGGTTCGAGTCCCCCCCCGCGCACCATACACAAATTCTTTTTAAAGAGCACGGCGGAAATCCCATCCGCAGCTTTATTCCCCTCATCAAGGAGATTCCTATGGCAGTGACTGTTGAAACCCTGGAAAAGCTCGAACGCAAAATGACACTTTCGCTGCCCGTGAATGTCATTCAGAGCGAGGTGGAGACACGCCTCAAGCGCATGGCCCGCCAAGTCAAAATGGACGGCTTCCGCCCAGGCAAAGTGCCTTTCAACGTGGTGGCTCAGCGCTACGGCTACTCAGTGCACTACGAAGTCATGAACGACAAAGTGGGCGAGGCCTTTGCGGCAGCTGCCAACGAGGCGCAGATCCGCGTGGCGGGTACTCCCCGCATTTCTGAAAAAGACGGCGCAGCAGAAGGTGAGATGCTGTTCGACGCCGTGTTTGAGGTGTACCCCGACGTCAAGATCGAAGATTTGGGTACCGCCGAGATCGAGCGTTTCACCGCTGAAGTCAGCGACGCCGCGATCGACAAGACGTTGGACATCCTGCGCAAGCAGCGCCGCACCTTTGCCCAGCGCGCCATGGACGCGGCGGCGCAAGACGGTGACCGCGTGACCATCGACTTCGAAGGCAAGATCGACGGTGAGCCGTTCGCTGGCGGCAAAGCCACGGCCTTCCAGTTCCTGGTGGGCGAGGGTCAGATGCTCAAGGAGTTTGAAGATGCCGTCCGCGGCATGAAGAACGGCGAGAGCAAGACTTTCCCCCTCAGCTTCCCTGCCGATTACCACGGCAAGGATGTGGCAGGGAAAGTGGCCGACTTCCTGGTGACGGTCAACAAGATCGAGGCGGCCCACCTGCCCGAAGTGAACGAGGCTTTTGCCAAGTCGCTGGGCATTGCAGAAGGCACCGTGGAAGGATTGCGCGCGGACATCCGCAAGAACCTGGAGCGCGAAGTCAAATTCCGCCTGCAAGCGCGCAACAAACAGGCCGTGATGGATGCGTTGGTGGCCAAGGCCGAGCTCGACCTCCCCAAGTCCAGCGTGCAGGCCGAGTTGGAGCGTCTCGTGCAAGGTGCGCGTGCGGACCTGAAACAGCGTGGCATCAAGGATGCGGATACCGCGCCCATTCCTGAGGAAATGTTCACCGCCCAGGCCGAGCGTCGCGTGCGCCTGGGTTTGGTGGTGGCCGAGTTGGTCCGTGCCAACAACCTGCATGCCAAGCCAGAACAAATCAAGTCCCACATTGAGGAATTGGCTTCTTCCTACGAAAAGCCCGCGGATGTGGTCCGCTGGTACACCAGTGACGACCGCCGGATGAGCGAGGTCGAAGCCATCGTGATTGAGAACAACGTGACTGAATTTGTTTTGGGCGCCGCCAAGGTGGTGGACAAAGCCATTGATTTCGAAGAGCTCATGGGTCAGGGCTGATCCCCCACACTGCAGTGCGCAGGCGCTGTATCCCACGATGCAACAAGGCGGCTACAGGGCCGCCTTTTTTGATGGCTTGGCTTGCAATCGGTGACCTGACCCTCAGTTTTAGGCAGGTACTGGCAATTCGGTAAAGTGATGTATCACACCTGATGGAGTAAAGATGAGCGCACTGAACACACAAGCCCTGGGCATGGTTCCCATGGTGATTGAGCAATCCGGTCGCGGTGAACGCGCCTACGACATTTATTCCCGTCTGCTCAAAGAGCGCGTGGTCTTTTTGGTGGGGCCGGTGAATGACCAAAGCGCCAATTTGGTGGTTGCCCAGTTGCTGTTTCTGGAGAGCGAAAATCCCGACAAGGACATTTCGTTTTACATCAATTCACCGGGTGGCTCAGTGAGCGCTGGCATGTCCATTTTTGACACCATGAACTTCATCAAGCCAGACGTGTCCACGCTGTGCATGGGCATGGCGGCGAGCATGGGTGCGTTCTTGTTGGCTGCGGGCACCAAGGGCAAGCGGTTTTCTCTGCCCAACTCGCGGGTGATGATTCATCAACCCTTGGGCGGTGCACAAGGGCAGGCCACGGACATTGAAATTCATGCGCGGGAAATTTTGCGGCTCCGTGGCGACCTGAACCGCGTGCTGTCCGAGCAGACGGGGCAACCGTTGGAGAAAATCGAACGCGACACAGAGCGCGACTACTTCATGTCCGCCTCAGAAGCGCAGGCATACGGGTTGGTGGACAAGGTCATTTCCAAGCGCGGCGCTCTTTGATGCATCTGCCCACGGCAGTGGACAGCACGTGGCTGCACTGTCCGCTCACAACACAGCCTGGCACTGGAGTGCCGGGTGTTTCGCTTTTTGCAAGGTGTATCCATGGCCGATAAAAAAGGCACAGCTGGGGAAAAAACGCTTTACTGCTCGTTTTGCGGCAAGAGCCAACACGAGGTCAAGAAGCTGATTGCCGGTCCGTCGGTGTTCATTTGTGATGAATGCATTGACTTGTGCAATGACATCATCCGCGATGAATTGCCGGGGTTGAGTGGGGTGGAGCCCAAGTCAGGTGACAGCCTGCCGACGCCGGTCGAGATCAAGCAAAATCTGGACAACTACGTCATCGGTCAGGACACGGCCAAGCGGGCGTTGGCCGTGGCGGTGTACAACCATTACAAGCGCCTGCGCCACAAAGAGTCTCGTCAGAAAGACGATGTGGAACTTGCCAAAAGCAACATTCTGTTGGTGGGACCCACGGGCTCGGGCAAGACGCTTCTGGCGCAGACCATGGCCCGCATGCTGAACGTCCCATTTGTGATGGCCGATGCCACCACGCTGACCGAAGCGGGCTACGTGGGCGAAGACGTCGAGAACATCATTTCCAAACTGCTGCAGGCCTGCAACTACGATGTGGCCAAAGCGCAGCAAGGCATTGTGTACATTGATGAAATCGACAAGATCACGCGCAAGGCCGATAACCCCTCCATCACGCGGGACGTGTCAGGGGAGGGTGTGCAACAGGCGCTGCTCAAGATGGTGGAGGGGACCATGGCGTCCATTCCACCGCAGGGTGGACGCAAGCACCCCAATCAGGATTTTTTGCAGGTGGACACGACCAACATCCTGTTCATCTGCGGTGGCGCGTTTGCTGGCATCGAAAAGATCGTGGAAAACAGAACCGAGGCATCCGGCATCGGTTTTGGTGCGGCCGTGCGAAGCAAGAAGCAACTCAGCATTTCTGAGACTTTCAAAGTCATCGAGCCCGAAGACCTGATCAAGTTCGGCTTGATTCCTGAGCTGGTGGGCCGCCTCCCAGTGGTGGCCGCATTGGAGGAGCTGACGGAAGATGCCCTGATCGATATCCTGACCAAGCCACGCAATGCCGTGGTCAAGCAGTTCACCAAACTGATTGCCCTGGAGGGCGCTGAGCTGGACGTGCGCCCTGCAGCGCTGAGGTCCATTGCCAAGAAGGCCCTCGCCAGGAAGACGGGTGCGCGTGGTCTTCGATCGATTTTGGAACAGGCCCTGATCGACACGATGTTTGAGTTGCCCAGTTCCCAAAATGTGGACAAGGTGGTGGTGGATGAGTCCACCATAGACGACGGCAAGCCACCATTGCTGGTGTACCGGGAAACAGCCAAGAAGGCCTGAACTTGAACTGGCCAGTTGGCATTACTTGAAAGAAAACCATGTCAGGACAAAAGACATTACCGTCTGCTCCCATCGACCTGCCACTCTTGCCTCTGCGCGATGTGGTGGTGTTTCCGCACATGGTGATTCCACTGTTTGTGGGCCGTCCCAAAAGCATCAAAGCCTTGGAAGTGGCCATGGAAGCGGAACGCCGCATCATGCTGGTGGCCCAGAAGACGGCGGCCAAGGATGAGCCCTCCGCCACCGACATGTTTGACATGGGTTGTGTGGCCACCATCCTGCAGCTGCTGAAATTGCCCGACGGCACCGTCAAGGTGTTGGTGGAAGGGCTGCAACGGGCCAAGGTGAACGGGGTGGAAGACCACTCATCCCATTTCACGGCGGATGTGTTGCCCATGGATGTGGCTGGGGCTTTGTCCCCCGCGAAGCTCACCGAGGTCGAGGCCCTGCGCCGTGCGGTGATGCAACAGTTTGACCAGTACGTCAAACTCAACAAAAAAATCCCGTCCGAAATCCTCACGTCGATTTCGAGCATCGACGATCCCGGACGCCTCGCCGACACCATTGCAGCGCACTTGCCTTTGAAGCTGGAGCTGAAGCAGGAGGTGCTGGACCTGTCCCCGGTCGATGAGCGCCTGAGTAACCTGTTTCAGCAGTTGGAGCGCGAAGTTGACATCCTGACCGTGGACAAAAAAATCCGTGGACGGGTGAAGCGCCAAATGGAGAAAAACCAGCGCGATTTTTATTTGAATGAGCAGGTCAAGGCCATTCAGAAAGAGCTGGGTGAAGGAGAAGATGGCGCCGACACGGAAGAAATTGACAAGAAGATCAAGCTGGCCAAGATGCCCGCTGAGGCCCGCAAGAAGGCCGAAGCCGAGCTGAAGAAGCTCAAGCTGATGTCGCCCATGTCGGCCGAGGCCACCGTTGTGCGGAACTACATTGATGTGCTGACCGCACTGCCATGGAGCAAAAAAACCAAGATCAAGCACGACCTCCACAACGCCGAAGAAGTCCTGAATCAGGACCACCATGGCCTGGAAAAAGTCAAGGACCGCATCCTGGAGTATTTGGCGGTTCAACAGCGTGTGGACAAGCTCAAAGCGCCCATCCTGTGCCTGGTGGGGCCTCCGGGCGTGGGCAAAACATCGCTTGGGCAATCCATCGCCAAGGCCACGGGACGCAAGTACGTTCGCATGGCGTTGGGTGGCATGCGCGACGAGGCAGAGATCCGTGGTCACCGCCGCACTTACATTGGCGCGTTGCCGGGCAAAGTGTTGCAGAGCCTGACCAAGGTGGGCACCCGCAATCCGTTGTTTTTGCTCGATGAAATCGACAAGTTGGGCACGGACTTTCGAGGAGACCCCTCCAGCGCATTGCTGGAAGTGCTGGATCCTGAGCAAAACCACACATTTGGGGACCACTATGTGGAGGTGGACTTCGACCTGAGCGATGTGATGTTTGTCGCGACCTCCAACTCCATGAACATCCCCTCTGCGTTGCTGGATCGGATGGAGGTCATTCGCCTGAGCGGTTACACCGAGGATGAAAAGGCCAACATCGCTGTCAAGTACCTCATCCCCAAACAGATGGAGAACAACGGCCTCAAAGACGGTGAGATGGTGATAGACGACAGCGCCGTGCGCGACATCGTGAGGTACTACACGAGGGAAGCCGGGGTCAGGTCGCTGGAGCGGGAAATTTCAAAAATTTGCCGCAAGGTCGTCAAGGGTTTGTTGCTCAAACAATTTCAACCCAAGGTAACGGTGACAGCGGATAACCTGGACCAATTTCTGGGCGTTCGCAAGTACACCTACGGACGAGCAGAGCAGCAGAACCAGGTCGGCCAGGTGGTGGGTCTGGCGTGGACCGAGGTGGGGGGCGATTTGTTGACCATCGAGGCTGCACTGATGCCCGGCAAGGGGGTGATCACCCGAACCGGCTCTTTGGGCGATGTGATGAAAGAGTCGGTGGAGGCGGCGCGCACCGTCATTCGCAGCAGGGCCAAATCCCTGGGCATCAAGGACGAGTTGTTTGAAAAGCGCGACATGCACATTCACGTGCCCGATGGCGCCACGCCGAAAGACGGACCCAGTGCTGGTGCCGCAATGGCCACGGCCCTGGTGTCCGCACTGACCGGAATTCCCGTGCGCAGTGACGTGGCCATGACGGGTGAAATCACCTTGCGCGGAGAGATCACAGCCATTGGCGGATTGAAAGAAAAGCTGCTCGCGGCCTTGCGCGGTGGCATCAAGACCGTCCTCATCCCTGAGGAAAACATGAAGGACATGGCCGATATTCCGGAGAATGTGAAATCTTCTCTGGACATCGTGGCAGTGCGTTGGATCGATCAGGTGTTGGCAACGGCGCTGGAGCGCCAGCCCGAGCCGCTGTCGGATGACGAGGTGGCGCCAGCGGCGGTGGTGGCAGACGTGGCCACCGTGGTTGCGAAGGACCAGCGACCACACTGACGACTTCAAGAGATTTGCACATCGTGATCGATGGTCGAAAAAACATACTATAATTCTGGTATTGGTCAGCAACGCCAGTTTGCGGGAATAGCTCAGTTGGTAGAGCGCAACCTTGCCAAGGTTGAGGTCGCGAGTTCGAGTCTCGTTTCCCGCTCCATGTTTTTTCGCAGAAGGGAAGCCTGAGCTTCCCTTTTTTATGGATTTCCCTGGCTGGGGAATTTATGGCGCGGTAGCAAAGCGGTTATGCACCGGATTGCAAATCCGATCAGCCCGGTTCGACTCCGGGCCGCGCCTCCACCCTTCCCCAGGATTGATCGCCCCGCAACTTGTGTTGGCGGGGCTTTTTTGTTTCACAATGAAACCGTGCCTCGATGGTGAAATTGGTAGACACAGCGGACTTAAAATCCGCCGCTTTCCTGAAAAGGGGCGTACCGGTTCGACCCCGGTTCGAGGCACCACCACAGACCAAATCGCGTCCTGCGGGATGGGATTTGCACAAGGACACACATGATGTACAACGCCCCGTTTGAGATTCACGTGCACGGTGATGTGCCGCTGCGTTCCGACGTGACGCTGCCGCAGGTGGAAGAAGCATTGAAACCGTTGTGGCAGTACGTTGGCGCCAAATCTTTGGTCGCTGGCGCCAGGAGCAGTTACGAAGAGGAGCCGGGCATCCGTTTCCATGCCAAGGAGCATTTGTTGCAACTGTGCTGGACCTTGCCTGGAGACGAGGATTTCCGCCAAGTCATGGAAGAGTCGTGCATGGCATTGAACGACATTGCGGCAACCGGTGCGCCCATTGAGGTGTCTTTTTATGACACAGCCTATGACGATGAGGAGGAGCCAGCTGATGCCCAGGAGGACTCGAGGGACGACTTCATGATGTGCTTTGTGGGTCCGACGCCAGCCGCCATCCTCCAGGTGCAGCGGGATATGCTGGTGCGTGATGTGAGTCACATGATGGAGCGCCATTTCGAGCCCAATGAGCTCGGACCCGTGGTGGACGCGATTGACCAGCTCTTCACCAATCGGTTTGACGCATTGGTCAATTCCATGCAGCTTGGACGTCCGCCCCGGGGCTCGGGTGGTGGTTCAAGTGGCCATGGTGGTGGCCGCAAGCCCCGCCATTTGCACTGACAGCGGTGTGTTGAAGGGGGCGCTCGTTCAGACAGGGCACCACCGGTCCATGGCCACTTGAAGTTCGGCCAAGTTGGCCGTCCCACAGGCTGTGATGCCCCCGATGCCCTGGCCCGTCGCCATCCGCTCGCTCTGCATCAGCAGTCGCTCCAATTGACGTGTGACGCCTTGCGCGGGGTCAACCAACGTGACGTGAGGGCCCACGCTGCGGTGCAGTTGGTGCGCGGCCAGTGGGTAATGGGTGCAACCCAGCACCAAGGTGTCCATGGCTCCAGTTTTTGTGCCAAAAGTGCCCATGGCGCTGGTGTATAAAGAGATGAGTGCTTCTATTTTTTTGTGATCCTGGGTTTCAATGGCCAGGGCCAGTCCATCACAGGGCTGAACGACGAATTGGGCCTGCACTTGTGCGCTGGCCAGCAGCCGCTGAAATTTCTCGCTGTCGACGGTCCGGCGGGTGGCCATGACCCCAATGCGGCGTGTCCGGCTGAGTGCCAGCGCAGGCTTGATGCCAGGCTCTATGCCCACAATCGGTAAGTCGGGGTGCTGCTCGCGGAGCGTGGCGATGGCGGCCGCTGTGGCGGTGTTGCACGCGACCACCAGGGCTTTGATGCCGTGTTGCTGGCGGAGCTGCTGTGTGATGCTCAGTGCGCGGTCGGTGATTTCGTCCTGTGTTTTTTCCCCATATGGCGCGTGGGCATTGTCAGCGAAATACACCCAGCTTTCGTGTTTGAGGTGGTGGCGCAGAACCCTGAGCACGCTCAACCCGCCCATGCCGCTGTCGAATACGCCCACGGGGGCTTGCTGTGTGCTCACGAGAATCCATGAGGTGAGTGATTGAGCGAGGTCAACCGCACAACGCGCTTGACCCCGCGAGCGTTTCAGGATTGGTTCAGGGCGATGCCCTTGAACTCGCCCGATGCAATCCGCTGCTGCCATTCGGCTGGCCCCGTGATGTGGGCGCTGGTCCCCCCGGCGTCCACCGCCACGGTCACGGGCATGTCGACCACATCAAATTCGTAGATGGCTTCCATGCCCAAGTCGGCAAACCCCACCACCTTGGCCGATTTGATGGCCTTGGACACGAGGTACGCGGCACCGCCCACCGCCATCAGGTAGGCGGACTGGTGCTTCTTGATGGCCTCGATGGCCACCGGGCCGCGTTCGGCTTTGCCCACCATGGAGATGAGGCCGGTTTTGGCCAACATCATTTCGGTGAAACCGTCCATGCGGGTGGCTGTCGTCGGGCCGGCCGGTCCCACTGCCTCGTCGCCCACCGGGTCCACCGGGCCGACGTAGTAGATGACCCGGTTGGTGAAATCCACGGGCAGGGATTCGCCTTTGGCCAGCATGTCCTGAATGCGCTTGTGCGCGGCATCTCGGCCGGTCAGCATTTTGCCGTTCAGCAGCAGGGTGTCACCGGGCTTCCAGCTGGCCACTTCGGCCTTGGTCAAGGTGTTCAAGTCCACCCGCTTGCTCGTCTGGGTGTTGGGCGCCCAGTCCACCTTGGGCCACAGGTCCAGGCTGGGTGGATCCAGGTACACCGGGCCGCTGCCGTCCATGACGAAATGGGCGTGGCGCGTGGCCGCGCAGTTGGGAATCATGGCCACGGGCTTGCTGGCCGCGTGGGTGGGGTACATCTTGATTTTGATGTCCAGCACCGTGGTCAAGCCGCCCAGACCTTGCGCGCCTATGCCCAGGGCGTTGACCTTTTCCAGCAGTTCCAGGCGCAGGGCTTCGGTTTTGGTCAGGGCTTCTCCGGCGGCGGCCTTGGCCTGCAGTTCGTGCATGTCCAGGTCGTCCATCAGGCTTTCTTTGGCCATGAGCACTGCCTTCTCGGCGGTGCCGCCAATGCCGATGCCCAACATGCCCGGAGGGCACCAGCCAGCGCCCATGGTGGGCACCGTTTTCAGCACCCAATCGACCACGCTGTCGCCGGGGTTGAGCATGACCATTTTGCTCTTGTTTTCAGAGCCGCCGCCCTTGGCGGCCACGGTGACTTCCAGGGTGTTGCCCGGCACGATCTCGCTGAAGATGACAGCCGGTGTGTTGTCTTTGGTGTTTTTGCGGTCGAATTGGGGATCGGCCACCACGCTCGCGCGCAACGTGTTGTCAGGGTGGTTGTAGCCCTGACGCACCCCTTCGTTGATGGCGTCGTCCAGGCTGCCCGTGAACCCCTCCCAGCGCACGTCCATGCCCACTTTCAGGAAGACGTTGACGATGCCGGTGTCCTGGCAGATGGGGCGGTGCCCTGTGGCGCTCATCTTGCTGTTGGTCAGGATTTGAGCGATCGCGTCTTTCGCCGCCGGGCTTTGCTCACGCTCGTATGCCTTGGCCAAGTGGGCAATGTAATCGGCCGGGTGGTAGTAGCTGATGTATTGCAGCGCGGCGGCTACGGATTCGATCAGGTCAGCTTGGCGGATCGTGGTCATGGTGGTGATGGGAGTGGGTAAAGGGGGCAAAACCGGGAGCCTGAAATTCTAAGCACTGGATCCAACGCGAACTGACGGTGTCATCGGGTCTGGCTGGCGTTTGGTCAATGGTCCTGGTGGGACGTGCTCAACAGCCTGTCGGTGTAGGCAATGGCCAAGGCACTGAGCAGGAACACCACGTGGATGATGGTTTGCCACATCAGCACCTTGATCTCATAGCTGCCGGCATTGATGAAGGTTTTGAGCAGGTGAATGGACGAGATGCCGATGATGGCCATGGCGAGCTTCACCTTCAAGACCGACGCATTGACATGCCCCAGCCATTCCGGCTGGTCAGGGTGCCCTTCCAATTCCATTCGGCTGACGAAGGTTTCGTAGCCTCCTACTATGACCATGATCAGGAGGTTGGAGATCATGACCACATCAATGAGTGCCAGTACCACCAGCATGATGATGGTCTCATTGAGGTGCGTGACCTGAATGTTGGATGTGTACCCGATGCTGTTGACCAGCGTTTGCAGGGCCGTTTGGCTGCCAAACGCGGCTTCGATCAAATGGAACAGTTCCAAAAGGAAGTGCCACACATAGACGCCTTGAGCGGCTATCAGCCCCAGGTACAGGGGCAACTGAAGCCAGCGACTGGCAAAAATCAGATTGGGCAGGGGGCGCAAACGGCGGACCAAAGCCGGTGGTGTGGCGGAGTCGCTGGTGGAGTGGTGGTTGGTGGAGGACATGAAGGGTGGTGTGGCAGGCCACAACAAGGACGCTGAAGGGTGTCGTGGGTAGGCTTGGCGCCACCCGCACGGGGTTTGGGGTGGCGATGCCGCCGCCATTCTAGGCGTTCAGCCACTCCCTCGCTGCCATGCCGAGTCAGTCGTTTGTAAGAGCCAAGCTTGACATTATTGAGTGCACAGACCCATTTCATTCAGGAGACCACATGAGTGCTACAGACGCTGCAAGCGCAGTCACGATTTACAACCCCAGTGAAGCCTTCGTCAAGAACGCGGCGGTGGCTGGCATGGCCGCCTACGACGCACTGTGTCAGGAGGCTGAGCGTGACTACGAAGGGTTCTGGGCGCGACAGGCCAAAGAGCTCCTGAGCTGGAAAACACCGTTCACCAAGGTGTTGGACGAAAGCAAGGCGCCTTTCTTCAAATGGTTTGAAGACGGCACGTTGAATGCCTCTTACAACTGCCTGGACCGCAACATTGAAAAAGGCCTGGGCGACAAAACCGCGCTGATTTTTGAGGCGGACGGTGGTGAAGTGACCAAGATCACCTACAGCGAGCTGTTGACCAAGACCTGTCAGATCGCCAACGGGCTGAAGGCTCAGGGCGTCAAAAAGGGTGACCGCGTGGTGATTTACATCTCCATGTCCATCGACGGCGTGGCGGCCATGCAGGCCTGCGCCCGAATCGGCGCCACCCACTCGGTGGTGTTTGGCGGTTTCTCGGCCCAAAGCTTGCGTGACCGCATCCAGGACACCGGCGCGAAGGTGGTGATCACCGCCGATCACCAGATCCGTGGCGGCAAGCAGTTGCCGCTGAAGTCCATCGTGGACGAAGCTTTCTCTCTGGGTGGTTGTGAGAGCGTCAGCAAAGTGCTGGTGGTCAAGCGCTCGGGTGCGGCTGTGTCCATGACTGCTGGCCGAGACATGTGGATGGACGAGGCCATTGCCGGTCAAACCGTCACCTGCGAACCAGAGTGGGTGTCGGCCGAGCACCCGCTGTTCCTGTTGTACACCTCGGGCTCCACCGGCAAGCCCAAGGGGGTGCAGCACAGTACGGGCGGCTACCTGCTGCACGCCGCGTTGACCACCAAGTGGACCTTCGACCTCAAGGCAGACGACGTGTTCTGGTGCACGGCTGACATTGGCTGGGTCACGGGCCACACCTACATCACCTACGGTCCATTGGCCTTGGGCGGTACCGAAATTGTGTTCGAAGGTGTGCCCACCTACCCGGATGCCGGTCGTTTCTGGAAGATGATCGAGAAGCACAAGGTCAGCATTTTCTACACAGCGCCGACGGCGATCCGTTCGCTGATCAAGGCGGCTGAAGCCAGCGACGCCGTCCATCCCAAGAGCTACGACCTCTCCAGCTTGCGGTTGCTGGGGTCGGTGGGCGAGCCCATCAATCCCGCTGCATGGGAGTGGTACTACCAGCACGTCGGTGGCAGCCGTTGCCCGATTGTGGACACCTTCTGGCAAACGGAGACCGGTGGGCACATGATCACCCCATTGCCCGGTGTCACACCCATGGTGCCTGGTTCATGCACGCTGCCCTTCCCCGGTATTCAGGCCGCCATCGTGGATGAAACCGGCAAAGATGTGCCCAATGGCCAGGGCGGCATTCTGGTGGTCAAGCGTCCATGGCCCTCCATGATCCGCACCATTTGGGGCGATGATGCCCGCTTCGTCAAGAGCTACTACCCCGATGACTTCAAGGGCAAGTACTACCTGGCTGGCGACGGTGCGATTCGCGACGCGGAGACTGGCTATTTCACCATCACCGGCCGGATTGACGACGTGCTCAACGTTTCTGGTCACCGCATGGGCACCATGGAAATCGAGTCGGCGCTGGTCAGCTGCACCGAGTTGGTGGCCGAGGCTGCCGTGGTGGGGCGTCCCGACGACACCACCGGCGAAGCCGTGGTGGCGTTTGTGGTGCTCAAGCGCAGCCGCCCCACTGGCGATGAAGCCAAGGCCATCGCCAAGCAGTTGCGCGACCACGTGGGCAAAGAGATTGGCCCCATTGCCAAGCCCAAAGACATCCGTTTTGGCGACAACCTGCCCAAGACCCGTTCCGGCAAGATCATGCGTCGCTTGCTGCGCTCGATTGCCAAGGGCGAGGCCATCACGCAGGACACCAGCACGCTGGAAAACCCAGCCATCCTCGACCAGCTCTCAGAAAACCTCTGACACTTTTGCGCCCAACAAAAAACCCGCCGCTGGCGGGTTTTTTGTTGCCTGATCCAGCCAAGCCCCACAGGCTTGGCCGGAAGGGTGAGGCGTTACTTCAGGCTCAGGACCCAGGTGGCCAGCTTCTTGGCATCTGCCTCGGAAACCTTGGGGTTGGCTGGCATGGGGATGGCACCCCAGACGCCGGAGCCACCCTTGACAATCTTGGCGGCCAGCTTGTCTGCGGCGTCGGCCTGACCGGCGTACTTTTTGGCCACATCTTTGTAAGCGGGGCCAACCAGTTTCTTGTCGGCTGCATGGCAGGCCATGCAATTGTTGGCCTTGGCCATGGCTTCGTCGGCCATGGCGGGCGCGGCAACAATCAGGGCGGATGCGAGAACAAACAGAGCACGTTTCATGGAGAATCTCCTCGTGGGAAGTTAAGGGGCAACTTTTAAATAAGCCGATACTGATTTTATCGGGTTTGTTTGACTTGGCTCATCGCGTTACGCATTGTTTCATTCGGACTTTTGTGGTTGACAAGGAGAACGCCATGTGGTTCCTCGGCTTGGGTTTGTTGTTCATTCTGCTCAAGGTGCAAGGGATGGGGCCTGTGGCCAACTGGCCGTGGTGGGGTGTGCTGGCGCCATTGGGTTTGGCGGTGGCTTGGTGGGCCTGGGCGGACCAGTCCGGGTACACCAAGCGCAAGGTGATCGAGAAAGAAAATGCGCGCAAGCAGGCCCGAATTGACCGGCAGCGCGAGGCCATGGGCCTGCGCCCGCGCGTCAAGAAGTGACCACCGCGAACTACGACCGCCGCGTGCGCTATATTGAGAGCGCAAAAGTCTTCACAAATGAGAGGAGCAACCATGAAAGTCAGTGACATCCTGCGCGTCAAAGGGGGAACCCTCTACACCGCATCCCCGGATGACAGCCTGCTCAAGGCCGTCGAAACCATGAACCATTTCGACATCGGCTCGTTGGCCATCATGGAGCATGGTGATCTGGTGGGCATGCTCACCTTCCGGGAGGTCATTCAGAACTTGGCCACCAATGGGGGATCGCTGGGCAGCAGCACGGTGCGCAAGGTGATGGATGATCACCCCATGAGTTGCACGCCAGAAACAGAGTTGGACCAGGTGCGCCCCATGATGATTGAGCGCCACTGCCGTTACATGCCGGTGATGGACAGCCGCATGCTCATGGGTGTCATCAGTTTCTACGATGTGGCCAAGGCGGTGGTGGATGCCCAAAATTTTGAGAACAAGATGCTCAAGGCCTACATCCGCGACTGGCCGGGCGAAGATGAAGCCACCGCCGAGGCGCCTGCCAAGGGCTGATGCGTCTGGGATAATCCGCCGCCATGAGCGGCAACACATTTGGCAACCTTTTTGCAGTCACCAACTTTGGTGAATCCCACGGACCAGCCATTGGCTGCGTGATTGATGGCTGCCCACCCGGGCTTCCACTGAGCGAGTCCGACATACAGCCCGATCTGGACCGACGCCGTCCGGGCACCAGCAAGTTCGTGACCCAGCGCAACGAACCCGATGCGGTGGAAATCCTCAGTGGCGTTTACCAGGGGCTGACCACCGGTACGCCCATCTGCCTGCTGATTCGCAACACCGACCAGCGCAGCAAAGACTACGGCGACATCCTGCAGACATTTCGCCCCGGGCACGCCGACTACACCTACTGGCACAAATACGGCGTGCGCGACCCGCGCGGTGGCGGCCGTTCGTCGGCCCGGCTGACGGCCCCCATGGTGGCGGCCGGCGCAGTGGCCAAAAAGTGGCTGCTGACGGTCCATGGCACCACCTTCCAAGGCTGCATGACCCAGATCGGCGACATGCCCATTGCGTTTGAAAGTTGGGCGCATGTGCCCCACAACCCCTTCTTCGCGCCGGTGGCCGACGTGTCTGCGCTGGAGGATTACATGAACGCGTTGCGCAAAAGTGGTGACTCCTGTGGTGCGCGGTTGCGCGTGGTCGCACAGGGCATGCCCACTGGCCTGGGGCAGCCGCTGTTCGACAAACTGGATGCCGACATCGCGTTCGCCATGATGGGCATCAATGCCGTCAAAGGGGTGGAAATTGGTGCCGGGTTCGATTGCGTCACGGCCAAAGGCAGCACCCATGGCGACGCGCTGACCCCGAGCGGGTTCGTGGGCAACAACTCGGGTGGGGTGCTGGGCGGCATCAGCACCGGGCAGGACCTGGAGGTGGGCATTGCCATCAAGCCCACCAGTTCCATCCTGATCCCGCGCGACACCATTGACTCGGCGGGCCAGGCCACCGAAGTCATCACCAAAGGCCGGCACGACCCCTGCGTGGGCATTCGGGCCACGCCCATCGCCGAGGCCATGCTGGCTTTGGTGGTGATGGAGCATGTGTTGCAGCACCGTGCGCAATGCGCGGACGTGCGGGTGAGCACCCCCGACATTGCCCATGGCTGATGCATGACCGCGTCGGTGCGCGTGCTCGCGCCGTTCGCGGCCCTGTCGGCCAGTTATTTCGCCCACATCGGGTTCTTCAACCCGTACCTGCCGCTGTGGCTCAAAGACATGGGCCTGGGGCTGCTCGCCATCAGCGTGCTCACGTCGGTGCAGTCGGCCACCCGCCTGTTCGCACCCTATGCCTGGGGCTGGCTGAGTGACCGCACCGGGGAGCGGGTGCGCCTGTTGCGCTACGGTGCAACGGCGGCGCTGGTGTGCTCGCTGGGGTTGTGGCTGAACCTGGGTTTTTGGGGCCTGTTGCTGGTGTTGCTGCTGATGTTTGTACACACCAGCGCCATGATGCCCATGAGCGAGGCCGCCATGGCCCACCTGGTCAGCCAGGGCGGGCGGTTTGATGCCAAACGCTATGGCCGCGTGCGCTTGTGGGGGTCATTGGGTTTTTTGTTGACGGTGCTGGCGGCGGGTGGGTGGTTCGAGCGCCACGGCATGGGCAGCTTCCCGTTGTGGACCGTGGCGACGTTGCTCGCCGTCACGCTCAGCGTGTGGTGGATGCCCGACGTGAAGGAGGCCCCCCATGCGGCCGATGCACCCGCGCAGCCTGTGTGGACGCTGCTGCGCCAGCCCGAGGTGGCCTGGCTGTTTGCGGCCATTTTTTTCCACGTGTTGGCGCACATCTTCATTTACGTGTTTTTTTCACTGTACCTGGACCACCTGGGGTACAGCAAGGCCACCATTGGCTTGTTGTGGGCCGTGGCCGTGGTGCTGGAAATTGGCTGGTTCCTGACGCAAGGCCGCTGGTTGCCCCTCCTCCCATTGACCGGCTGGTTGGTGCTGGCCGCTGCCCTGGTGGCGTTGCGCATGGGGCTGCTGGCCAAGTGGCCGCTGGTGTGGCCGCTGCTGGTGCTGGGGCAAATGCTGCACGCCATCACCTTTGCCGCGCACCACACCGTGTGCATTGCACTCATTTCGCACCACTTTCCCGGCAGGTTGCGGGGGCGGGGGCAGGCCTTGTACACCGTGGTGGGCTACGGTGTGCCCGGTGTGCTGGGTGGCGTGGGCGGTGGCCTGGTCAGCACGGCCTGGGGTTTGTCGGCCGTGTTCGCCTGTGGCAGCGTGGCCGGGCTCATGGCCACGGCCTGTGCGCTCAGGGTTTGGGGGTTGGCGCACCGATCTGCCACAGCCGGGAAAACGGGTTGAACCCCGTCACCAGCGCGGTGGCCAGCAGCACCAGCAACCCACCGCCCAACAGGCCCGCGCCCAGCGGTTCACCGAGCAGGAGGTGCCCCCAACCCACCCCGAACAAGGGCACCAGAAAGGCCGGGCTGATGGCGGCCACGGGCGACACGTGCCGCATGATGCGCAGGTGTACCCAGCTCGCCAGCCCGGAGGCGGCTATGCCCAAAGCCGCCACAGCCAGCAGCGCGGCTGGGGTGAAGTTGGCACTGGGCCACTGCCAGGCCGCACCGGGCAGCAGCAGGGCACAGGCGGCCACGTTCAGCCCCAACGCGATGGCCAGGGGTTCCATGCGCAGCGTGGCCCGTTTCATCAGGGGCGTGGCGCAGCCATAGGAGGCCGCCGCCGCCAGGCAGGCCAGGGCCGCCCACAGGCGGGGGGCGTCGGGTTCTATCGGCCCCAGCCGCACGATCAGCGCCACCCCCATGAAGCCCAGCACACAGCCCAGCACCTTGGGCCGGGTGAGCCGGTCTTCACCCAGCCAGGCCGAGGCCAGTGTGCCGAACAGCACCGCCGTGGTGTTGAGCAGCGCCAGGTAGCCAGAGGGCAGGCGCAGCGCGGCCCACGCATACAGCAAAAAGGGCAGGGTGACCGCCAGCACCCCCAGCCGCAGCAGCTCTCGCCAGTGGGCCCAGGGCCAGCTTTGGCGCAGGGCCTGGGTGATCAGCCCCAGGGTCAGCGTGGCCAGCACCACCCGCATGCCGGCCAACACCCAGGGACCCAGCAGGGGGCTGGCCACGCGGATGAACAAAAAAGAGGCTCCCCACAACGCGGAGAGCCCCAACAGTTGCCAGAAGTGGGAGTGTTTCACCCCTGCATTGTGCCCACGGGGCGGGCGCCCCACTGATGGGTGGGTGACAGCGGCCACGGATAATGAAAGCTGAAAGCGCTTGTCCAACCACCCACTCTGCCCCACATGAAAACCGCCTTCATCCTCAACGGCCCCAACCTCAACCTGCTGGGCACGCGTGAACCCGCCGTGTACGGCGCCACCACCCTGGCCGACCTCGAGCAACTGTGTGCCCAGGCCTGCGCCGAGCATGGCTTGGCCCTGGACTTCCGCCAGACCAACCACGAGGGCGTGCTCGTGGATTGGATACACGAGGCCGGGCGACTGCATGCCAAAGGCGAGTTGGCGGGCTTGATCATCAACGCCGGTGCCTACACCCACACCAGCGTGGCTTTGCACGACGCCATCAAGGGCACGGGCATCACCTGCATTGAGTTGCACATCAGCAATGTCTTTGCGCGTGAGACTTTTCGCCACCACAGCCACATTTCGGCGGTGGCCAAGGCGGTGATGTGTGGCTTTGGTGTACAGGGGTATCCGCTGGCGGTGGCTGCCCTGGCGGGCATGGTGGAGAAATATTAATGAAAATGTCATCTATCGCTTTATTTGTATGAATAGTTTGCTATGAATGTCATGGATTCTGCCGACCGCGAACCCCTGCTTTGGTTGCGTGACATCGGGTTCACCAGGCCCGGTGGACCCCACTGGCAGGGGCGGTCGGCTGGGCTGATGCCGGGCCTGACAGTGGTACACGGCGAGGAGGGCGCGGGCAAGTCCACGCTGCTGCGCCTGTTGGCGGCAGAACTCTTGCCGCAGCAGGGTGACTTGGTGCTGTGCGGTGTGTCTGTCCGAGACCACCGCCTGGCCTATCAGGCCCAGGTGTTCTGGTGCGACCCCCAGTCCGACGCCCACCGGGCGTTGCCTGCCCGCGACTACCTGGCCTGGCACCGGCAGCGCCATGGCACTTGGCAGGATGAGGTGTTGCAGGCCCACCTGGAGGCGTTGGATCTGCCACACCACCTGGACAAGCCCCTGTATGCCCTGTCCACCGGCACCCTGCGCAAGCTCAGGCTGGCGGCCGCGTTTGCCGCCGGTGCGCCGCTGACCTTGCTGGACGACCCCCTGGCCGCGCTGGACAGGCGCTCCATCGACCATGTCATGGCGGTGCTCCACGCCTGTCAGGCGCTGTCGCACCGCTTGGTGGTGGTGGCCATGCACGAATTGCCAAGGGGTTTGACGGGGATCAATGTGTCGGATTGGTGACGTGGCGCTGGCGCCATACCCGAGTAAACCCTGGGTTTGTTCTGGGTAGTATGGAGAGCTGATCACAAAACCATTCCGAGACATGAGCAGCACACCCACCCACCACTCCGCATACGACGCACATGGCATCTGGACCCCGGGGGTGGTGCTGATGCGCAACCTCCATTTCGGTGCCAAAGCCTGGCTGATTTCGCTGGCTTTTCTGGTGCCCATGCTGGCGGCCGTTGCCTGGCTCCTGTTGGGCCAGACCCAGCAGGCCTTGCAAGACCGCAAGAACGCCACGCGCCAGCATGTGGAGGTGGCGCACAGTGTGCTGGTGTGGGCGCATGGGCTTGAGGCCAGCGGAAAAGTCAGCCGCGACGAGGCACAGGACATGGCCAAACAGGCCGTGGCCCAGATGCGCTACGACCAGCAGGAATATTTCTGGATCAACGACATGGCGCCCAAGGTGGTCATGCACCCGATCAACGCAGCGTTGAACGGGCAGGATGCCTCGGGCATCAAAGACCCCAATGGGTTTGCGTTGTTCCAGGGCTTTGTGGACGAGGTGCGGCGCAATCGCCAGGGCTTCGTGCCCTACATGTGGCCCAAGCCCGGCAGCCCCGAGCCGGTGGCCAAGCTGTCCTACGTCATGGGTTTTGAGCCCTGGGGCTGGGTGGTGGGGTCGGGCATCTACATCGATGACCTGCAGGCGGGCACCCGGCAACGGTTGATGTTGTCGGTGAGCGTCATCGGGGCGAGTCTGCTGGTGCCGCTGTATTTTTTTGTGGGCTTCTTCCGGGTGAACCAAGGTGGCTTGCAACTGGTGAGGCGTCACCTGAAGGAAATGGCAGAGGGCGACCTGCGCCACCCACCGGCCAATCCCTGGGGGCGCGACGAGCCGGCCCACCTGATCAGCGACCTGCACCATGTGTACGCCTCACTGCATGCATTGATCAAGCGGGTGCGCCACGGGGCCGCCGAGCTGCACACGGCGAGCAGCGAAATATCGTCCGCGAGCACCGATCTGTCGTCGCGCACCGAGGCCACGGCGGCCACCCTGGAGGAGCAGGCCTCCGTCATGGAGCAAATCAGCTCCACCGTGCTCAACACGGCCAACACCACCGAGACGGCGGCGCGTTTTGCGGCCGACAACGCAGCGGTGGCCGTGCGAGGGGGCGAGGTGATCGACAACGTGGTCCGGACCATGGAAGACATCCACGCGTCCTCCACCAAAATCAACGACATCATCGGCGTGATTGACGGCATTGCCTTTCAGACCAACATCCTGGCGCTCAACGCCGCTGTCGAGGCGGCCCGGGCGGGTGAGGCTGGGCGGGGCTTTGCCGTGGTGGCCAGCGAAGTGCGTCAGCTGGCGCAGCGCAGTGCCGGTGCGGCACGCGAAATCAAAGAGCTGATTTCGGCCAGCGTCAACCAGATAGGCACCGGCACCCTCGTGGTCAAGCAGGCGGGCAGCACCATGACCGAACTGGTGGCCAACGCGCGGCAGATCAACACCTTCCTGAGTGAAATTTCCACCGCATCCAGAGAGCAGGCGCTGGGCGTGGAGCAAGTGGACCGGTCCATCCAGGACCTGGACCGCACCACCCAGCAAAACGCGGCACTGGTCGAAGAGACCGCCGCTGCCGCGTCAGCCCTGCAACACCAGGCCGAACTGCTTCAGGCTGAAATCAGCAACTTCAAGGTGGTTTGAGGCCCGTCAGACCGCACCCGGCCTGGTGGGGCGCCCCATCAGTCGTTCAGTAGGCGCTCCTGCATCAGACCACCCAGAGACTCCCTGGTCACCACGGTGAGGGTGAGCGTGACCCAACGCACCGACGGGTCTGCCTGGGGCGCATCGGCCCCCTGGACAGTGGCTTCCCAGGCCAGCGTGAGGGGCGGTGCGTCATCGGATTGCACCTGCAACAGCATGTCCCACTCCCCGCCCAGCTCCAGCGGGGTGGGCGGACAGTCGGCGGTGCGGTGAGCCCTGGCCAAGGCCTCCTGCACCGCGGCCCAGGCAAGGGGCAGGTCGCGCGGGGCCACGCTGGCCATGGCCTCCAGCGTCAGCACACCGTCGTCCGACTCGCTGGCATCGAACTCCAGCCAGTGGTTCAGGGCTGTGTTCATGGCGCTCAGCACTCCACGATGTTCACGGCCAGGCCGCCACGGGCGGTTTCCTTGTATTTGGTTTTCATGTCGGCCCCGGTTTCGCGCATGGTCTTGATGACCTTGTCCAGGCTGACGTGGTGCGTGCCGTTGCCGTGCAGCGCCATGCGCGCGGCGTTGATGGCCTTGACCGATGCAATGGCATTGCGTTCGATGCACGGAATCTGCACCAGCCCACCCACCGGGTCGCAGGTCAGGCCCAGGTGGTGCTCCATGCCAATTTCGGCGGCGTTTTCCACCTGCGCGGGCGTGCCGCCCATCACCGCGCACAGCGCCCCGGCGGCCGTGGAGCAGGCCACCCCCACCTCGCCCTGGCAGCCCACCTCGGCCCCGCTGATGCTGGCGTTTTCCTTGTAAAGCAGGCCAATGGCGGCAGCGGTCAGCAAAAAATCGACCACGCCGTCGTCGGTGGCACCGGGCACGAACCGGCGGTAGTAGTGCAGCACGGCGGGCACGATGCCCGCCGCTCCGTTGGTGGGTGCTGTCACCACACGGCCCCCGGCGGCGTTTTCTTCGTTCACGGCCAGGGCGTACAGGTTCACCCAGTCCAGCACCTGCAGGGGGTCGGTCAGTGCCTTTTCGGCCTGGCTGGTCAGGTCGCGCCACAGCTGGGGCGCGCGCCGCTTGACCTTGAAGCCGCCGGGCAGCGTGCCGTCGGTGCGGCAGCCGCGCTGCACGCAGGCCTGCATCACACCCCAGAGGTGCAGCAACCCGGCGCGCACCTCGGCAGGCGTGCGCCAGTGGCCCTCGTTGGCGTGCATGACCTGCGCAATGGACCAGCCCCGGGCCTGGCACTGCGCCAGCAGCTCGGCCCCGGAGTGAAAGGGCACGGGCAGCTGGTCGGTGTCGGGGGCGATGGTTTTCTGGCGCGAGCCATCGGCCAGCACCTCTTCGCTGACCACAAAACCCCCACCCACCGAGTAAAACGTTCGCTCGGCCAGCACCTGTCCCGCGGCATCCAGCGCCCGAAACCGCATGCCATTGGCGTGCAGCGGCAGGGTCTCGCGCCGGTGCAGCACCAGATCCTGCGCTTCGTGCCAGTCCAGCGGGTGCTGGCCCAGCACGGCCAGGCGTTGGTGCTGGCGGATGTCGGCCAGCAGCGCGTCAATGCCTTCGATGTCCACCGTGTCGGGCTCGTGACCGCACAGGCCCAGGATGACGGCCTTGTCACTCCCGTGGCCCTTGCCCGTGGCCCCGAGCGACCCGTACAGCGCGCTGTGCAGCCGTGTGGTCTGCTCCAGCACGCCGCTGTGTTGCAGGCCCAGCACAAACAGCCGCGCCGCCCGCATGGGGCCCACGGTGTGCGAGCTGCTGGGGCCAATGCCCACCTTGAAAAGGTCAAACGCCGAAACGGCCATGTCGGTCTCCGAGTGGGAGTGAGGTGCTGCGGCAGCAGGCCCGCAGCGTCAGTCCGGTGGGCTTCAGGCCAGCACGTCGCGCATGTCGGCCAGCAAGGCATCGACCGATTCGGGCTGGGTGTCCCAGGCGCACATGAAACGGCAGCCACCACCGGCGATGAACTGGTAGAACTTCCAGCCCCGCGTGTGCAGGGCCTGAACGGCGGCGGGGGGCAGCTGGGCAAACACCCCGTTGGCCTGTGGGGCGTGCGTGGGCTGCACCCCCGGCAGGGCACACATGCCCTGGTACAGGCGCTGGGCCATGGCGTTGGCGTGTGCGGCGTTGCGCAGCCACACGTCGTTTTCCAGCAGACCCACCCAGGGGGCTGAGATGAAGCGCATTTTGGAGGCCAGCTGACCGGCCTGCTTCACCCGCCAGGCGAAGTCTTCGGACATCTTGCGGTCGAAAAACACCACGGCCTCGCCAATGGGCAAGCCATTTTTGGTGCCGCCGAAGCACAGCACATCGACACCGGCTTTCCAGGTGATGTCGGCCGGGCTGCAGCCCAGGTGGGCCACGGCGTTGGCAAAGCGCGCGCCGTCCATGTGCAGCTTGAGGTGGTGCTTCTGCGCCGTCCACGCGATGGCACGCACCTCTTCCACGCTGTACACCGTGCCCATTTCGGTGGCCTGGGTGATGGACACCACCTTGGGCCGGGGGTAGTGGATGTCGTGGCGTTTGGTCACCAGTGAGCCAATGGCGTCTGGCGTCAGCTTGCCCAGGCGCGCGGCGTCGGAGGTGGATTCACCCACCAGCAGCTTGGAGCCGTTCGAGAAAAACTCGGGCCCGCCGCACTCATCGGTTTCGATGTGCGCCACCGGGCTGCAGATGACCGAGTGGTAGCTCTGGCACAGCGAGGCCAGCGCCAGCGAGTTGGCCGCCGTGCCGTTGAACACAAAGTACACGTCGCAGTCGATGTCGAACAGGCGGCGCAGCATGTCGGTGGAGCGCTGCGTCCAGCGGTCCTCGCCGTAGGCGGGCTCGTGCCCGCTGGCGTTGGCCTGAGCCAGCCAGTGCATGGCCTCGGGGCAGGCGCCCGCGTAGTTGTCGCTGGCAAAGTTCTGGCGGGTGTCCTGCGTCATGGTGTGTATTCGCCCACAGGCAGGCAGCTGCAGAACAGGTTGCGGTCGCCGTACACGTTGTCCACCCGGCCCACGGGCGGCCAGTACTTCACGGCCTTCAGGCTGGCCAGCGGGAAGGCACCCAGCTCGCGCGCATAGGGGCGGTCCCACTCGGCACCCAGCAGGCTGGCGGCGGTGTGAGGGGCGTGCTTCAGGGGGTTGTTGTCCTGCGGCCAAACGCCTGCCTCAATGCGGCGGATTTCTTCGCGGATGGCGATCATGGCGTCGATGAAGCGGTCCAGCTCACCCAGCGTCTCGCTCTCGGTGGGTTCCACCATCAGCGTGTTGGGCACGGGGAAGCTCAGCGTGGGCGCGTGAAAGCCATAGTCCATCAGCCGCTTGGCCACGTCCTCGGCCATGACGCCGCTGGTGTCTTTCAGTTGCCGCAGGTCCAGGATGCATTCGTGCGCCACATGGCCGTTGGCGCTGGCGTACAGCGTGGGGTAGTGCTCGGCCAGGCGTTTGCTGATGTAGTTGGCGCTCAGGATGGCCGTTTCGGTGGCGTGTTTCAGGCCATCGGCCCCCATCATGCGGATGTACATCCAGCTGATGGGCAGCACGGCCGCGTTGCCCAAGGGGGCTGCTGACACGGCACCCACACCGTTGCACGCCATGCCCGACGACGCATGGCCGGGCAGGAAGGGCACCAGGTCTTCGACCACGCACACGGGGCCGACACCGGGGCCGCCACCGCCGTGGGGGATGCAGAAGGTTTTGTGCAGGTTCAGGTGGCTCACGTCGCCGCCTAACTCGCCGGGCGCGGCCACGCCCACCAGGGCGTTCATGTTGGCGCCGTCCACGTACACGCGGCCACCGTGGCTGTGGACCAGCGCACACAGCTCTTTGACCGAGGTCTCGAACACGCCGTGCGTGCTGGGGTAGGTGATCATCACGGCGGCCAGGTGGGCGCTGTGCTGCTCGCACTTGGCCTGCAGGTCGGCCATGTCCACGTTGCCTTGCGCGTCGCACTTGGTGACGACCACGGTCATGCCCACCATTTGCGCGCTGGCGGGGTTGGTGCCGTGGGCGCTGCTGGGAATCAGGCAAATGTGGCGGTGGCCTTCACCCCGTGCCCGGTGGTAGGCCTGGATGACCAGCAAGCCCGCGTATTCGCCTTGGCTGCCCGCGTTGGGTTGCAGGCTGATGCCGGCGTAGCCCGTGGCCTGGCACAGCCAGGCGCGCAGTTGTTCGTCCAGTTGCTGGTAGCCGCGCCGCTGGTCGGCCGGGGCAAAGGGGTGCACGTTGGCGAACTCGGGCCAAGTGATGGGGATCATCTCGGCCGTGGCGTTGAGCTTCATGGTGCAGCTGCCCAGCGGGATCATGCTGCGGTCCAGCGCCAGGTCTTTGTCGCTCAGCAGGCGGATGTAGCGCAGCATGCCGGTTTCGGAGTGGTGGCTGTTGAAGACCGGGTGCGTCAAAAAAGCACGGGTGCGGCGCAGCGAGGCCGGGATGAGCGTGGCGATGCCCGCCTCGGCCTGGGCGTACAGCGTGGCCTCGGTGGGGGCTGTTTGGCCTGCGGGTGTGAACAAGGCCACCAGCTGCACCACGTCGGCGCGGGTGGTGGTTTCGTCCAGGCTGATGCCCACGTAAGCCGCCCGCCCGCCACCGAAGGCCCGCAGGTTGAAGCCCTGGGCCACGGCGCGCTCGCGCAGGGCCTGGGCGGCGGTGGCGCTGCCGGTGTCCACGGTCAGGGTGTCAAAGGCGGTGTGGTGCAGCAGCGTGGCACCCACGGTCTTCAGGCCCTGGGCCAGCACGGCGGTGTGGCTGGCCACGCGTTGGGCGATGCGCGTGAGGCCTGCCGGACCGTGGTACACGGCGTACATGCTGGCCACCACGGCGGGCAACACCTGCGCGGTGCAGATGTTGCTGGTGGCTTTTTCGCGGCGAATGTGTTGCTCGCGCGTTTGCAGCGCCAGGCGGTAGGCGGGGTTGCCGTGGGCATCCACGCTCACGCCCACCAGGCGGCCAGGCAGCGAGCGCTTGAACTCGTCGCGGCAGGCCATGAAGGCCGCGTGCGGGCCACCCGCGCCCATGGGCATGCCAAAGCGCTGGGTGGTGCCTACCACGATGTCGGCACCCATGTCTCCTGGGGCTTTGAGCAGGGTCAGGGCCAGCAGGTCGGCGGCCAGCACAAAGGCGGCCTGCTTGCTGTGGATGACATCGGCGCTGAGCTGCCAGTCGGCCAGCCAGCCGCTGGAGCCGGGGTACTGGTTGAGGGCGGCAAAGTAGTCGTCCTGGCCAATGGCGGCGGTCCACTCGTCAGCCGAGCGCACCACCTTGACCGTCAGCCCCAGCGGCGCAGCGCGGGTCTGAATGACCTCCAGCGTTTGCGGGTGCACATCGCCGCTGACCACAAACACGTTGCCCTTGGCCTTGACCGAGCGCTTGGCCAGCGTCATGGCCTCGGCGGCGGCGGTGGCTTCGTCCAGCATGGACGCGTTGGCCATGTCCATGCCCGTCAGGTCGGTGACCATGGTCTGGAAGTTGACCAGCGCCTCCATGCGGCCCTGCGAAATTTCGGCCTGGTAGGGCGTGTAGGCGGTGTACCAGGCGGGGTTTTCCAGGATGTTGCGCAGGATGACGCCTGGGGTGTGCGTGCCGTAATAGCCCTGCCCAATGTGGCTGCGCAGCAGCTGGTTCTGGCTGGCCAGGGCCTTGAGTTCGGCCAGCGCCGCGGCCTCGGTCACGGCGGCGGGCAGGTCCATGCCCTGGGTACGGGAGATGCTGCGGGGCACGATGCTGTCGATCAGCGCGCGGCGCGAAGCCTCGCCGATGACGGACAGCATGTGGGCCTCGTCGGCCTCGCTCACACCGATGTGGCGGGCAATGAATTCACTGGGGTTTTCCAGCTCGGCCAGGGGCAGGGCGTTGGACAGGGACATGGACGGACTCTTGGCTAAAAGGGGGAAGGTGCGGTGCTGAACTCAGGCGGCCAGGGCGGCGTAGGCGGTTTCGTCCAGCAGCTCGGCCAGCTCAGCGGGGTTGCTCAGCTTGACCTTGAAGAACCAGCCCGCGCCCAGTGGGTCGGTGTTGGCCAGCGCGGGGTCGTTGCGCAGGTCTTCGTTCACTTCAATCACTTCGCCGGTGACGGGCATGTACACGTCGGCGGCGGCCTTGACGGACTCGACCACACCGGCCACGTCTTTCTGGGCCAAGGTGGTGCCCACGGCGGGCAGATCGACAAACACCACGTCGCCCAGCGCGTCCTGCGCGTGGTGGGTGATGCCCACGGTGGCGATGTCGCCGTCAATGCTCAGCCATTCGTGGTCGGGGGTGTACTTGAGGGTCATGGGGTTCTCCAATAAAAAATAAGAGCTAACAGTTCAATCAATAAAAGCGCTGGGTGCCAAAAAAGCTTTAAAAATCAGCCACGGTAGTAGCGCGTGGGCACAAAGGGCATGGTCACCACTTCCATGGGCACGGGCTTGCCGCGCACCACGGCGTGGATGCGGGTGCCGATGGCCGCCAAGGCGGGGGGCACAAAGCCCATCGCCACCGGCTGGTTGATGGTGGGGCCCAGCAGGCCGCTGGTCACCTCGCCAATGAACTCGCCGTTCAGGTCGGTCAGCTCGGTGTGCTCGCGCACGGGCACGCGCTCCAGAGCCTTCAGGCCCACGCGCTGCTTGGTCAGCGGCTCGGTGCCGTCCAACTGGCCCAGCACGGTGGCGGCACCGGCGAAGCCACCGGCGCGGGCACCGCCGGTGCGGCGCACCTTTTGCATGGCCCAGTTCAGCCCC
>PNML01000003.1 GCA_013823635.1 Polaromonas sp. | reverse complement strand
GTGGCCTTGATGAGGTCGGGCTTGCGGCGCTCCAGCGGCGTCATGCTGCAAATGATGCCCTCCTTGCGCTTGATGTCTTTTTCGGCCCGATCCAGGTCGGCCTCGGACGCCTTGCCCGCCATCTGGCTGGGCAGTTTGTCCATGAAGCTGGACAAGCCGCCCATGTTCTTCATCTGGCGGATCTGCTCCAGAAAGTCCTGCAGGTCGAAACCGTCGCCGCTCTTGACCTTGGCGGCCAGCTTCTGAGCCGCCGCCATGTCCACCCCGGCGGTGACCTGCTCGACCAGCGCCAGGATGTCGCCCATGCCCAGGATGCGGCCAGCGTGGCGCTCGGCATCGAAGGCCTCCAGGCCGTCGATCTTTTCGCTGACACCGGCAAACTTGATGGGCACCCCGGTGATGTGCCGCACCGACAGGGCCGCGCCCCCGCGCGAATCGCCGTCGGTCTTGGTGAGCACGATGCCGGTGAGGGGCAACGCGTCCTTGAAGGCCTTGGCGGTGTTGACCGCGTCCTGGCCCTGCATGGCATCGACCACAAACAGCGTTTCCACCGGCTTGATCGCCGCATGCAGTGCCCGGATTTCGGCCATCAACGCCTCGTCGATGGCCAGGCGACCGGCGGTGTCCACCAGCAGCACGTCGAAATGGTGCTTGCGCGCATGGTCCAGTGCCGCCAGCGCGATGTCCACGGGTTTTTGGTCGGGCGTGCTGGGGAACCATTCGGCCCCAGCCTGCCTGGTCACGGTTTTGAGCTGTTCAATGGCGGCGGGGCGGTACACGTCGCCGGACACCGTCAGCACTTTTTTCTTGCGCTTTTCAATCAGGTGCTTGGCCAGCTTGGCGGTGGTGGTGGTTTTGCCGGCGCCCTGCAAGCCGGCCATCAGCACCACCGCAGGCGGCTGGGCGGCCAGATTCAATTCGGTGTGGGCACGGGCATCGCCCGCACCGCCACTCATGGTGGCCACGAGTTCGCGGTTGACCACGGCCACCAGCGCCTGCCCAGGCGTGAGCGAACCCACCACCTCCTGGCCCAGCGCCTTCTCTTTCACCCGGGCGATGAAGTCCCGCACCACCGGCAAGGCCACGTCAGCCTCCAGCAGGGCCATGCGCACCTCGCGCATCATGTCGGTGACGTTGCCCTCGGTGATGCGGGCCTGCCCCCGCATTTCCTTGACGATGCGGGACAGTTTGTCGGAAAGGGCTGAGGCCATGGTGTGTGGGAGGAGGATGGGAAAATTGGGGGTGAGCAAAAACACCGGTGGAGCGCGGGCAGGGCGGCCAACCGGCATGGGCCTGGACGCCACAGTCTGCGTCGTGCCCCGTTAAACTGTGCAGATGATTTTAGCCGCCAGCCCCATGTTGACGACCGTGCTCTCGGTGGCGGCGGCCTTGGGTTACGCCGCCGTGGCGGTGGCCCAGCGACGCTGGGGTGGTGGCACGGTCCGCACTGGCCTGACCGTGGCCTGGCTGCTGCACGGCGCGGTGCTGGTCAGCAGCCTGCTGGCGGTGCCCCCCACGTTTGGTTTTGCCCCGGCGCTCTCGGTCACGGCGTGGCTGGTCACGCTGGTGTATGCCATTGAAAGCCACATCTATCCCCAACTCAAGGCCAAGGCCGCACTGCTGGGACTGGGGGTGGTGGCGGTGCTGGTGGCACTGCTGTTTCCCGGCTCACCCTACCCGGCCGTCCAGTCCACCTGGCTGCCTTTGCATTGGGCACTGGGCATTGCCGCCTACGGTCTGATCGCTGCCGCCGTGGTGCACGCGTGGTGGATGCAACGCACCGAAAAGGCCATGCGCGAGGGCGTCACCCTGCGCGAAGGCAGTCTGCCGCTGCTGGCCATTGAGCGGCTCACGTTCCGTTTGGTCACGGCGGGTTTTGTGCTGCTGACCGCCACCCTGGTGGCGGGCTGGTGGTTTGCCGAGCACCTGTATGGCCACGGCATCACCTGGGACCACAAGCGCGTGTTCGCCGTGTTGTCGTGGGCCGTGTTTGCCGTGCTGCTGCTGGGCCGCTGGCGGCTGGGCTGGCGCGGGCGCACCGCCACCCGCATGCTGTACGCCGGATCTGGCCTGCTGCTGCTGGCCTACGTGGGTTCGCGTTTTGTGCTGGAAGTGGTGCTTCACCGGGCGTGAGGCGGCGCCCCGCGCACCCACCCAAAATATTCACCGTCAAGGGCATTCATGAAGTATTTGCTGGTTCTGGGCGTGGTGCTGTTCGCCATCTGGCTGTGGCGGCACAACCGCGCCACCGATGCACGAAACCAGGAAGCACAACGCCCCCCGCCCAAAACACCCCCCCCCGCTGTCTCCAACATGGTGGTCTGCGCCCATTGCGGGGTACACCTGCCCCAGCCAGACGCTGTGGCCGGCCAGCGCGGCCAGTACTGCAGCCAGGCCCACCGCCAGGCCCACGAAGGCTGAGCACCACCACGCACCTGCCTGGCCCGGTTGCGCCATGACCCCCTCCGCGTTGACGTCTCCCCCACTGGACCCCACGGCCGAGTCGCCTGACGCCGCCACCCTGCAACGCTCTGCCGAACGCTTCTGGCCCACGCTGATGCGTGCGCGCCTGGCGGTGGCGGGTGTGTTGCTGGCCCTGCAAGGCCTGATCCTGCTGCTGGGCACCAGCACCAGCCTGCTGAGTGTGGGCCTGTGCGCTGCGCACCTGGCAGCGGTGCTGGTGGCCAGTCACCGGCTGCACCCTCCCCTGCGCCATGGGCTGGGTCATGTGCCGTGGGCCCTGACCGTGGGCGTGGACATGCTGGTGTTCGCGGGGCTGCAGGTGCTGCAGCACGGGGGACTGAACTACACGCTGCTGTTTGCGCTGCCCGTGCTCATGTCGGCCATTTTGGGGCCACAGCAGCGCGGACTGGCCACCGCCGCCATGGTGACGCTCTTCATGCTGGGCGAGGCCGCCTGGAGCACCTGGTTCACCGACACCGAGTCCACCTCCCGGCTGTTTCAGACCGCCATCACCGGCACGGGTTTTTTCCTGGTGGCCCTGCTGGCGAGGCAACTCGCCCTGCGTCTGGCACGGGAAGAGGCGGTGTCCGAGCGCAGCCAGCTGGCGGCCCGCACCCAGGTGGTGGTCAATGAGCTCATCATCGACACCATGAGCGGCGGCGTGCTGGTGGTGGATGCCAGGGGCATGGTCCGCACGGCCAACCCGGCTGCCCGCCACATGCTGGGGGACGAGCACGGCCCCGCACCCAGCCTGTTCCTGCTGGGCGAACGGCCCCACTGCAGCCCCCTGAGCGAGCTGGTGCACGCCACATTCGAGCGACAAACCGCCCAGCAGGCCGAGGTGCTGCTGGAGGCCCACCCCGGTCACCGCCAGCGCCTGCGGGTGCGCACCCGCCCGACGGCCAGCACGCCCTCCCAAGAGGTCGACGAGTCAACCCGCCTGTGCGTGGTGTTTCTGGAAGACCTGCATGAACTGGAGGCCAGGGTGCGCACCGAAAAGCTGGCGGGCATGGGCCGCATGTCGGTGGCGGTGGCGCATGAAATCCGCAACCCGCTGTCGGCCATTGCCCAGGCCAACGAGCTGTTGCTGGAGGACATGCAAGACCCCCAGCACCTGCGCCTGGCGCAAATGGTGGCCAACCACACCCAGCGCCTCAACCGCATCGTGGACGATGTGTTGAACGTGGTTCGCGTGCCCGGCCAGCCCGCGCCCACCGACACACCGGCCATCGGCTTGGACGCATCGGTTCGGCTGCACCTGGACGAATGGTGCACCCAGCACGCCACCACCCGCCGTGTGACGTGGCAGCCCGGGTGCGGTGCGGCACGGGTGTGCTTTGACACCGAGCACCTGCGCCGGGTGCTGGTCAACCTGCTGGACAACGCCAGCCGGTATGCCAGCCAGGCGGCAGGCGCCATCCGGGTGGGCACGCGGACCGAAACCGATGGCCAACTGACGCTGTCCGTCTGGAGTGACGGCGCCCCCCTGGAGCCCAGTGTCAAGCGACACCTGTTTGAGCCCTTCTTCTCGTCCGAAAGCCGCTCCAGCGGCATGGGCCTGTACCTGTGCCGGGAACTGTGCGACCGCTACCAGGCGCGGCTGGACTACCGGCGCGTGGCCAACCAGGGCCAACCCGGCAATGAGTTTTTTGTGACCATCCCCCCCGCAATGGCAGACTCTGCGCCATGACCCCCGCCACCCCTCGCCCTCCCGCACGCATCCTGGTCGTGGACGACGAACCCGACCTGCGCACCCTGTATGAACTGACGCTGCTGCGCGAAGGCCACCAGATCGTGGCGGCGGGCTCACTGGCTGAGGCCAGGGAAAGCCTGCGCCAGGCATCGTTCGACTTGCTCATCACGGACATGCGCCTGCCCGATGGCCTGGGCTTGGAACTGATCCGCGAGCTGGGCCGCCAGGGGCGCAGCGAACGTGCCATTGTGGTCACCGCCTACGGCTCGGCCGAAAACGCGGTGGAGGCCCTGAAGCATGGGGCATTCGACTACTTGACCAAACCCGTTGACCTCAAGCAGTTCCGCACCGTGGTGGCCACCGCGCTGCAGGCCTCCGGTCAGGCGGCAGGAACAGCGCCCACGCCGGCCGACGCCCTGCCCCCACGCGCCACCGCCCCTGCCGCTCCGTGGCGAAAACTGGCGGGCGGCTCGCCGGCCATGACCCTGGTGCGCGAACGCATTGACCGGGTGGCCAGCAGCATGGCCCCAGTGATGATCCTGGGTGAATCCGGCACGGGCAAGGAGCTGGTGGCCCGCGCCATCCACGGGGCTAGCCACCGCGCACAGGGTCCGTTTGTGGCGGTCAATTGCGGCGCCATACCCGACACACTGATCGAGGCCGAGTTTTTTGGTGCCCGCAAAGGCGCTTACACGGGCGCCACCACCGACCGCGAGGGGTACTTCGCGGCGGCGCGGGGCGGCACGCTGTTTCTGGACGAAATCGGCGACCTGCCCCTGGCCATGCAGGCCAAGCTGCTGCGGGTCATCCAGGAGCGGCGGGTGCGCCCGCTGGGCGGGGTGCAGGAGGAGCAGGTGGACGTCCGCATCCTGTGCGCCACACACAAAGACCTGGTGCAGGCCGTGGCCGACGAACGCTTTCGCCAGGACCTGTACTACCGGCTCAACGTCATCGAAATCCGCTTGCCCTCGTTGCGCGAACGGCCCGAGGACCTGGACGATCTGGTGGCCGCCCTCATGCAGCGCATCTGCCAGGAAAGCGGTCAGCCACCCGTGCCCCTGGACGACACGGCCCGGGAGTGGATGCGCCACCACCCGTTCCCCGGCAACGTGCGCGAGCTGGAAAACCTGCTGCACCGTGCCCTGGCGCTGTGCGATGGCCAGTGCATCACCCTGTCCGACCTGCAAGACCCGCAGGCGGGTCCAGCGGCAGCCGCCCCAGCCAGCCCCCTGACCTCCACGCAGGCACCCCACGCCACCTTGTCCCCGCCCTTGGCGGCTGCGGCATCCGAGGGCATCCCCGCTGACCTGCAACAGCACCTGGATGAACAGGAGCGTGCCATCCTGATCCAGGCGTTGCAGGAAACCCGCGGCAACCGCACCGCCGCCGCCGCCAAACTGGGGCTGAACCTGCGCCAGATCCGCTACCGCATTGCCCGCCTGAACATCCAGGTGGGAGACCACGATGGCGACACCGATGGCTGACCCCATGCCCACCCCGTGCCACGTCGACCAAGGCCCACCAACGGCCCCCACGTATTGGCCCAACGGCCAAGCCCAGCCTTGGCAGCAGGGCTGGCTGGCGGGTGTACGCCATTGCCCATCCCCCCACTTCGGACCCCGACCCGAAGGGGCGGTGGTCGACCTGGTGGTGGTGCACTCCATCAGCCTGCCACCGGGTGATTTCGGCAATGGCCAGGTGGACCGTCTGTTTGCCGGCACGCTGGACTGGGACGCACACCCCTATTTCCAACAGATCCGGGGGCTGGAGGTGTCGGCCCATTTCTTCATCAGCCGCCTGGGCGAGGTGACACAGTACGTGAGCGTGAACGACCGCGCCTGGCACGCCGGTGCGTCGTGCTGGCGGGGGCGCAGCAACTGCAACGACGATTCGGTGGGCGTGGAGCTGGAGGGGCTGGAGGGCGACACCTTCGAACCCATTCAGTACACCCGGCTGGCCCAACTGTGCCAAGTGCTGGTGCTGGCCTGCCCCATCCGGCATGTGGCGGGCCACGAGCACATTGCCCCTGGCCGCAAACAAGACCCAGGACCGGGTTTCAGCTGGCCCCGGCTGAAGGCATGTCTGGGTTGGTCAGACGCCACCTTTCCACACAAAACAGCATAGCAAACTGTTCAATACCAATAAGCTCTGGATGCCAATTTGATCCTCAAACAGGCCACACCATGCCATTGTCGTTCAGGATGGCGTCCAACGGCAGGTCGTGGGCCTCGGGCTCCAGGTCGTCCACAAACCCGTCGGTGAACCCCAGTCCCACCGTGAAGGGCTTGGGCTGCAGGGTGGCCAAGGTGCGGTCATAAAACCCACCGCCGTAGCCCAGCCGGTAACCGCCTGCGGCATACCCCACGCAGGGCACAAACAGCAGCGTGGGCACGATCAGCTCGGTGTCCTTGGGCTTGGGGATGCCATAGGCGTCCTCCTCCATGGGGCAGCCGGGGTACCACACATGAAAACTCAGGGTTTTGTGCTGTTTGTCCACCACCGGCAAGCCGATGCGGCGGGGCTGGGGTTCGTCCAGCAGCTCGCCGTCCTCCTTCCAGCGGTGCAGGGCCGGCAAGGGATCAAATTCACCCTTGATGGGCCAGTACGCGCCAATGACGGTGTCGGGCCGCTCGATCAGCCACACCCGCATGACGCGCTGCAGCAACTCTGAGCGCCCTTCACGGTCGGACATGGCCTGGCGGCGGGCCAACAGGGTCTCGCGCAGCGCCCTTTTTTGCAGCTGGGACTGCGTCAGCACCGGCGGATGGGCCGCTGGTCCTGCAGGAGGTTGGTGTGGTTCTTTGTTGTCCATAATCGGCCCATGAATCTGCGTGTCCTTCGTCCCCCAGGTGCCCTGGCGCCGCTGTCGGCAGCCCGGCACCTGGCCCTGGCTGCCATTGTCGCCCTGATTGGCGTGTCCGCGCTGCCCGCAGCCGCGCAAACCGGCGCAGACAACCCAACCACGGTGCTGGGTCCGGGCGACGCGGCCATGCTGGACATGCGCGAGGCCTTCCGCAAGGCCAACCCCCGCCAATTGCAGGCACTGATGCCCAAGGTGCAAGGCCACGAGCTGGAGCCGCTGGCCGCCTACTGGGCCATGCGCCTGTCGCTGGAAACGGCCAGCCACGACCAGGTGCGCCGCTTCCTGGACCGCTGGCAGGGCACCTATTACGAAGACCGCCTGCGCAACGACTGGCTGCTGCTGCTGGGCAGCCGCCAGGATTGGGGCACCTTCCTCGCCGAGTGGCCACACTTTCGCATGAACGACGACAAGGCATTGCGTTGCCACGGACTGCATGCCCGCCTGGCCACCCAGGGCCAGTTGTCGGGCGACGAAGTGGCCGATGCCGCCCGGCTGTGGCTGGACCAGCGCGACGCCGAAGAAGCCTGTGCACCCCTGGTCAACCGGCTGCTCGCGGCCCGGCAACTCGACCCCCAGCTGGCCTGGCAACGCGCCCGCGTGGGTGCCGAGCAAAATCGGCCCCGCGTGGTCACCCAGGCCGTGGGCCTGCTCAACCCCGACTGGGTGAGCACCGCCAACGCCCTGCAAACCCAGCCCGACAAGTACCTGGACGAAAAGCTCACCGCCGTTCGCCACCGCACCAAGGAGCTGGTCACGCTGGCCCTGGTGCGCCTGGCCGCCACCGACCCCGAAGAGGCCGCCCAGCACATGGCCCGGGCACGCTGGCGCACCCAGCTCACGCAGGAAGAAAAAAGCTGGGTGTGGGGTGCCATTGGCCGCACCGCGGCCCAGCGCCTGATGCCCGAGGCCACCGACTGGTTTGCCAAGGGCCATCCCGCCGACATGCACACCGAGCACCTGGGCTGGTGGGTCAGGGCCGCGTTGCGCGCAGGCCGCTGGGAACAGGTGGTCAAAGCCATTGCGGCCATGCCCGAGACCATGCGCCAGGAACCCACCTGGACCTACTGGCACGCCCGTGCACTCACCCAGCTCAAGACGCCCGACGCGCTGGCCCAGGCCCGCACGCATTACCTGCGCATTGCCAGCCCCCATTCCTTTTACGGACAACTGGCCATGGAGGAATTGGGACAGGCCATCACCACACCACCCGCCCCGCCTGCGCTGACGGAGGCCGAGGTGCAACAGGCCCGCCAACACCCGGGGCTGCGCCGCGCGCTCAAGGCCATTGCGATCGGCCTGCGCAGCGAGGGCGTGCGCGAATGGAACTACGAAACCAACCTGCACAGCCCCGGCGGCATGCCCGAGCGCGAACTGCTGGCCGCCGCCGCCCTGGCCTGCCAGAAGCAGGTGTGGGACCGCTGCATCAACACCAGCGAACGCACCCCCACCGTGGCCGACCACCAGCAGCGCTTCCCCACACCGCACCGCGAGGCCTTGCTGCGGCGCACCAGCGGCATGGGGCTGGACGCGGCCTATGTGTACGGCCTGATTCGCCAGGAGAGCCGCTTCATCGTGGATGCGCGCTCACACGTCGGCGCATCGGGGCTGATGCAGGTGATGCCCGCCACCGCGCGCTGGACGGCCAAGAAGATCGGCCTCACCCAGTTCCAGCCCAGCGACATCAACGAACGCGACACCAACATCGCCATCGGCACCGGCTACCTCAAACTGGTGCTCGACGATTTCGAGGGCTCCATGCCCCTGGCCGCCGCCGCCTACAACGCGGGGCCAAGCCGGGCACGCCGCTGGCGCGCCCCCAACGACGGCACGGGGCCCGTGCTGGAGGGCGCCATCTGGGCCGAAAACATCCCCTTTTCTGAAACCCGGGACTACGTCAAGCGGGTACTGGCCAACACCACCAACTACGCCGCCCTGCTGACCGGCCAGCCGCAGTCGCTCAAGGCCAGACTGGGGCTGGTGGGGCCGCGCAGCGCCGCCGCACCGCGCGAAAATACCGATTTGCCCTGAATTCCCCACCTTTTCACAACCATAGGAACCTCCCATGTCCAACATCCTTGTCCTGGGTGGCACTGGCTTCGTCGGTCGCCATGTGTGCGAACAACTGCAGCGTGCGGGCCACCGCACCACGGTGCCCACGCGCCACCCCAAACACGCCGACCAGGTGCGCCACCTCCCGCTGCTGACGGTGCTGACCGCCAACATCCACGACGTGAACGAACTGACGCAGCTGATGGCCGGACACGATGCGGTCATCAACCTGGTGGCCATCCTGCACGGCAATGAGCGCAGCTTTGAGCAGGTCCATGTGACGCTGCCACGCACCATTGCCCAGGCCTGTGAGCGCAGCGGGGTCAAGCGGCTGGTGCATGTGAGTGCCCTGGGGGCCGCCACCGACGCGCCTTCCATGTACCAGCGCAGCAAGGCCAGGGGAGAACAGGTGCTGCAAGCCGCCCCCCTCGACCTGACGGTGCTGCGCCCCAGCGTCATTTTTGGTGAGGGCGACAGCTTCCTCAACCTGTTTGCCCGGGTTCAGCACTGGCTGCCGGTGTTTCCCCTGGCCGGTGCCGACACCCGCTTCCAGCCCGTGTGGGTGGAAGATGTGGCCCGCGCCATCGTCCACGCGCTGGACCACCCCACCTCCGTGGGACAAACAGTGGAACTGGTGGGTCCGGAGGTGTTCACGCTGCGCGAACTGGCCCGCATGGCAGGCCAGGCTGCCGGGTGCCCGCGCCCCGTGCTGGGCTTGCCACGGGCATTGGCCTATTTCCAGGCCTTGTTCATGGAAATGGCGCCCGGTGTGCCGCTGATGAGCACCGACAACCTGTCTGCCATGGAGGTCCCCAACGTGGCCAGCCCCGCGTCGGCGGGTGTGACCACACAGGCCAGCTGGGGCCTGAAACCGGCCAGCCTGCGCGCCGTGCTGCCCACCTACATCGGCCCCGAGGCCGGTGGGCTGGGTCCGCGCAACCGGCTGCTGCGCCTGCGCGCCAAAGGCCGCTGGAGCGCCTGAAGCCGGAGGGGAATCAGAACTTCCAACCGTACTGGATGCCGACAATCGTCTGCTTCATGCGCACCGACTCCTGCATCTGAGTGCCTGGCGGCATGCCGGGCTGGAAGTTGAACAACGAAGCACCCGTGACCGTCACCGCCGGGGCATGGGCCACCATCCAGCTGAGCTCGGACTTGGGTGTCAGCTGGTAGGTGCCGCCCAGGGTCAGGTGGGTCGTCATCACCCCGGGGGCCATGATGTTGGGCGTGATGTGTGCACCCGTCACGGGGTTGGTGCCACGGTTCACCCCCACGCGCAGGGTGGTTTTGTCGTTCATTTGCCACTGGACGCCCACCTTCACGGTTTCCACGTCCTTCCAGCCAAAGCCGCCACCCGCATCGGAACCCATGGGCGACAGGGACATGGCGGGGTTGCCAATGGCGGGCACCTTGCTGTAGTTGATGCGGGTGTAGTCCACCGCCAGTTGCACGGCCGGTGTGACCTGGAAGGCCGCACCCACGCCGTAGTTGGCGGGGATGTTGAATTTGCCCTGCTCGGCAAACAGGCCAGCGTACTTGTTGAAGCGGCTCATGCTGGTCTCTGGCGAGTAGCTCGCGCCAACCGACACGGTGTCGGACAGTTTGCCCATGTAGCCCAGGCGAATGCCCAAACCACGGCTGGTGTCTTTGCCGTTGTTGCTGAGGGCCGACGGGTTTTGCGACTGGTTGGCAAAACCCTGTGCGCCATAGGCCTCAAAGCGCTGCAACACCAGCAACGGGCTGATGCCCACCGCGTGCTGCTCATTCAGCTTGTACGCCACCGTGGGCGCCACAATGAGCTGCATCAGGTCCACCCCCAATTTGCCCTGGCCACACAGCGGGTTCAGGCCCGCAGCGGGTGGTGTGCTGGGACCGGTGGGGCACAGGGTGTTGCCACCGGGGTAGCTGGTGTTCATGCCCCCGTTGCCGTACACGGAAATGCCCACGGCCAGCCGCTGGGACAGCACAGCGTTGTAGCCGAACTCGGGAATCAGGAAGGCGGTGCGACCGCTGGTTTCCGCCGCACCAAAGGCGGGACCGAACGCGGCGGGCACGTTGGTTCGGGTCATGGCGCGGTCGGGCATGAACAGCGCCGCGCCCAGCTCCATGCGGCTGCCCGCGAACACCGCGCTGGCGGGGTTGTTCACCCCCGCAAAAGCGTCATTGGCGGTGGCAATGCTGGCGCCGCCCATGCCTTGCGCCTTGATGCCAAAGCCGTGGGGGAAATAGCCATTGGTGGCGTGGGCCGCTGGCAGCAGGGCTGCGCCCAGGGCCAGCGCTGCAGCGGCACGCCATGGGGTGGGGTGAAGGGTTGTCATGGTGTCTCCTCGGTTGTTGTGTGTGTGGGGGGCGCGCGGTCAAGAAAACCGGCCCTCGCGGGGCCGGTGTGGGGGATGGGGTTCAGAACTCGCCTTTGGAGGCGCGCTCCATCATTTCGTAAATGGTGTTGCGCACCGCCATGGCCTCCTCTTTCAGGGGAGAGGGCAGCTTGCGCCCCATCTTGACCATCATGTCCATGTTCAGTGTGTACAGCCACAGACCATCCGCCTTTTCCACCAGGGACACACGGCACGGCAGGTAGGCCGCCATGTGCGGGCTGAAGTCCACCATCTTGCGGGCCGTGTCGGGGCTGCAATAGGAGTACACGGTGAGCACCGGCTCCTTTTTGCCCGATCGGGCTTCCAGCTCTTTGGACAGCGGCAGCGTGCCCACGTCGCGCATGTTGCGCTCCACCGCCACGAGCTTGAGGATTTCCTCCACATCCTTGGCGCTGACGCCGGCCTTGACCTTGCGCTCCCAGGTGGTGGCCACGGCGATGTCGCCCTCACCTTCGACCCATCGGTCCCACATGCGGTTGGCTTCGGCGCCTGCGCCGTCTTCCAGCTTGCCAATGGTCGCCACCGTGCTGCAGCCCGTGGCCAGCAATGTGGCCACCAGCGCCAGTGCGAGAGAAGCTTGTCTCAACAAATTCATGGGGAATCCTTTTTGGGGTGTGGGTGGGTGTGGGGTTTGACGGGTCTCTTTTTGACATGGATCAAAGAGACACGGCGCCACGTTAGCGCCGCATGGTCGGGATCCGCATCCACATTTACCCTAGGGGGGTACCGTTTTAAACCCGCCACCCACGTCCCCTGTGGTGGCGCTGATGCCTTGCCCCACCTTTTTTGGCACACTAGAAAGTTACACACCCCACACAGGAGTCCCCATGGCCACCGCCAAAACCAAAGCCGCCACCGCGGCCGCTGACCAACCCACCGGCCCATCGACCTACCGCAGCGAGCACCAGCGCGATGTGGTCAACCGCCTCAAGCGCATCGAAGGACAGGTGCGCGGCCTGATCGACATGGTGGAAAGCGGCCGTCCCTGCGAGGACGTGGCCCAGCAGATGTCGGCGGCCCGCAAAGCGATGGAAAAAACCTTCTACCGCATGATGGCCTGCACCGTGATGGAGGCGGTCACGTCTTCCGAGTCCGAGGTGGAGACCTTTCGCGAGGTGGAGCGCTCCACCCGCATCCTCGAAAAATACGCCTGAAAGCGCACCATGTCCCTCACCCTGCTGATAGGCAACAAAAACTACTCGTCCTGGTCCATGCGCCCCTGGGTGCTGCTGAAACAGGCGGGCATAGACTTCACCGAGCACATGGTCCGGTTCGACTCGTTCGCCCCCGACTCGCACTTCAAACACACGGTGGCCATCCACAACCCTGTGGGCAAGGTGCCAGTGCTGCTGGACAACACCCACCTCAGCCCCTCCGGCCAACCCCTGGCGGTGTGGGACACGCTGGCCATTGCCGAGTACGTGGCCGAATCTTTTCCGCAGGCCCGCCTGTGGCCGCAGGATGTGGCGGCCAGGGCGCGCGCCCGCAGTGTGTGCGCCGAAATGCACAGCGGCTTTGGCGCGCTGCGCAGCCACTTCCCCATGAACATCGAGGCCTCGCTGCCCCACATCGGCGCCCTGGTGCTGCGCGATCAACCCGCCGTGCGCGCCGACCTGGCCCGACTGGTGGCCATGTGGACCGAACTGCTCGAACAGCATGGTGGCCCGCTGCTGTTTGGTCATTTCACGGTGGCCGACGCCTACTTTGCCCCCGTGGTCATGCGGCTGAAGACCTATGCCCTGCCAGTGCCCGAGCGCGTGGCGACCTACCTGCAAGCCGTGTGCGAACTGCCCGGCGTGCAGGCCTGGGTGGCCGGTGCGCTGGCCGAGCACGATTTTCTGGACTTTGAAGAGCCCTACCGCCTGGGGCGCTGACCCACTGGCCCCAACCCCTGGGCGCGGTGGGCCCCGCCGACCGCGCGACAATCGGCACATGGACATTTACATGGTGGGTGGGGCCGTGCGCGACGCTTGGCTGGGCCTCCCCGTACACGAACGCGACTGGGTGGTGGTTGGCGCCACCCCCGAGGCCCTGGCCGCTCAGGGCTACCTGCCCGTGGGCAAAGACTTTCCGGTGTTTTTGCACCCACACACCCGCGAGGAATACGCGCTGGCGCGCACCGAGCGCAAGACCGCGCCGGGCTACCACGGCTTCACCTTCCACACCGCACCCGACGTGACGCTGGAACAAGACCTGGCGCGGCGCGACCTGACCATCAATGCCATAGCAACCAAGCCAATCAATACAAGCGCTGGAAGCCAATTTGATTCAACAAATCCGCCGCAACCCGACCTGACCCGGCTCATCGACCCCTTTGGTGGCGTGGCCGACCTGCAAGCCCGGGTGCTGCGCCACGTCAGCCCCGCCTTTCGCGAAGACCCCGTGCGCGTGCTGCGCCTGGCGCGGCTGGCCGCCCGCTTCACCGACTTTGTGGTGGCCCCCGAAACCCTGGCGCTGATGCGCGAGATGGTGGAAGACGGTGAGGTCAACCACCTGGTGCCCGAGCGCGTGTGGCAAGAGCTGTCGCGCGGGCTCATGGCCGAGCGGCCCTCGCGCATGCTGCAGGTGCTGCGCGACTGCGGGGCCCTGCGCGTGCTGCTGCCCGAGTTGGACCGCCTGTGGGGCGTGCCCCAGCGGGCCGACTACCACCCCGAGGTGGACACCGGCGCCCACATGCTGCTGGTCATGGACATGGCCGCGCGGCTGAATGCGCCGCTGACCGTTCGCCTCGCCTGTCTGTGCCACGACCTGGGCAAAGGCACCACCCCCGCCGACGTGCTGCCCCGCCACATCGGCCATGAAGAGCGCAGCGTGCGCCTGCTCAAAGGGGTGTGCGAGCGCTGGCGCGTGCCGCGCGACTGCAAGGAACTGGCCGACGTGGTGGCGCGCGAGCACGGCAACATCCACCGCAGCGGTGACTTTTCGGCCGCTGCCCTGGTGCGCCTGCTGGAGCGCTGCGACGCGCTGCGACGCCCCGACCGTTTTGCCGAGGTGCTGCTGGCCTGCGAATGCGATGCCCGGGGTCGCGGCGGACTGGCCGAGCAGCCCTACCCCCAGCGCCCCCGCCTGCTGCAAGCGCTGCATGCGGCCCAACAGGTGGACACCGCCGCCGTGGCGGCCCACGCCGCCGATCTGGCCAAAACACACGCCCCAGATGGCCGCCAGCCGCTGGGCGAGCACATCGCCAACGCGGTCCACGCGGCGCGGGTGGCCGCCCTCAAGGCCGCCGGACTCGACGGCGCCCCACCCACCAGCCCCCCACCGGAGACCCGCCATGGCGCGCCTGCTCATCGTTGAAGACGACGAACTGCTGCGCGACGGGCTGGAAGAACTGCTCACCCGCGCCGGCCACACCACCCGCACGGCCAGCGACGGCGAAGCCGCCCTGGCGCAGTTGCAGGCCCAGGTGTTCGACGGCATGGTGCTCGACCTCGGTCTGCCCCACGTGGACGGCATGACCGTGCTGCGCCTGCTGCGCGCCCGCCAATCGGCCATGCCGGTGCTCATCCTCACCGCCCGCGACGGTGTGGAAGACCGGGTGGAAGGCCTGAACGCCGGGGCCGACGACTACCTGACCAAACCCTTCAGCATGGACGAGCTGCTGGCCCGCCTGCAGTCCATGCTGCGCCGCGCCAGCCTGCCGGCCTTTGGCGCCACGGCCAGCCCGGCACCGGCCCTGCAGCCCCCCGCCGACACCCAGGCCACCCCGACCCTCAGCATGGATGCCCAACTGCCCCGGGCCTGGCTGGGCAGCACGGCACTGGACCTCACGCCGCGCGAGTGGGCCCTGCTGGACCTGCTGCTGAACCAGCAAGGCCAGGTCGTCAGCCGCGAAGCGGTGCTGGCCGCCTGGCAAGCCCAGCCCGGTGAGCCGGGGGCGGCGGGCGCCCTCTCGTCCAACGCCCTGGAGGTGTACGTGCACCGCCTGCGCCGCAAGCTGGCCGGGTCGGCCTACGGCATTCGCAACATCCGGGGCCTGGGCTACCTGCTCGACGGCCCCGGCGCCTGAACCGTGTTCACCCCCCGCTGGTGGCCAGGCCTGTCGCTGCGGCGCCAGCTGCTGCTGTGGCTGCTGCTGCCACAACTGGTGCTGTGGGCGGGCGGCGGGCTGCTGGCCTACCGCATGGCGCTCAGCTACGTCGAGAAAGGCATTGACCAGTCGCTCAGCCAATCGGTGCGGGCGCAGGCGCGCCAGGTCAAACCCGTGGGCTCGGGCCTGCTCATCGACTTCCCACGCGCGGCGCAGGACGTGCTGGAGCAAGACCCCAACGACCGCCTGACCTACATGGTGTCCTCCCCGCCCGGCCAGTTTTTGCTGGGCAATGGCCGCCTGCCACAACCGCCCGCGGCGGGCAGCACCACGTCCACCGCCGAGCCCCAGTTCCACACCGCCCAGCTGGACGGCAAGCCGCTGCGCATCGTCACCCTGGACCTGGGCTACGGCGAGCCCGACGTCCCCCAGGTGCTGCGGGTGCAGGTGGGCAAGGGCCTGGCGGTGCAGCAACGCATTGCCGGCGAGCTGGTGGCCGACATGCTGGCCCCGCTGCTGGCCCTGGGCGCCTTGCTCAGCCTGCTGGTGCACGCCGGCATACGCCGGGGCCTGGTCCCGCTGACGCGGCTGGCCTCACAACTGGAGCACCGCGCGGTGGATGCCCTCTCGCCCATCGCCGTTCAGCAAGCGCCCACCGAAGTGCACGCCCTGGTGCTGGCCGTCAATGGCCTGCTGGCCCAGGTGGCACGCAACCTGAGCCAGGAGAAGCGGTTCCTCAACGACGCGGCCCACCAACTGCGCACGCCGCTGGCCGGGCTGATCAGCCAGGTGGAGCTGGCCCAGCGCCAGACCAGCGACCCGGCCATGGCCGAGCGCCTGGCCAAGGTGCTGACCGGCGCCCAGCGCAGCGCCCACCTGGTGCACCAGCTGCTGACGCTGGCCCGCACCGAAACCCACGCCCGCCGCGAAGCCATGGACCTGGCCCACCTGGCCCGCGACGTGGCCCGCGAGTGGACGCCCCGTGCCCTGGCCGCTGGCATGGACCTGGGCTACGAAGGCGAAGACCAGCTGCCCCTGCACGGCGATGCGCTGCAGTTGCGCGAGGCCCTGGCCAACCTGCTGGACAACGCCCTGCGGTACACACCACGCGGCAGCCGCATCACCCTCAGGGTGTCGCGCGATGACACCCACCACACCGCCTTGCTGGCGCTGGAAGACAACGGCCCCGGCCTGCCGCCCGAGCAGTTGGCCCAGGTGTTTCAGCGCTTCTGGCGCGCCAGCACCCTGCCCGGCGGCTGCGGCCTGGGCCTGGCCATCGTGCAAGAGGTGGCGCGCCGCCATGGCGGTGGGGCCAGCGCGGCGGCATCGCCAACCGGCGGACTGACGGTGACGCTGAGCCTGCCACTGCCCGCCGGGGTCACGGGTCCGGCCTGATCCACTGGCAGGCCATGCTGGCGGGTCACTGCCAACGGACTGCGAACGGCCTCAGTCCGCCAGCCGTTGGCCGGTGGAGGCTTCGAACCAGTTCGCCCGCTGGGCGGTCACCGCCAGGCCCACGCGCTCGCCCACGGCCAGCGTGCTGTGTGGGGCCACGCGCACGGTGATGTCGCCCGCATCGGTGCGCACCACCACATAGGTATCGGCCCCGGTGGGCTCGACCAGTGACACCGTGCCGCGCCAGGCCGAGGCATCGTCGAACCGGATGTGCTCGGGCCGCAGGCCCATCAGCACCTCGGTGCCCTCCTGGGCCGGGCAATCCAGCGGCAAACGGGCGTTTTTGATGTCAAAAGCAGCCCTGCCGCTTTCAAACATTGGCTTTCCCGCTATCAGGTTCATGGTGGGCGAGCCAATGAAGGTGGCCACGTAGGTGTTGGCGGGGCGGTCGTAAATGGCCTCGGGCGTGCCCAGTTGCTGCAACACGCCGCCCTTCATGACGGCGATGCGGCTGCCCAGCGTCATGGCCTCGATCTGGTCGTGGGTGACGTACACGCTGGTGATGCCGCTGAGCTGGTGCAGCCGCTTGATCTCGGCGCGCATTTCCACGCGCAGCTTGGCGTCGAGGTTACTCAGCGGCTCGTCGAACAGAAACAGCTGGGGCTGGCGGGCCAGGGCACGGCCCATGGCCACGCGCTGGCGCTGGCCGCCGCTGAGCTGGGCGGGGCGGCGGTCCAGCAGGTGCTCGATTTGCAGCATGGCCGCCACCTCGGCAATGCGCTGCTGGCGCTCGGGTTTGGGCACCTTGCGCATCTCCAACGCGAAGCCGATGTTGTCGGCCACGCTCATGGTGGGGTAGAGCGCATAGCTCTGGAACACCATGGCGATGTCGCGCTGCGCCGGGGCCACGCCCACCACGTTGCGCTGGCCAATGCGGATCTCGCCTTCGGTGGGGTCTTCCAGACCGGCAATGAGGTTGAGCAGTGTGCTTTTGCCACAGCCCGAGGGGCCGACGAGGATGAGGAATTCGCCGGGGGCGACGTCGATGTCGATTTTTTTCAACACCTCGACGGTTTTGTCGCCTTTGCCAAAGGTTTTGCGTATGCCCTGGATGTGCAGTGCGGAGGCCATGACGGAGCTTTCGAATCAAAAATAAAACAGGAGCTGTAAAGTCTTTACAGACAAGCGATGGGTGCCAATTTGGCTATAAATCAACCTTTGACGGCACCCGCCGTCAGGCCTTTGAGGAAGTACTTGCCTGCCAGCACATAAATCAGCATGGTGGGCAGGCCCGCGATGAGGGCGGCGGCCATGTCCACCTGATAGTTTTTGACGCTGCTGCTGGTGTTGACCATGTTGTTCAGGCCCACGGTCACGGGCTTGCTGTCGGCCCCGCTGAAGGCCACGCCAAACAGAAAGTCGTTCCAGATGGCGGTGAACTGCCAGATCAGCGTGACCATGACGATGGGTGTGGACAGCGGCACGATGATGCGAAAGAAAATGCGCCAGAAGCCCGCCCCGTCGATGCGCGCGGCGTTGATCAAATCCTTGGGCACGGCGGCATAGTAGTTGCGAAAGAACAGCGTGGTGCTGGCCAGACCGGCCAGGCAGTGCACCAGAATCAGCCCGCCCACCGAGCTGGAAATGCCCAGCCAGCCCAGCACCTGGCTCATGGGCAGCAGCACCACCTGAAACGGCATGAACACCCCGAACAGCATGAAGCCAAACAGCAGCTCGCTGCCGCGAAACTTCCACAGGCTGAGCACATAACCATTGAGCGCACCCCACAGCGTGGACAGCAGCACGGCGGGCACCACCATGAGCACCGAGTTCCAGAAGTAGGGCTGCAGCCCCCGGCAGTCGGTGCCGGTGCAGGCCGTGCTCCAGGCCTGGCCCCAGGCGCTGAAGTTCAGGCTGCCGGGCAGGCTGAGCAGGTTGCCGCTGCGGATTTCCTGGGCATCCTTGAAGGCGGTCACCAGCATCACGTACAGCGGGGCCAGGAAAAACAGCGCCGCCACCAGCAGCACGGCGTACACCAGCACGCGCCCCACGCGGGCGGGCCAGGGGTTGTGGCGCAAGGCCAGGGCGTCAGTGCTCATGGGGTTTGCTCCGCAGTTCGCTGTAGAGGTAGGGCACGACGATGGCGGCCACGGTGGCCAGCATCATGGTGGCGCTGGCCGCGCCCAGGCCAATCTGGCCCCGGGTGAAACTCATCACATACATGAAGGTGGCGGGCACGTCGGTGGCGTAGCCGGGGCCGCCGCCGGTCAGCGCCATCACCAGGTCGAAACTTTTGATGGACAGGTGCGACAACACCATGATGGTGGAGAACACCACCGGCCGCAGGATGGGCAGCACCACCCGCCAGTAAATGCGCGGCAGGCTGGCCCCGTCAATCTGGGCGGCCTTGATGAGGCTGTCGTCGATGCCGCGCAGGCCCGCCAGAAACAGCGCCATGGCAAACCCGGCGCTTTGCCAGATGCCGGCCAGCACCACGCAGTAAATGGCCGTCTCGCCCTGCACCAGCCAGTCGAAGCTGAAGCTGGCCCAGCCCAGGTCGTGCATGAGCTTTTCCAGGCCCAGGCTGGGGTTGAGCATCCACTTCCAGGCGGTGCCGGTCACGATGAACGACAGCGCCATGGGGTAGAGGTAAATGGTGCGCAGCGCACCCTCGGCGCGCACCTTCTGGTCCAGCACCACGGCCAGGGCCAGGCCAATGAGCAGCGAACCGCCCACGTAGAGCACGCTGAAAATGCCCAGGTTCTTCAGCGCCAGCCACCAGCGGTCCATTTCCCACAGCTTGGCGTACTGCTCCAGCCCCACGAAGGTCTCGTAGTTGGGCAGCATGCGCGAGCCGGTCAGGGACAGCACGCCGTTCCAGATCATCAGGCCGTAGATGAAGGCAAAACCCAGCACAAAGCCAGGCGCGATGACGAGCTTGGGCAGCGCCGTCTCTAAAGTTCGACTCATGGGAGGCTTTCCGGTGAACACCGGGTCTGCGGGTGGGCGCCAGGGCCTGCCCGCAGACCGGCTGGCGTTACTGCTTGGCGGCGGCAGCGATCTTCTTCTGGGCGTCGGCCACGCTGACCTTGTCGTCGTTCCAGAACTGGCTCACCACGTCCTTGATGGCGCCTTCAGCCGCTGGGCTGATGGCCATGCCGTGGGCGGCCGAGGGCACCAGACCACCGGTTTTGGCGGTGTCCACAAAGTCCTTGGCCGAGAGCTTGGCGCAGTCGTCGAACTTGGCCATGTCCATGTTCAGGCGCACCGGGATGGACCCCTTGTTCAGGTTGAACACCTCCTGGAAGGCAGGGCTCATGATGGCGGCGGCCAGATCGGCCTGGGCCTTCTGGGCACCGGCGTCTTTCAGCTTGTAGAGGGCAAACGAGTCCACGTTGAAGGTGAAGGCGTTGCCCGTGCCGGGGGCTGCGGCGCACAAAAAGTCTTTGCCCGGCACCTTGCCAGCGGCCAAAAACTCACCCTTGGCCCAGTCACCCATGAACTGGAAGCCCGCCTTGCCCTGCATGACCATGGCGGTGGCCAGGTTCCAGTCGCGCCCGGGTGAGGCCGCGTCGGTGTAGCCCTTGATCTTGCGGAAGGTTTCCAGCGATTGGGTCATGGTCGGGCTGGCCAGGGCTTTCTGGTCGAGCTTGACCAACGCATCCTGGTAGAACTTGGCACCGCCCACACCCAGCACCACCGACTCGAAGGTGGTGAAGTCCTGCCAGTTCTGGCCACCGTGGGCCACGGCAATCAGGCCCGCTTTTTTGATTTTGTCGGCGGCGGCAAAAAACTCGTCAAAGGTCTTGGGCATGGCCGCCACACCGGCCTTTTTCAGCACATCGGCGTTGGCCCACACCCAGTTGACGCGGTGCACGTTGACGGGTGCGGCCACGTAATGGCCCTTGTGCTTCATCACGTTGGCGACCACGCCGGGCAACAGGCTGTCCCAGTTCTCGGCCTTGGCCACGGCATCCAGGTTGGCCAGCACGCCTTCGGCCGCCCATTCCTGAATGGCGGGGCCTTTGATCTGCGCGGCAGCGGGCGGGTTGCCCGACACCACGCGGCTTTTCAGCACCGTGGCGGCGTTGTCGCCACCGCCACCGGCCACGGCAAAGTCTTTCCACACATGGCCCTTGGCCTGCATGATTTTTTTCAGCTCGGCGGCGGACTTGGCCTCGCCACCCGACGTCCAATAGTGCAGGACCTCGACTTCGCCGGCCACGGCGTTCAGGGCAATGGCGGCCAGTGCCGCGGTCAGGACTCGGTTGAGTTTCATTCGGTTTGTCTCCGGTGCGCGGGTCGGTGGACCCTGGTTTGTCGCTGGCCCCGACACAAGGCGCGTCGGGTGCGTTCATTTTTAATTAATTAATGAACGAGTGCATTGGGGGAAACCCGCGAACCGGCGCGCCGTTGAAGGCATCAGCCCTTTGCGGCATCCAGGGCCCGCGCCGCGCCCAGCAGCGCGGGCGACGTGTCGGCCGTGATGACCCACACCGGTATGCCTTGCAGCAAGGGGGCGAAACGCCCCTTGGCCTCAAACCGGGTGCGAAACGGCGAGGCATCGAACCACGGCCCCAGCCTGGGCACAATGCCCCCGCCGATGTACACCCCCCCGTGCGCCCCCAGCGTGAGGGCCAGGTTGCCTGCCACCGAACCCAGCAGCGCACAGAACAGCGTCAACGCCTCCACCGCCTGGGGAATGTGCCCGGCGAGCGCCGCCGCGGTGACTGCGGCGGGTGTGGTGCAGGGCTGGCTGCTGACGCCGTCGGCCTCGCACAGCAAGTGCCAGGTGTCCAGCAGCCCCTGGCCGCACAGCGCGCGCTCGGCCGAGGCGTGGCCGTAACGGCGTTGCAAGCCCGCCATCACCACACGCTCGCGCGGCGTCTCTGCGGGGAGGGTGACGTGCCCGCCCTCGCCTTGCAGGGGAACCCAGCCACCCCGTCCGTCGGGCAACAGGCCAGAGACACCCAGGCCAGTGCCCGCACCCACCAGCCCACAGGCCGCACCGGTCCTGGCCACGCCACCGCCCACCTGTCGCAGGTCCCCGGCGGGCAGCGCAGGCAGCGCCAGCGCCAGCGCGGTGAAGTCATTAAGCAGCAGCAGCGTGTCCAAGGCAAACTCGCGCTGGACCTCGCGCTGGGAAAACGACCAGTGGTGGTTGGTCATGCGCACCTGGTCGCCGGTGATGGGGTTGGCAATGGCGATGGCCACCTGGCGGGGGACGCCCAGCCCCACCCCCGTCAGGTAGGCGTGCATGGCGGTCTGCAGGCTGGGGTGATCGGCACAGGGCAGCACCCGCACCCGCGACGGCGGCTGGCCAGGCCCGGCCTGCCAGGCAAAACGGGCGTTGGTGCCGCCCACATCGGCCAGCAGGCGGGCGCCTTCGGGGCGAGGGGTGGCGGCAGAAAAAACGGGATTCACGACCATGAAAAATGAGGAAGGGAGAAGGACTGGCGGGCACGACAACCGTGCAGGGGCGCAGGGGGAATGGTTTCACTTCATTGTGCCCCCGGTACCCGAAATCCTGCGCCGCGCACGGGCTAAAAAAAAGACCGGTCAATGGGGCATTGACCGGCCCAACGCTGTGTCAGCGACCTTGGAGAAACAGGGAGGGCCAGGGCCACACGCGTGGCACTGGCCGCAAGGCGATCAGAACGCGTAGTTGATGCGCACGCGCACCGCCACCTGGTCCTGGCTGCCGGCGGGGCCTTTGGCGTAGCTGATGGCCGGGGTCACCGTGGCACCCGTGACGCCCATCAGCGGCAGGGTGTAGGCCGCGTACACCGTGGTGGACTTGTTGGTGCCTGCGCCGTTGGACTGGATCAGGCCCAAGCCGGCCGCGCCGATGAGCGCGTTCAGGCCCACGGATTTGTCGTCCTTCTTCTTGGCGAAGTTCAGGTTGACCGAGGTGTCCTTGCTCAGGGCATAACCCGCCGACAGACCCGCGCCGGTCTGCGTGCCGGTGGCACCGTTGACCTTCACCGACTCCAGGCCGCCACGCAGTGTGAGTTTGCCAGCGGTGTAGGTCACGGCGGGCCGGAAACCTTTGGCCGCACCGGCGTCCTTGGTTTCGACCAGACCCAACTCCATCCGCAGTGCGCTGGACGCATTGAGGCCCAACGCACCATGGAAGATGCCGCTGCCAAAACGGCCCCGCAGCGTGTTGGCCTGGTAGCCACCGTAGGTGTTGAGTTCCACCACCGTGTCTTTGCCCAGGGGGAACAGGTCCATGGCTTCAAAGCGGCCCAACTTGACGTCGGCGGCGGCGTTGCCGAACTGCACCCACATGTCATCAACGGCCGAGGCACCTTTCTTGTTCAACAGCAGGCTGGCGCGTGCAGTCACGAAGGATGCCCCATTGCTGGTTTTGGCGCCCAGGTTGAATTCGACGCGGCCACCCAGGTCCACCCCGCCCGAGCGGGCATTGGCCTTGGTGGCGCCGATGGCGTTGGTGTGGGTGGTGTCGAGTTCGAGGTTGGCGTCGAACGCGGGCGCAGCCTGGGCCAGGGCGGTGCAGGCCAGCAGGGAAGCCAGGGCCAGGGTGTTGCGAGAAGCGGTCATGGAATGTCTCCGGTGTGGGTTTGATCGATTCCCAGCCGGCACACACGACGCACACCAGCGGGGTGCCCGTATTGAACCGTCATGCAAACGCTTGCATGACAGGGTTTTCCCGAAACAACGGAAATGTAACCTTCATGTAACAAACATCAGAACATGAATTTCTGCAAACAGATGATTGTTTTGTATGGTATTTTTCAATGCACTATTGGTAACAAAATTTCGTTGCGAAAAAATGACATCGCACTTTTTCCACATGATGGATGGCGTTTCTAAAATTCAGGCAAATGTTTGCATCTTTCAGCCAAGACCGTCCCACGCCGCTGCGATGGGGCGAGCTGGCCGCAGGACACCACCACGGGACGTGGCGGCACCCAAGCGCGGACTGAACCAGGGAAAACCGCTCAGGCGGCAGCGCCGCTGCTGTCGCGCACCACCAGGGTGGTGGGGAGCAACTGGGCCGCATCGGGCAGGCCTTGCACCTGCCGCTCCAGCACGGCCACCAGCGTACGGGCAGCCAGCGCCATGTCCTGGCGCACGGTGGTCAGGCTGGGGTGCACATGGGCGGCCAGGGCCACATCGTCAAACCCCACCAGCTTCACATCGGCGGGCACCGACAGCCCGCGCGCCGCCAGCGCACTGACCACACCCATGGCCACCAAGTCACTGCAGGCAAACACGCCATCGGGGATGGACTGGTCAGCCAGCCACTGGTCCACCACCGCCTGTGACCCGGGCTGGGAAAAGTCCACCGGGTGTTGCAGCCCGGGCGCCGCCACCACCCCGGCTTCGTGCAACGCCCGCAGGTAGCCCCGGTGGCGCAGCGCCGACTCTGGCTGATCCAGCCGGCCCAAATACGCGATGCGTCGGCACCCCTGCGCCAACAGGTGGCGCGTGGCCAGGTAGCCACCGTGCTCGTTGTCACTGCCCACCACCGGGTACACCGTGCCCGGCACGCTGGCACCCCACACCACCATGGGCAGGCCTTGCCTGGCCATGGCGTTGAGGGCCTCATGCGCCACCCACTGCCCCATGACCACCACCCCCGCCGCGCGCCCGGTGCGGACCAGGTCGGGGAGCATTTGCAGCCTGTCTGGCCCGCAGCGGGCCAGCAACATGTCCTGGCCGCGCTCGGCCAACACATCGGCCAGACTGGCCACCATGGCCATGATGAAGGGGTCTGCCACCGCCTGCGCAGGGCGTTCGGCGCTGCCCAGCATGACCACCCCCACCGTGGACACCGCCTGCTTGCGCAGGTTGGCGGCGCTGGCGTTCACCCGGTAGTTGAGGGACCGTGCCAACTCGGTGATGCGGTCGCGGGTTTCCTGGGGAATGAGGGGACTGCCGCTGAGGGCCCGCGACACCGTGGCGTTGGACACCCCGGCCATGCGTGCGATGTCCACCATCTGGATGCGCCGCCCGACACGTGCTGGGACAGGCGATGTGGCGGGCAGCTGGACGGCGGGTTTGTCTGGGGGTTGGACCATGACCCCATTATTCCAGCGGCATGTGTCTACTTGGTTTCCGGGTGAAAGCGTTTGCACACCGGGTGCGCACGGAAGGCATCGGTGAAACAGGCCTTCCACAGACAACTCTCGCGCTCCAGAAAGGTCTGTGTCGTATCCGGGCAAGGCTCAGACGGCGCCACTGCCGCCGGTGCACTCGCCGCAACGGGTTCAGGCCTGGGCTTGGGTTTGGCCCCCTCGGGGACTGGGGCAGGCGCCACACCTGCGCTGGGCACCACTGGGACAACAGGGGCTGTCGCGTCTTTTCGGCGCTCACCGGACTCGGGCGGCTTGGGGGTCGCTGGCCCGGCTGGCACGGGCGTGACCACGGTGCCCACATCGGCTGTTGGCGCCGACGGGGTGGCGGAGGTCGCCACCGGCGGCGCGGCCCCTGGCGTGGGCGCCGCGGGAGAAGGCGGCACCAGCTCCTCTTTGGGTGACAGGCTCTGAGCCGGGTCGGTCACGGCCAAGGGGGTGGCCGGTGCCTGCTTGGAAGGGAAAGGCCGCCACAGCAGCGCCAACCCCAGCAGCAGCAATGCACCCAGCACCCAGGGCCAGCGCCTGCGCCGGGCCAGCGGTTCGGCAGGCCAAGTGCCTGCCAGGTTCGCACCGGTGGCATCGGTGCCTGACGGTGCTGGTGAGGCAACGGGTGGCGGCAGGATGCTGGGGTGAAACACCGTGCCGTCTTCCGGCGGCGGGTAGTCCGCTGGGTCGGTGGTGGACACGGGGTGAACGGGCGTGGTCTGACGGGGTGTGGATGCACCCACCGAGGGGTCCGCCCCCCCGGGTACCGGTGCCAATTCCGGCGAGGGCACCTGGGCAGCGGACAGGCCCGCACCCGCCGAGCGGTCCAGCAAGCCGCGCAAGGTGTCGGCCGTGTCGGGGCGCACCAGACAGGTGGCGGCGTCCACCGCCCCCAGCGCCAGGGTGGCGGGCTCAGCGGCCACGGCGCGGACCAGGTCGGCCCGAAACGCCTGGGCGTTGGGGTAACGGTCTTCGGGGCGTTTGGCCAGGGCACGTTGCACGATGGCGTCCAGCACCACGGGGATGTCGGCCTGGCGGGCGGACGGCGGCGCGGGGTCGTCGTGCAGGATCTGCGTGGCGATGGCCATGTGGTGCGAGCCGTCAAAGGGCTGCGCAGCCGTCAGCAACTCGTACATCAGCACACCGGCCGAAAACACGTCGCTGCGCTCGTCGGTGGGCAGCCCGCGCACCTGCTCGGGCGACATGTAACGCGGCGTGCCAATGGATTTCCCGGCCAGTTGGGTGCCGTTGTCCACCTCATCGTCCAGAATTTTGGCGATGCCGAAGTCGGTGAGCTTCACGGTACCCGTCGCATCCATCAGGATGTTTTCGGGCTTGATGTCGCGGTGGATGATTTTTTGCGCATGGGCGTGGCTCAGGGCTTCGAGCATGTCCACCAAGATGCGCACAGTCCCCGCTGGCGAAAAGCGCACCCCCCGCCGCAGGCAGTGCTTGAGGTTGACGCCCTGCACGTACTCCATGACCAAGTAGGTGTCTTCGCCCGACTGCCCGGCGTCGAACACACGCACGATGTGCGGGTGATTCAGTCGGGCCACCGAGCGGGCCTCGGTCAGGAAGCGGCGCTCATAGGACTCGACCAAGGTGGCCGACAGGTCATCGTGCCGAATGGTTTTGATGGCCACCTTGCGGGCCAGCCGCGGGTCGAGGGCCTCGTACACCACACCCATGGCCCCTTCGCCCAGGATGCGGACAACGTCGTAGCGGCCAATGGAGCGGTCTGTCATGGCGGGACTCAGTCAACCCTTTGCTGCCCACGAAGCCATTCGTGGAGCCCCCATTGTCCAACATTGGGCTCGGGTTGGTGTGAATGCGTGCAGCGCAGGCCCCACACGGCCAAGCCGGCACCAGACGCCCCGCCCTGGGCGGTCAGCCCAGCTGGGCGCGTGTCCAGCGCACGATGTCGGCCGCGCCCATGGCACCGGCCTGGCGGGCCACCTCGCGCCCGCCCACAAACAGCGCCAGCGTGGGAATGCTGCGGATGTTGAGCCGGGCACCCAGCTGCTGGGCTTCTTCGGTGTTGACCTTGACCAGGCGCACCCGGGGCTCCAGCTGCGCCGCGGCTTGCTCAAAGGCGGGGGCCATCGCACGGCACGGGCCACACCAGGGGGCCCAAAAATCCACCAGCACGGGCAGGTGGCTGCGGCTGACGTGGCGCTCAAACCCGGCTTCATCCAGGGCCAGCGGGTGGGCGGTGAACAGCGGCTGCTGGCATTTGCCACAGGTGGGGTGGGCAGCCAGGTCGGCCTGGGCCACACGGTTGGTGGTGTGGCAGTGCGGGCACACCACATGCAGGGGGGCGTTGGCGGTGGTACTCATGGTGGAACTCTTGGGCGGTGGGCGGTTGAAATGAAGGATGGGCCTGATACCCAGCCGGGTATGTAACTGGCGCCACCCACCGGCATTTCAAGGGGGCACCAACCGCAGCGGCATGGCTGCCTACAGCCAGCGCGCCAGGGCACTGGCCAGCAAACTCAGCACCACCGTGGTGGTGACGGGCAAAAACCACTCACGGCCAAACAGCCGGAACCGGAAGTCCCCCGGCAGGCGACCAAACCCCAGGCGCTGCAACAAGGGCGTGAACCAGCTGATGAGCAGCAGCGCCAAAAAAATCACCAGCATCCAGCGGATCATGGCGGGGCGTTCACAGTGTGTGGGTGCGGTCACCGACCGCAAAACCCATGGGCGACCAGCCCTGCGCACTGCCCTCGGGGGCCAGGGCCAGCACCTTGAACAGCTCGCCCATTTCATGCTCGTGGATGAGTTTGGCCGCCATGCTGCGCGCAGCCAGGCCGGTGTTGTCGTGCGGCAATCCGTCCAGCACCTCGGCCAGCCCGCAGTTCACGAGGAAGCGGGCCTGGCTGGTGTAGCCCAGCACCGCCAGCCCGGCGTCCTGCGCCGCCAGTGCCACCCCGGTGAAGTTGACGTGGGCGGTGATGTCTTTGTCGCCCACGGCCACCAGCGGGTTGTCGTCGAGGCGGTGGCGGTGGTGGCAGGCCAGCGTGCCCATGCTGCGCTGGGGGTGGTAGTACTCACTCTCGGGAAAACCATAATCAATCAGGAAGGCGGCACCCGTCACCAGGTGGTCGGCCAGGGTGCGCACAAAAGCTTCGGCCTGGGGGTGGATTTCGGTCACGCAGTCGTGTTCACCCGGCATGTCCACCGGGGGGCGCAACTCGGTGGGGCGGTCGGCCCAGGCCCAGCGGCCATCGTCTGCCTGCGCCACGCCGCGCTCGTGCCACTGCCCGCCCACGCGGGCCAGCAGCTTCACGGGCATGGCGTCGAGCACCTCGTTGCCCAGCACCACGCCATTGAGGGCGGGGGGCAGCTGGTCGGCCCACTGCACGCGGTCGCCAAAGGGGGCCAGCGTGGCCCGCTGGCGCTCGCGCAGGGTGCCCGACAGGTCCACGATGGTGTATTTTTCAATGCAATTGGCATCCAGCGCTTTATCTGATTCAATTGTTTGCTTCAGTATTTGAAAAGCAAGTGCCCCGCTGCCCGCCCCAAACTCCCACACCTCGCGGGTGCCGGTGGCCTGCAACGCCTGGCGCACCTGGCGGGCCAGCGTTTGGCCAAACAGGGGCGACAGCTCAGGCGCGGTCACAAAGTCGCTGCCCGCACCGGGCATGCGGCCAAACGTGGCCCGGGGGCTGCTGTAGTAGCCCAGCCCGGGCTCGTACAAGGCCATGGCCATGAAGGCGTCAAAAGGCAGCCAGCCACCGTGGTCACTGAGGGCCTGTTGCAGGCGTTGGGCAAGGGTCATCGTTACACTCGGGCGCTGTTCAAACACCCCCGGATTCTCCCCCAATGGCCCCAGGCTACTCTCCCGCACCGGCACCGGCCGCCGCCGGCCGCCGCCGCACCGTGCTGGTCACGGGGGCCGGCCGCCGCCTGGGGCGCGACATTGCGCTCACACTGGCCCAGCAGGGCTGGAACGTGGCCATCCACCACCGGCAGTCCGCCGCCGACGCCGCCAAAACCGCAGCGGACTGTTCAAATACGTCAAGCGCTGCAGGCCTGTTTCATACATTTTTTGCCGACCTGGGTGAGGAAGCCCAGGTGCGCCAGCTCTGGGCCGACGTGGTGGCCCACTTCGGCACGGTGGACGCCGTGGTCAACAGCGCCAGCACCTTCGAGCACGACGATGCGGCCAGCTTCGGCTACGCCGCGCTGGACAAGCACCTGCACGCCAACACGGCGGCGGCCATTGTGCTGGCGCAGTGCCTGCACGCCCACCGGCTGGCCAGCGCCCCAACCACAGCCGAAGCGCCCGCCGTGGTGGTGAACCTGCTGGACCAAAAGCTGTGGAACCCCAACCCCGACTTTTTCAGCTACACCCTGTCCAAGGCGGCGCTGGAAGCCGCCACCACCTTGCTGGCCCAGGCCCTGGCGCCGCAGGTGCGCGTGGTGGGCGTGGCCCCGGGCCTCACGCTGACCAGCCACCTGCTGAGCGACGAGCAGTTCCAGGCGCTGCACCGCCTGTCGCCGCTGGGGCGCAGCTCCACCCCCGAAGACGTGGCCGCCACCGTGGCCTTTGCGCTGGCCAACCGATCCATCACCGGCACCACGCTGCTGGTGGATGGTGGCCAGCACCTGATGAAATTCGAGCGGGATTTTTCCCTCATGCCCACCTCCGGACCGCCTGCACCATGACCGTCTCCACCCACTACAGCAAGGCGGGCACACAGACCCTGACCCTGACCGGCCTGCGTTTCGATGCCAACCTGGGCATCCTGGAGCAGGAAAAATGCGCACCCCAGCCCATACAGGTGGATGCCGAGCTCAACCAGGGGACACAACCCCTGCTGCCGCACGACGACGACATCAACCACGTGCTGGACTACCGCAAGGTGCGGCAAATCATCATCGACGAGTGCACGGCCGAGCACGTCAACCTGCTGGAGACGCTGATCGGCAAGCTCACCCACCGCCTCATGCAACTGCCCGGTGTCATCGGTGTTCGGGTGAAAATTGCCAAACTCCAAATTTTTGACGACTGCGAAGTGGCCATCCGCATGCAAAGCGGGCAGTGGTGAGGCGCCACACGCCCACCCCACCAGGCCACCCACCGCACCACCCAGATCACCCCATGAACACCGCCACCTCCTGGACACCCGACGCATCCACCACCCCAGCCGACCTGCCGACGGCCAAGGATGAGGCGCGGGCCAAGCAGCTCAAAATCGAACGCGAAGACCACAAACTCGAAAAACGCCTGTGCCGCCAGGTGGGCGAAGCCATCATCGACTACAACATGATCGGCGAAGGCGACAAGGTCATGGTCTGCCTCTCGGGTGGCAAAGACAGCTATGGCCTGCTCGACATCCTGCTGAAGCTGCAGGCACGCGCACCCGTCAACTTCAGCCTGGTGGCCGTCAACCTGGACCAGAAGCAGCCCGGGTTCCCCGACCACATCCTGCCCGAGTACCTGACCCGGCTGGGGGTGCCCTTCCACATCGAAACGCAAGACACCTACGCCATCGTCAAGCGCGTGGTGCCCGAGGGCAAAACCATGTGCAGCCTGTGCAGCCGCTTGCGCCGGGGCATTTTGTACCGCGTTGCCGCTGAATTGGGTGCCACCAAAATTGCGCTGGGCCACCACCGCGACGACATCCTGGCCACCCTGTTCCTGAACATGTTTTTTGGCGCCAAGCTCAAAGCCATGCCACCCAAGCTGGTCAGCGACAACGGCCTGCACACCGTCATCCGGCCACTGGCCTACGTGGCCGAAAAAGACCTGATCCGCTGGGCCAAGTTGCGGGACTTTCCCATCATCCCTTGCACGCTGTGCGGCAGCCAGGAGAACCTGCAACGCCAGCAGGTGGGCAACATGCTCAAGGAGTGGGACAAAAAACACCCCCGCCGCCTGGACAACATGCTGCGGTCCCTGCAAACCGTGGTGCCCAGCCACCTGATGGACCGCCAGCTCTTCCCGTTTGAAACCCTGGTGCCCACCGGCGAAGCCAACGAGGACGGCGACACCGCCTTCGACAGCGAAGAGCTGCCACCGGACGACCTCTCCCCCGCCAGTCTGCCTGCGCTGCAGGTGATTCAACTGGCCTGACTGCCCACCATGCCCCCCGCCCACACCCTTGCCCCACCTCGCCGCTGGTGCCTGGCGGCACTGGGCGCCACGTGGGCCTTGCTGGCCACGGGCTGCGCCAGTGTCATGCGGGTGGACAACCTCGTGGAAAGTCACACAAAATGGCCATCCAGCGCAACAAACACGGGAAAAGTCAGCTACATTTTTGAAAGACTGCCTTCCCAGTCCAGCGGTGCCAGCGCCTCCGCGCAGGCCGAGCTGGAAAGCCTGGCCAGCGAGGTGCTGGCGGGCAAGGGTTGGGTGAAGGCCGCCGTCGGCACAGGCAGCAGCGGCCCACCAGAGGGCAGCGCACCCTGGCGGGTGCAGGTGTCGGCCACACACACCACCCTGCCCCGCGCACCGTGGGACGACCCACGCGAGGGACCTTGGCCCCACTGGGGTCTGCAAGCCGACAACCGGGGGGTGGGTTTGCGCGTGGGCGGCCTGTGGCGGGTGGACATGCCCTACCACCTGCGCCGCGTGTCGGTGGTGGTGCGTGACGCCCGCCAGGGTGAACTGGCCTTCGAAAGCACCGCCAGCCACGACGGCCGCTGGAACAGCAGCCCCGCCCTGTGGCGCGCCATGCTGGAGGCCGCGCTGACCGACTTCCCCACCCCAGCGTCCGGGCCCCGGCAGGTCAACCTCGACATTCCCCGCTGATGCCGGAACCGACCTAAGGCCGAACCGGCAGCTGCTGCACCAGGCGGGCAATGCGGGTCGCCAGCTCTTCCACACTGTCTTGCTTGTTGAGCACCTGCAGCACCCCCACGGACAGGGCCTCGGCGCTCATGCCGGGCGTGACGTGCCCCGAGGTGATGACCACGGGCAGCCCCGGTGCCCAGCCCTTGACCTGGCGCACCACATCCAAGCCGCTCATGCCGGGCATGTTGTAGTCGGTCACCAGCAGGTCCACCGCAGCGGGGTTGGCGCGGATGAGGGCCAAAGCATCCTCCGTGCGCTCAAACGCCGACACGCGGATGCCGTGTTTTTTCAGCATGCGGGAGATGAGGTACACCATGGCTTCATAGTCATCGATGTAAACCACATGCCGGGGCAGCGGCACCCCCGGCGTCACCGCCACGGGTGAGGGCGCGCGCGCAGGCTCGACACGCGGCTGGGGTTGCCTGGCCGTCGGGGTGTCGGACGCCCGGGGAGCCTCTGCCTTCACCTCGGGCAGCCACACCTCAAACCGGCTGCCCTTGCCCGGCGCACTGTGTACCCCAACGCTGCCCTGGTGTGCCTTGACAATGCCATGCACCACCGCCAGCCCCAGCCCACTGCCGCCACTGGTGTGCGCTTTGGTGCTGAAAAACGGTTCGAAGGCACGGGCCAACACCTCGGTGGACATGCCAGGGCCGTTGTCCCGCACGGTCAATGTGGCACCCCCGTGGGTGCCCGGTGCCACGGTGACCACCACTTCGCCCACACCGCCCGCCAGGGATTGCCAAGCGTTGGTGCACAGGTGGGTGACCACTTGCCTGAGCTGCTCCGCATCGGCCAGCACCCACAGCGGCTGTGTGGGTGCCGGGGCGGTCAGCGTCACCCCACCAGGCACCAGCGGCTGCAGCGCCTGAAGGGCACCTGCGACCACCTGGCCCAGGTCCACCACCTTCATGTGCTGGACCTGCTGGCGACTGAACGCCAGAATCTGCTGCACCAGCCCTTTGGCCCGCTCAGCGGCCTGAACGGCTGCCTGCAGGTGGGGAAAGGCACTGGCCTGCGGCGCGGTGTCTTTGCGCGCCAGATCCAAATGCCCCAACACGGCGGACAGCAGGTTGTTGAAATCCTGCGCCACACCACCGGCCAAGGTACCCATGGCTTCGAGCTTTTGGGCTTCGCGCAGCTGGATTTCCATTTGTTGTCGGGCCCGCTCGGCTTCGACGCGCTGGGTCACATCGGTCAGGTGGCCTGCAAACCGGGTGGGATGCCCCTGTGCATCGGGACTGGCCGCCTGCCCCCGGCCATGGAACCAGCGGTAGACGCCCTGGCGGGTGCGCAACCGGTACTCTGCGTCAAAGCTGCCCGTGCCACCGGTCAGGTGGGCGCGGATGGCGCGTGTCACCCGCTCACGGTCGTCCGGGTGCAAATGGCTGCGGAAAGTGAACCCCGCGTCAAACGCCGCCGGGCTGTCATACCCGAGCAACTGCTGAAAGCGCGGGGAGTAATACACCACATCGGTCTGCAAGTCCCAATCCCACAACCCATCGTTGGACCCACGGGTGGCCAGCGCGAGGCGCTCACTGGTCTGGATGTGCAAGAGCTCGGCCGACTTGCGGCCCGTGATGTCGGTGTGGGTGCCCACCATGCGCAGGGGCTTGCCGTCGGGAGCGCGGCTGATGACCAGGCCGCGCGTGAGCACCCAGATCCAGCGCCCATCGCGGTGACGCACCCGGTGCTCGTTGCGGTAAATGGGGGTGTCGCCGCGCCAGTGGGCCTCGCGGTCAGCTGCCAACCCCGGCAAATCTTCTGGGTGGGTCAGGGCATCGAGATCGGTGGCGTGCGTCAGCGGATCGGCGTCGGTGTACCCGTAAATGGCCCGCAGACGGGGTGAAAAAAACTCCCGTCCCGTGACCATGTCCCAGTCCCACACCCCATCGCCCAGGCCCTCCAGCACACGGTCCAGGGGCATGTCCTGGCCCGGCGCACAAGGGCTGACGTCTCCGCCGACAAGCTGGACAGGGACGGGGGACGGTGGCGGTGCGTCGGTCATGGGCAAGGGATACAGCCAGGTCAGCTGAGAGTGCGGGGCACGCCGATGGTACGACCACGGTTACAGTTTGGACATGCCCCTGAGAACGGGCAGGTTGTATTTCCCGCTTTTTTTTCACCACTCTCAAGGCCTCTCCCGTGCAAGCCACCCGTTTGATCGTCGTTCGCCACGGCGAAACCAGCTGGAACCAGGACACCCGCATACAGGGTCACACCAACATCGATTTGAACGACACCGGGCGCTGGCAGGCCTCCCGCCTGGCTGCCGCACTGGCCGACGAGCCATTGAACGCCGTCTATGCCAGCGACCTGAGTCGGGCTTTTGACACCGGACACGCCCTGGCGCAAGCCCAGGGCCTGGCGGTCCAGCCGCACACCGGCCTGCGCGAGCGCTGTTTTGGGGTGCTGGAGGGCAAGACCTGGCTGGAAATAGAAACCCAGCACCCGCAAGAGGCCACCCTGTGGCGTACCCGGGTGCCGGAATGGGTTCCTGCCGGTGGCGAGTCACTGGTGGACCTGCAAGCCCGGGTGCTGGCCACCCTGAACGACCTGGCCCGACGCCATGTGGGGGAGCACATTGCCCTGGTGGCACACGGTGGCGTGCTCGACGTGCTTTACCGAGCGGCCACCGGCCTGGCCCTTCAGGCCCCCCGCAGCTGGTTGCTGAAGAACGCGGCCATCAACCGCCTGCTGTGGACCCCCGAAAGCCTGACCCTGGTCGGCTGGGGTGACGTGACCCACCTGGAAAATGACCTGGAAACCCACGCGCCTCTGGACGAAAAAACGACCTGATCGCGCAAAAGCACACGCGTCACCGGGTCGCTGCGGCCCGGGAGCACCCGGCAGCGGCCGCGGCGTCGGCTAAAGTGGTGCCGTGCCCGCCGGACCTTCCGGCATTCCTCAACCACCGCTTGACAGGAGAGACATCCATGGTCAACCGCAAGATTGAAGACGTTGAAGGCATTGGTCCCACCATCGGGGCCAAGTTGCGCGCCGCCGGCGTCAAGGACACCGACGGTTTGCTGGCCCACTGCGGCACACCCAAACAGCGCAAGGACCTGGCCGATCAAACGGGCCTGAGCGGGGCCCAGGTGCTGAAGTTCGCCAACATGGTGGACCTGTACCGCATCAGTGGCGTGGGCTCAGAGTACGCCGAGTTGCTGGAAGTGGCCGGTGTCAACACGGTGCCACAGCTGGCCAGGCGCAATGCGGCCAACCTGGCGCAGGCCATGGCCGAGGTCAACGAGCAGAAGAAGCTGACCCGCCGCCCACCCTCGGCCACTGAGGTGGCCAAATGGATCGCACAGGCACAGGACTTGCCGCGCGTTCTCGAATACTGAGTGCGCCTCTGCCCGCACCAAGCGGGGCGAAGGACACTGGCGGTCATTCACCGAACAGGTCGGCCCTGCTGGCCGGGGGCACCACCCCCAGGTGACGGTAGGCCGCCTGCGTGGCCATGCGGCCGCGCGGCGTGCGCTGCAAATAGCCCTGCTGGATGAGGTAGGGCTCAATCACATCCTCGATGGTGTCGCGCTCTTCGCCAATGCTGGCGGCGATGTTGTCCAGCCCCACCGGCCCGCCGTCAAAGCGGTGAATCACCGCCTCCAAGAGCTTCCTGTCCATCAGGTCAAAGCCCTGCGGGTCCACATCCAGCATGGCCAGGGCCCTGTTGGCCAACTCCAGCGTGATGTGCCCGTTGCCCTTGACCTCGGCGTAGTCCCGCACCCGGCGCAACAGGCGGTTGGCAATGCGCGGCGTGCCCCGGCTGCGCCGCGCCACCTCAAAACCACCCTCTTCGTCCATGCCGACGTTCAACAGGCCCGCGCTGCGGCGCACGATGCGGGCCAGTTCTTCCGCGGTGTAAAACTCCAGCCGCGCCACGATGCCGAACCGGTCGCGCAGCGGGTTGGTCAGCATGCCGGCGCGGGTGGTGGCCCCCACCAGCGTGAAGGGCTGCAGGTCGAGCTTGATGCTGCGCGCCGCCGGGCCTTCGCCGATCATGATGTCGATCTGGTAATCCTCCAGCGCGGGGTACAGGATTTCTTCGACCACTGGGCTCAAGCGGTGGATTTCGTCGATGAACAACACGTCGTTCGGTTCGAGGTTGGTCAGCAGCGCCGCCAGATCCTTGGGCTTTTCGAGCACCGGGCCGCTGGTCTGGCGCAAGTTGACGCCCAGTTCGTGCGCGATGATGTGGCTGAGCGTGGTTTTGCCCAGGCCAGGTGGCCCGAACAACAGCACATGGTCCAGCGCCTCGCTGCGCTTTTTGGCAGCGCCAATGAAAATTTCCAGCTGCTCGCGCACCTTGGACTGGCCCACGTACTCGTCGAGCAGCTTGGGGCGCAGGGCACGTTCCAGCGCTTCCTCACGGGGAGACTCCGGCACCGCAGCCAGCATGCGCTTGGCCGGGGCCGGGGAAAAATCGTCGGTTTGTATGCTCATGGCGTCAGCGGGTGCAACAAAGGCAAGGCCTGTCCTCAACTGGAACGGGAAAGGGCCGATAAGCTCCAAGTATCCCCCGCTTTCACCCCCCAACGTCGTCGGCCCCCACACCATGCCCACCTTGCACCGCACACCCGCCCGCATGCTCGCGCCCATGGTGTGCGCCGCCTGTGTCTGGCTGGCCAGTGCAGGCTGGGGTGCGGCCACGGCGGCAGACAACGAACCCCCGATCGACGTGCCCATCACCCGGGGCAAAATTGACTTGGGCAGCCTACGCCCCACGCTGGGGCCCGTCGGCCGACCCACCTCGCCGGAGCCCCCGCCCACCACTGGGGCCCTTGCGGCCCCCCCGGCCAACGCGGCCAACCCAGTTCAGCCGCCCGGCTCGGCGGTCTTGCCCGCACCAGCCGGTGCGCCAGGCACGTCCACCACCAGCGTGACCGCCTTGGGTGAAACCATCAACAACCCGCCCCGCACGGTGGCCGACTTTGCAGCGTTGGCCCGTGCCAAAGCGGCGGCAGACGCCACCACCAAAGCAGGGGCCACAGCCGCCACGGGCTCCCCCACCCAGGCAGCAGCACCTCCACCAGCCGCACCTTCCCCCACCGCGCCACCCACCGCGTCGACGGCAGCGTCAGTTCAGGCGTCCACCGAAAAGCCTCCACCCGAGAGTCCACCTGCGGCGTCAGTCGCCCCACCACCACCCCCCGCAACGCCAGCCAGGGCCGCGGCCACACGCGCACCCGAACGCCCTGCACCCGCGCCCGCACCGGACAACGGCATGCAGACACTGGCGGAAAAAATCATCGCGGCCATGGCCCGCGCGGAAGACAAGCAAAAGGCCAACGGCAAGGCGTCCAAACCCCACGCCAGCCAAGACAAGGCCCCTGCCAAGCACGCCACGGCGATGCCCAAAACGGAGAAAGTCGATGCGACAACGGCCAGCCGGGACTACATCCGCGCCAAAGCCGCTGAGCTGGCTGGCCACCAGGCGGACAGCCCGGAGGACGGGCACGAGGTGTTTCTGGGCAACGGCCACTGGAGCTACGAGGGCCCAACGGGACCAGCCAACTGGGCGAAGCTCAACCCCGAATTCAGCCAGTGCGCCCGGGGCAAACGGCAGTCACCCATCGCCATCGACAGCAGCACCACACTGCAAGGCCCTGCGGAAGCGCTGGACCTCCGGTACGAAACCGTCGCTGGATCGGTGGTCCACAATGGACACACCATTCAGGTGGACCTGGCGCCGGGCAATTTCCTGACCGTGCGCGGCACACGCTACGAACTGGCGCAGTTCCACTTTCACCACCCAGCGGAAGAGCAGATCAACGGCAAGGTCCACCCCATGGTGGCGCACCTGGTGCACCGCAGTGCCGAAGGGGCACTGGCCGTGCTGGCGGTGCCGTTGACTTCCGGTGCCGCCAACCCCGTCATCCACACGGTGTGGACCCACATGCCGCTGGACAAAAACGACCGTGTGCCCTTGTCTGGCACGGGGATCAATCCCCAGGGTCTGTTGCCCAGCGACATGCGTTACTTCCAGTACATGGGATCACTCACCACCCCCCCGTGCTCGGAAGGGGTGCTGTGGTTGGTGCTCAAAACACCCACCACCATCAGTCAGGCGCAGCTCACCCTGTTTGGCCAGCTGTTCCCCAGCAATGTCAGGCCACTGCAGCCCACCCATGACCGTCCTGTGCGGGAAGCCCTGTGACGGATTCGGACCCGCGTCAGGGCCGATGAACCGCCGCGCTCAGCGAGTCAACGACTTCAGCGCCAGCTTGATGCCGTCGCTCACACCCACGTCAGGGGGCAGGGCTTTGAGGGCTGCGCCAGCTTCTTTGTCACTGTAGCCCAGCGCCATCAGGGCCTGCCCGATGTCGTGCTGGTGATCGGTGGTGGTCACGCTGCCCAGTGTGCCCATGTCCGCACCCAGCTTGCCTTTGAGCTCCAGCAGGAGCCGTTCGGCCGTTTTTTTACCGATGCCCGGTACCTTGACCAGCCGCGCCACCTCCTGTCGGGTGATGGCCTGGGACAGATCCGCCACGCTCATCCCGCTGAGCACGCTCAGGGCCATGCGCGGCCCCACGCCCGACACCTTGATGAGCTGACGGAAGGCTTCCCGCTCCTGCGCCGTGCCAAAGCCATACAGAATTTGCGCATCCTCCCGCACCACAAAATGGGTGAGCAGGGTGACGGTTGCACCGGTGTCGGGCAGGTTGTAAAACGTGCTCATGGGCACATCCACCTCGTAGCCCACGCCGTGGCAATCCACCAGCACCTGAGGAGGCGATTTGTCGGCCAGCAGGCCTTGGAGTCTTCCAATCATGGGGCAATCGTGGGGGTTGTGTTGGGGGACAAAGCGGCCCACAGCATAGCGAAGCGAACGTCAGGGGTTCACCAGGCCACGGCGTGCCGCCTCCAAAGCCGCCTCGGCGCGGGATGACACATTGAGCTTTCGGTAGACCTGCTTGATGTGGTCACCCACGGTGTGGCGGGACAAGCCCAGTTGTTGGGCAATTTCGACCAGGGTGTAACCCTTGGCCACCCGCTGCAGCATTTCGGTCTCACGCTCGGTGAGGCGAACCTGGTCCTCGGCTTGGCGCAACAACGTTTCCCGGCGGCGCGCTCCGTCGGAGAAATGGGCCAACACCCGACGGGCAATGGGCGGTGACAGCGGCGGCTCACCATCGACCATGCGCACCAGCTGCGCCACCAGCATGTCCTGTGGCTGCTCTTTCAGCAAGTAACCAAACGCGCCAGCTTGCAGTGCGGGAAACAGGTGCTCGTCGTCGTCGTAAATGGTCACCACCACGGGGACCGCCAGCGGCTGGTGCTGGCGCAGTGCGCCCACCACGTCCACCCCCGAGCCATCGGGCAAACCCAGGTCCACCAAGGCCAGGTCAAACGGTTGCTGAGCGATGCAGGCCAGCGCCTGGTCCCGACGCCCGGCCTGCGTCACCCGCACAGCAGGGAAGGCCTGTGCCAGCACCGACACCAGCCACTGCCGGACTTGGGGCAAATCTTCAACAACGAGGGCGTGATCCATGCACGAATGGTACCGACGGCTCCAACCGCATCGCCCGTGTCATCCAGCGCCGTGGTCCTTCGAGAGGTCCATGGGCACTTTCACCCACACCCGAGCCCCGCCCAGCGGCGAGCACTCAAACCTGTGTTGCCCCCCCAGCTTGCGCGCACGCCGCTCCATGCTGGGCAAGCCCAAACCTTCACGGGCTGGCGCTGCCTCTTCGTGGGTCCCTTCGCCAGTCGTGGCCGGCCAGCCCCTGCCGTCATCGTCCACCGAGAGCGTCACCCACTGCTCACCGACGTCGATGTGCACCTGGCACAGGCGTGCGCCGCTGTGATGAATGACGTTGCTCAATGCCTCGCGCAGCAGACGGGTGAGCTGCAAGTGCAGCCGAGAAGGCCATGCACCGCCGTGCGGTGGCTCGGTGCAGGTCCAGCGCACATCCAGACCCGCTCCCTGCAACCGCGACACCCCCTCTGCGCGCCAGTCGGCCAGCACATCGGCGGCGGGTACGGGCTTGCCCGACAGCCCCCGCACGCTCTGACGCATGTCATCAAGGGCCTCACGGGCAAGCTGACCGCGGTCACCCACCACCCCTGGCTGTGCCAGCGTCAACAGTTTGGCGCCCAGATCATCGTGCAGGTCAGCAGCAATCCGCTGACGCTCTCGGTCCACTGCGCCCTGCGTCTGGCGCTGCTGCTGCAAACCGTGGTCCAGCAATTGCCACAGTTGCGCTGCCACCTGCACATGCTCCGGCGTGAACAGCTGGCGCCCCCGTTGTGCCAAGGTCAAACACCACTGGGCCTGGCCGCCCACATCTGGCACCCACAGCTGGCGTCCCATGTCGCCAATGACCGCAGGCAACCGGTTGCCCATCGGGGGCATTGCCTGGTCGCCAGGCGCCAGCGCCTCAGGCATGACGCGTTTGAGCTGCTGCGGCGCAAACACACGCTCCAGCAGCGCAGCCCAGGCCTTGCGCGCCGCCTGCTCTCCCGCCAGGCCGGCGTTGACCGCACCGATGAGGTCGGCCAAGTAGGCCGCGGCATGGGGACGTGCAGACACCTGCAGCCGCGCCAACAACCACTGGCGCAGCGGAAAATACAACCAGCCGATGGCCAGCAGCGACAGGGTGATGGCCGCGCCCGCATCCACCTTCAGAACGGCCACCAGGGCCAGATCCACCAGCACCACCAGCGTGCCGCCCAGGTACCACAGGCACAGCGGCACCCACCAGCGCTCCAACTCGAACAAATTCGCCCGACCCACCGAAAACATCAGGCCCACATACAACAGCGGCACCGACAGCCAGCGGTAGCTGTTGCTGATGACCTGCACGTCGTACACCAGCGAAATGGCAAACGCCACCATCACCACGCTGAAGCTCACCAGGGCAGAAGCCGCCAACCACCGCGCCGCGGCGCGGTGTACCGGGTCGTGCCTGTGCATCAGGCTCTGGGCCACGGCCAGGGCGATGAGTGCCACGCTGCCCACCACCAGCCACAACTTGTAGCGCATCTCCAACTGGGCTGGCCACTGCAACACATTGAGCACCAGCAACACCCCCAGCAGCGCGGCAGTGCCGCGCATCCAGGCCCTCGCGTGGCGCATGGGTGTGGGGTAGTGCAGCATCATCATCACAAAGGCCCATACCGCCACCAACGAGGTGCAACGCACGAAGACCTGACCGGCCTCGGCAAACCACGGGGCCAGCAATCCCAACCGCCCGGTGACCACCGACACCTCGGCCAAACTGAGCAACGCCATGACACTGGCCAGCCCCAGGAACCTGGCCCCCAGGCTTTGCCAGCGCCACGCAGATACCGCCACGCCCACCACAAACGGCACCAGGCCACAGGCCAGTGGCACCCAGAACAGCCAGCCCAGTTCGGTCCAGTGGCGATCGCGCACGGTGCGCTGTACCCATTGCCCGTCCGCGAGCTGCACCTCCACTGGCACCGCAGCATCGCGGGCGCCATCCAGCAGGGCCCATGCGGCGTGCTGCAGTTCAATAAAACGGTCCAGTTCGTCCTGGCGTTTGAGCATGGAGGGGGCCTCGGTGGCCCACAAACTGTCCAGTTCCACCACCTGTACCGGGGCGCCCGCCGCCGACACGGAGCGCAGCGCAAGCACCCTCGCCTGTGCCTGGTCTCGGCTGGCGATCTTGACAACCGCTTGAGGGCTGTAAGCCAACACACCCTGGCCCTGCGGGTCGGGCACAAAGCGCCAGCCCAAGCTGGGCTCCTGCAAGGCCACCCATACGGGCAGCAGCGTCCAAATCAGCAGCCACACCGTCCCCGCGGCCAGCACGCGGCGATACCACACGGCATCCAGCAACGAGGGCTGACCCGGCACGGTCCTGGCATTGTCAACTGGGAAAGCCGCCAACGGCTCGGGATGCGGCACAGGCATGGATGAGAACTCCCCGCGAACAAAATGCATCGGCGACTGACGCACAATCGAGCCGTGATTCTCCGACATACCTTCTCCCCCCCCGACAACGCCCGCATGGCCCACCTGTGCGGCCCCATGGACAGCCACATCCGCACCATTGAGGCCGCTTTGCAGGTGAAGGTGGCACACCGCTTCGAGCAGTTCCGCATCGAAGGCCCCAAGGCCCGCGCCGAGCAAGCGCTGGAAGCGCTGCAAGCCCTGTACGAAATGGCGCGCAAACCCATCCCGCCCGAGCAGGTACAGCTCATGCTCAGCGGTGACACCGCCCTCATGGGCGTAGACACCGAGACCCTGGGCATGCAAAGCCGCAAGGGCGAAATCCGGGGCCGCACGCCCAACCAGGCCCACTACCTGGCCCAGATGGCCACGCACGACATCACCTTTGGCATCGGCCCCGCAGGCACGGGCAAAACCTACCTGGCCGTGGCCTGCGCGGTGGACGCGCTGGAACGCAGCGCGGTGCAGCGCATCGTGCTCACCCGCCCCGCCGTGGAAGCGGGCGAAAAGCTGGGCTTTCTGCCCGGCGACCTGGGCCAGAAGGTGGACCCGTATTTGCGCCCGCTGTACGACGCGCTCTACGACCTGATGGGTTTTGACAAGGTGCAAAAAGCCTTTGAGCGCCAGCAGATTGAAATTGCGCCCCTGGCCTTCATGCGCGGGCGCACACTCAACCACGCGTTTGTCATCCTCGACGAAGCGCAGAACACCACGCCCGAGCAGATGAAGATGTTCCTCACCCGCATCGGCTTTGGCTCCAAGGCCGTGGTCACCGGCGACGTGAGCCAGATCGATCTGCCCCGCACGCAACTGAGCGGCCTGATTGACGCCGAGCGGGTACTCAAGCGCGTGCAAGGCATTGCCATGTGCCGCCTGACCAGCGCCGACGTGGTGCGCCACCCGCTGGTGGCCCGCATCGTCGATGCCTACGACGCCCGTGGCACCCAGGGCTTCAGTGGCGCGGTGGCCGAAGTGCCGCCGCCCGGCGCACCGGGGGCGACGCCGCGGCGCAAACGCGCCGTGCAGGTGGACTGACCCCACACACCATGCCCGCACCACTGCCCGAATTTGTCCGCCATTGCCTGGACCTGCTGGCACCGGTGGCACCCTGTGTGGCCAGGCGGATGTTTGGCGGCTGGGGGCTGAGCACCGACGGGCTGACGCTGGCCATCATTGCCGACCTGGGCGAAGGCGAGCGCCTGTGGCTGAAGACCGACGCCACCACCGTGGCCACGTTCGAGGCCGCTGGTGGCCAACCGTTTGTGTACCTGGCCAAAGGCAAACCCATGACGATGGGCTACCGCAGCGCCCCCGAAGACGCCATGGAATCCCCCGCCCTGATGCGCCCATGGGCGGGGCTGGCACTGGATGCGGCGTTGCGTGCCCACGCGGTGAAGGCTGCCAAAACACCCCAGCCCCGCAAAAAAACACAAAACAGTAGCAAACAATTGAATTACATCAATCGCTAAACATCAAGTTCAATCAAATTTATGCCCCTGCACCAACTCACCCTCTCATTGCAGTTCGCCAAACTGGCCGACGCCGCCACGCACCGCGCCGCCCTGCCCCGCCACCGCGTCATCAAGTGGATTCGGCACGCACTGGACATGGACGCCGAAATGGCCATCCGCATCGTGGACACCGAGGAGGGCCAACAGCTCAACCGCGACTACCGCCAGAAGGACTACGCCACCAACGTGCTCACCTTCGATTACTGCACCGGCCCGGTCATGATGGCCGACCTGGTGCTGTGCGCCCCCGTGGTGGCCCGCGAAGCGGCCGAGCAGGGCAAAACGCTGGCCGACCACTACGCCCACCTCCTGGTGCACGGCACCCTGCACGCCCAGGGCTGGGACCACGACACCAGCGAGGCCGACGCCCAGGCCATGGAGGCCCGCGAAACCGAGATCCTGGCCGGGCTGGGCGTGGCCAACCCCTACGCCGGCTGAACCCGGGCCACGGCCTTCATGCTGCCTTAAATGTGGCTGAGCAGAATCGGCTCACCGCAGCGCCAACCGCCCCCCAGTGGGGCAGTGCTGGGGTCAACCTTCCCACATCGGAGCCACCATGAAAAACACCGCCACCGCCCTGTTCATCGCCCTGGGCCTGTTCACCGCCGCCGCTGCCCAGGCCGCCACCCCGCTGCTGCCCACCGCCACCCAATCGGTGTCCGTGTCGGCCGCCAGCCAGGCCAAGGTCAAGCCAGCCAAACGCGCCAAAAAGGCCAACAGGGCCAAGAAGGTCAAGCCCGCAGCCATGTAAGCTGACGTGCCTGTCCCCCCAAACGGTGGCCCAGTCCACCGTTTTTTTTGGCTGACCCACTGAGCCACCCACCAAGCCATGAAGCTGCTGCTGACCGAAGACGACCCCCAGATTGGCGAGGGCCTGATGCTGGGCCTGAACGACGCCGGTTTTCAGGTGGACTGGGTGCAGCGCGGCAGCCAGGCCCTTGCCGCCATCGGCCACACCGCCTACGACCTGTGGGTGCTGGACCTGGGCCTGCCCGACATGGACGGTCTGGACCTGCTCAAACAGAGCCAGGCCGCAGCCCACCGCCCCGCCACGTTGATTCTCTCGGCCCGCCACGTCACCACCGACCGGGTCAAGGGGCTGAACCTGGGCGCGGACGACTACCTGGTCAAGCCCTTCGATTTCGACGAACTGCTGGCCCGCCTGCACGCCCTGCACCGGCGTGCACAAGGCCGCCGCGACCCCTCGCTGACGCTGGGCACCCTGGTCATCGACCCGCTGCGCCGTGACGTGCGCCTGGCGGACCAACCCCTGGCCCTGTCGCCGCGCGAGTTCGACATCCTGCTGGCCCTGGCCGAGCAGCCGGGCGTGGTCCGCTCGGCCGAGTGGCTGGAAAACCGCCTGTACCGCTGGGGCACCGAAGTGGCCAGCAACGCGGTGCAAGTCCACCTGCACCACCTGCGCCGCAAGCTGGGCGACGGGTGGCTGCACAACGTGCGCGGCAGCGGCTACAAGCTGGTTCCGCCCGCTGCTGCCACGTCTGCACCATCTGCCCCATGAGGCTGGCCTCGCTCTCGCTGCGCGCGCGCCTGATGCGGGTGCAGTGGCTGGCCCTGCTGGTCACCGGGGCGCTGTGCGGGGTGGTGTCGTTTGTGCTGACGTGGCAGACCGTCAACGAACAGCGTGACCACACGCTGGAGCAGGTGGCCCAGTCCGTCATTCGCCATGGCCTGGAATCGGAAGACTCCAACGAGCCCGACCCGCCCGACAAAGGCCAGTTCACCAGCCAGATCTGGGCCGAAGACGGCACCCTGGCCTACCCGACCGACACCGCCGAGGGAGACGACGGCCCCCCGCGCCAGCAACCGGGCTGGCACCGGGTGGAGTGGCGGGGACACACCTGGCACGTGTACACAGTGGCCCAGGACGGGTTGACCATTCAGGTCTCGCAGCCCAACCAGTCGCGCAGCGAAGCGTTCTGGCAGATCGCGCCGGGCCTGGCAAGCGCCCTGGTGGCCGTCACGCTGGGCCTGTATGCCCTGCTGCACCTGGCGGCCAACTGGTCGCTGCGGCCGGTGTCAGAACTGCGCGAGCAACTCGCCCAGAACGACCCGCTGCAGGCGCACCACCCGCTCACGCAGCGCCCCTGGCCCGAAGACCTGCTGCCGTTGGTCAACACCTTGCACACCCTGTTCACCCGACTGGGCGACGCCCGCCTGGCCCAACAACACCTGGTGGCCCGCGCCGCCCACGAATTCCGCACACCGCTGGCGGCGCTCAAAATCCACGCCCAATTGCTGGGCCGGTCGGCCGACCCCAGCCACAACGACCGCCACCGCACCCATGTGCTGCACGCCATCGACCGCATGACCCGCCTGGTGGATCAGTTGCTGAAGCTGGCCGAATACGATGCCATGCCCGAGGCGCCGTCCACCGAACGCTTTGGTGTGGCCGGTTGGTTGGCCCCCTCGGTACCGGTGTGGCAGACCCTGGCCAGCGCACACGGCACACACCTGGAGCTGGACCTGCCACCGGGCGCACAGCTGACGGGAGACCCGCAGGCGCTGATGGCCATGCTGGACAACGTGGTGCACAACGCCGTGCTGCACAGTGGCTCTGCCCAAGCCATCCGTGTGGCACTGATCACCGACCATCAAGGTGCCACATGGCACATCACCGACCACGGGACAGGCATCGCCCCTGCGCTGCGCCAGCAACTGGGGCAGGGATTTGTCAGCATGCCCGGCACCCACGCCGAGGGCAGCGGGCTGGGATTGGCCATTGCCTGCAAGGTGGCGGCGCTGCACGGCGGTGAACTCAGTCTGCACGACACGCCGGGCGGCGGCCTCACCGTGCGCATCCGCCTGTCGTTTCCCCCAATGGCCTGAAGGCAGTGGGTGTCGCCCAATGGGTGCGCGCGCACCGCTGGCACCCGGCTTGCTAGAGTGCGGATGTCGCGTCCGCCAAACACCCCCACAGGCCCACCATGACCCCACCCCCGTCGGCTCTGCCCCCTGAGCTCCAGCACTGGCTGGGGGATCTGGACGTGTGGTTGCTCGGCGAAGGCCGCCACCGCCGCCCCTGGCACAAGCTGGGCGCCCACCCCCAGGCGGTGGACGGCACCCCGGGCACCGTGTTTGCGGTGTGGGCACCGAACGCGCGGGGCGTGTCGGTGCTGGGCGATTTCAACGCCTGGAGCGAAGCGGCCCACCCGCTGCAACGGCAACACCCCAGCGGCGTGTGGCTGGGCTGGGTGCCCCATGTCGGACCCGGCCACCTCTACAAGTTTGCCGTGCACGGGGCCGACGGCCAACGGGTGCACAAGGCCGACCCGCTGGCCCGCGACACGGAAGGCCCCCCAGGTCACGCCTCGCGTGTGGCCCCTGGCCTGTCCGCACCACGGCGCCCTGAAGCCCATGGCAACCCGCCAGTTCGGCCCCACGGGGCGCGGGGGGACAGGCCCATGGCGGTTTACGAAGTGCATGTGGGCTCCTGGCGTCGCCCTGGCGGCCCACACACCCTGCCCCACTGGGACGACCTGGCCCGCGACCTCGTGCCCTACGTGGCCGACATGGGGTTCACCCACCTGGAGCTGCTGCCGATCAGCGAACACCCGTTTTACGGCTCCTGGGGCTACCAGCCCACGGGCCTGTACGCACCCAGCGCCCGCTACGGCTCACCCCAGGCCTTTGCCCGCTTTGTGGAAGCCGTGCACCGGGCGGACCTGCAGCTGCTGCTGGACTGGGTGCCCGCCCACTTCCCCACCGATGCCCACGCGCTGGCCCGCTTCGACGGCACCGCCCTGTACGAGCACAGCGACCCACGCGAGGGCTACCACCGCGACTGGCACACGCTGATCTACAACTACGGGCGGCACGAGGTGCGCAGCTTCCTGGTGGGCAATGCCCTGTACTGGATAGAACAGTACGGGGTGGATGGCCTGCGGGTGGACGCCGTGGCGTCCATGCTCTACCGCGACTACAGCCGCCCACCGGGCGAGTGGGTGCCCAACCGCGACGGCGGGCGCGAAAACTACGAGGCCATCGCCTTTGTGCGGGAGCTGCACGACACCCTGCACGCCGAAGCCCCCCAGGCCGTGACGGTGGCCGAAGAGTCCACCGCGTTTCCCCGCGTCACCGCCAGCGAACGCGACGGCGGCCTGGGCTTTGACCACAAATGGAACCTGGGCTGGATGCACGACACCCTGGCCTACCTGGCCCTGGACCCGGTGCACCGCCGCTGGCACCACGACAAGCTCACCTTCTCGCTGATGTACGCGCACAGCGAGGACTATGTGCTGCCCCTCTCGCACGACGAGGTGGTGCACGGCAAGGGCTCGCTGCTCAACAAGCTCTGGGGCGACCGATGGCAGCAACTCGCCCAGTTGCGGGCGCTGTACGCCTGGATGTACGCCCACCCTGGCAAGAAGCTGCTGTTCATGGGCAGCGAGCTCGCCATGCCCACCGAGTGGAACCACGACGCCGAGCTCGACTGGGGCCTGCTGCACCAACCCGGCCACGCCGGTGTGCAGCGGCTGGTGCGCGACCTCAACCACCGGTACCGCCAACACCCTGGGCTGCACGAACGCGACACCGACCCCGGTGGTTTTTCGTGGCTGGTGGTGGACGATGCCGAACACTCGGTGCTGGCGTTTGCCCGCCTGGGCCACCGCCCGTCGGACACCGTGGTGGTGGTGGCCAACTTCACACCCGTGGTGCGCCACGGCTACCGCGTGGGTTTGCCCGACGTCGCCCCCGTTGGCCTGTGGCAGGAGGTGCTCAACACCGATTCGGCCCACTACGGGGGCAGCAACTGTGGCAACCACGGGCGGGTGCAGGCCGAGCCTGTGGGCCAGCACGGGCACGCCCTGTCGGTCGCCCTCACCTTGCCCCCCCTGGCCGTGCTGTGGTTGCAACCAGAATGCCCCGAATGATATTTTCTATATAAATGGCACTCAGCGCAATACCACATTCACATTACAGCTATTGTTTTTAACATGAACCATTGGCCCCATGTCCCCCCGCAAGGCAGCGCCTGGCCGCTGGGTGCCAGCTTGGCCCAGGGCTCAGGGCACCTGGCCGGTCGCCAGGGCGTGAACTTTGCGGTGCACTCGCGCCACGCCACCGGCGTGGACGTGTGGCTGGACGGCGTCGGCCACCCTTGGCCGTTGCAAGCGGCTGGCAACGGCATCTGGACGGCCTTTGTTCCCGACGTGGGGGCTGGACAGGCCTACACGCTGCGCGCCCACGGACCCTGGGCCCCCCATTTGGGCCACCGCTTTCACAGCGCCCAGCCCCTGATAGACCCCTGGGGCCTGGCACTGGTGGGCAACCCGCACCACCTGGCATACTCCCCGCCGACCGACACCGGGGACAGCCCCCCGGCCCCGCCCTTTCCCCAGTGCCTGGTGGTGGACCGGGCCGCCGAACTGGCCGCCGGCGCCGCCCTCAGCCCCCGCCCCGCCATCGCGGACGACCGCGTGGTGCTGTACGAAGTCCACGTCAAATCCCTCACCCGCCTGCACCCGGCCCTGCCCGCCGCACTGCGGGGCAGCTACGCCGGGCTGGCGCACCCCACGGTGCTGGGCCAATTGCAACAACTCGGGGTGACCACACTGTGCCTGCTGCCGGTGCACCAGCACCTCACCGAGCGCCACCTGCTGGAGCGCGGCCTGCGCAACCACTGGGGCTACAACCCCCTGCAGGTGTTTGTGCCCGAACCCGCCTACGCCGCCTGCACGGGGGGCCAGCCGCCCGAAACCGCGGCCCAGGCCCAGGCCGTGCGCGACGAGTTCCGCCACATGGTGGACGCCGCGCACCGCCATGGCCTGCAAGTGGTGCTGGACGTGGTGTTCAACCACACCGCCGAGGGCGACCTCAGCGGCCCCGTGCTCAGCTGGCGCGGGCTGGACCATGCCAGCTGGTACGCCCTGGGCGACGGGGGCCAGCCCCTCAACTTCAGCGGCTGCGGCAACACCGTGCACCTGGGCGACCCGCTGGCCGTGCGCTGGGTCATGGACAGCCTGCGCTGGTGGGTACAGGCCTATGGGGTGGACGGGTTCCGGTTTGACCTGGCCCCCGCCCTGGGCCGCCAGGCCAGCCAGGGCCACCGTTTCAACCCCCACGCGCCACTGCTCACGGCCATGGCGCAAGACCCGGTGCTCTCGGGTGTGCGCCTCATTGCCGAACCCTGGGACCTGGGGCCGGACGGCTACCACCTGGGCCGTTTTCCGGCCGGCTGGCTGGAGTGGAACGACCGCTTCCGCGACACCGTGCGCGCCTTCTGGCTGGGCCACGCGTGCACACCGGGCGAACTGGCGCGGCGCCTGTTCGGCTCCAGCGACCTGTTTCAGCACCACGGCCGAAGGCCGCAGGCCAGCGTCAACCTCGTCACCGCCCACGACGGGTTCACCCTGGCCGACCTCACGGCCTACACCCACAAGCACAACGAGGCCAACGGCGAACACAACCGCGACGGCCACCACCACAACCTGTCGGCCAATGCCGGGGTGGAAGGCCCCAGCGACGACCCCGGGGTGCAGGCCCGCCGCCAGCGCTGGCAACGCGCGCTGTTGGCCACCCTGTTCTGCGCCCAGGGCACGCCCCAGCTGCTGGCGGGCGATGAAATCGGTCACAGCCAGCAAGGCAACAACAACGCCTACTGCCAGGACAACCCCACCACCTGGCTGGACTGGGCGGATGCCAACACCGGGCTGACCCGCTTCGTGGCGGGGCTCACCACCCTGCGCCGCACCTACCCCGGCCTGCGCAGCCACCTGTGGTTCACAGGCCAGACGGCACCCGGCCACCAGGCGCCGCCGGGCTTTGAGTCGCACCGCCCCCGGTGCGCCCAAGTGCAGGGCCGCGAAGACTGCCACCGCAGCTGCCCCCATCCCTGCGCCTGGGCCCAGGGCGACAGCGACCCCGACGTGACCTGGCGCGGCCTGGACGGTGCCCCCATGACGCCCGAGCGCTGGAACAACCCCCAACTGCGCAGCCTGGCCTGCGTGCTGGTGGTGGGTGAACACCACCACCCACCCACCGAGCGCTTGCTGCTGGTGCTGCACGCCAGCGACCAGCCCCAAACCCTGGTGCTGCCCCCGGGACTGTGGCAACCCGTGCTCGACAGCGCACGGGGCCTGGCCCCAGGGTGCCCGCCCAGCACCGGGCACGCCGCCCCAGTCAGCGTTCAGCTGCCCCTGGACGAACCCACCGTGTGCCTGCTGGTGCAAAGGCTCTGCCCGCCTGCGCGAATGGGGGTCGATGCCACCTCCTCCGATCCACCCAACTGCCCGCCGGGCACCCCCCCGTGAACGCCAACCGCCACCCCCTGTTGGCGCGCCGCACCAGCGGCGTGCTGCTGCACCCCACCAGCCTGCCAGGTCCCCACGGGTCGGGTGACCTCGGCCCCTCGGCGCGCCACTTCGTGGACTGGCTGGCCGCCGCCGGCCAGACGCTGTGGCAAATCCTGCCGCTGCACCCCGTGGGCGCCGGCCATTCGCCCTACCAGAGCCCCTCGGCCTTTGCCGGCAATCCCCTGCTGGTGGACCTGGACGATCTGGTGCGCGAAGGGTGGTTGCCCTGGCAGCCACCCCAGGGCTTTGACGCGCAGCGTTGCGAGTTCGAACGCGTCATCCCGTACCGCATGGCGGCGCTGCGGCAGGCCTGGCGAGGGTTCTGCGAACGTGCCAGCGAGAGCGACCGCGCCGCCCTGAACGCTTTCTGCGTCAGCCAGGCCCACTGGCTGGACGACCACACCTTGTTCTCGGTGCTGGACCACACCCACGGCGGTCCCTGGACGCAGTGGCCCCACGCGCTGGCCCAGCGCGACCCCCAGGCCCTGGCCGAGTGCCGAGCCCAGGCCAGCGCCGAGCTGGGGTTCTGGGGCTTTGTGCAGTGGCGCTTCTGGACCCAATGGCAGCGCCTGCGACAGTACGCCCACCAGCGCGGCGTGCACCTGGTGGGCGATGTGCCCATCTTCGTGGCCCACCACAGCGCCGACGTGTGGGCCAACGCAGCGCAATACCTGCTGGACCCCCTGGGTGAGCCGCTGGTGGTGGCCGGTGTGCCCCCCGACTACTTCAGCGCCACCGGCCAGCGCTGGGGCAACCCCCTGTTCAACTGGGACGCCATGGCCCAGGATGGTTACCGCTGGTGGAAACAACGCCTGGCCCACCTGCTGCAGCTGGTGGACCTGGTCAGGCTGGACCACTTCAGGGGCTTTGACAGCTACTGGGCCATTCCTGCGCACGAGCCCACGGCCTTGGCGGGTGAGTGGCGCCCAGGACCTGGCACGGCCCTGTTCGAGGCCCTCACCACCGAACTGGGCCCGTTGCCCATCATTGCCGAAGACCTGGGCCTCATCACCGACGGGGTGCGCCAGCTGCTGCACGACACCGGTCTGCCCGGCATGCGCGTGCTGCAGTTTGCGTTCGGCGGCACCGCCGACAACCCCTACCTGCCGCACAACCACACCGCCGCGTCGGTGGTGTACACCGGCACCCACGACAATGACACCACCGTGGGCTGGTGGCACAGCGCCACGCCCACCTTGCAGCGGGCGGTGCGCGACTACCTGGGCCCCGTGCAGGGCGACAGCGTGCACTGGACGCTGATGCGCATGGCCTCCCAATCGGTGGCGCGCACCTGCATCGTGCCGTTTCAGGACGTGCTGGGCCTGGACGGACGCCACCGCATGAACACCCCTGGCCTGGCCACGGGTTGCTGGACCTGGCGCTTCGAATGGAGCGCGGTCGGCCACGAACCCGCCGAGCGCTTGCGCGCCATGGCCAACGCCCACGGACGCCTGTCACACCCACCCGCAAGGAGCATCCCATGAACACCCCCACCCCGCAAACCCTGGCCAAACGCACCTTGGCCCTGGTACTGGCCGGTGGCCGAGGTTCGCGCCTGGCCGCGCTGACCGACCGCCGCACCAAGCCGGCGGTGTACTTTGGGGGCAAGTTCCGCATCATCGACTTTGCACTCTCCAACTGCCTGAACTCGGGCGTGCGCCGCATCGGTGTGCTCACCCAGTACAAGTCGCACAGCCTGTTGCGGCACCTGCAGCGGGGCTGGAGTTTCCTGCGCAACGAGTTCAATGAGTTCATCGACCTGCTGCCCGCCCAGCAGCGCATGGGCGACGAAAGTTGGTACCTGGGCACGGCCGATGCCGTGTACCAGAACCTGGACATCCTGCGGGCGCACCGGCCCGACTACATCCTGGTGCTGGCCGGTGACCACATCTACAAAATGGACTACGCCAACCTCATTGCCGACCACGTGGCCCAGGGCAAGCTGTGCACCGTGGCCTGCATCGAGGTGCCGCTGGCCGAGGCCAGCGCCTTCGGCGTGATGACCATCGACGAACAGCGCCGCATCGTCAGCTTCACGGAAAAACCCGCTCAGCCCGCGCCCATGCCTGGCAAGCCGGGGGTGGCGCTGGCCAGCATGGGCATTTACGTGTTCCACGCCGAGCACCTGTTCCAGGCGCTGGCCGACGATGCTGCCCTGAGCGGCTCCAGCCGCGATTTCGGCAAGGACATCATCCCCGCGCTGGTGGCCCAGGGCCAGGCCGTGGCACATCCGTTTGACCTGTCCTGCGTCAAGAGCACGCCCGAGGCCCCCGCCTACTGGCGCGATGTGGGCACCGTGGACGCCTATTGGCAGGCCAACATCGACCTCACGGACACCGTGCCCGAGCTCGACATGTACGACCGCAACTGGCCCATCTGGACCTACCAGGAGCAATTGCCCCCCGCCAAGTTCGTGTTCGACGACGACGGTCGACGGGGCATGGCCGTCGATTCGCTGGTGTCGGGCGGCAGCATCATCTCGGGTGCGCACCTGAGGCGCACCGTGCTGTTCTCCAACGTGCGGGTGCACTCCTACGCCGAGGTCGAATCGTCCGTGGTGCTGCCCGAAGTTCGCATTGGCCGCCACTGCCGCTTGCGCAAAGTGGTCATCGACTACGGCTGCACCCTGCCCGACGGCCTGTGCATAGGCCATGACGCGGCGCTGGACGCCCAGCGTTTTTTCCGCACCGACGGTGGCGTGGTGCTGGTCACCCGCGACATGCTGGCGGCCCTGCCCAGTCAGCCCCCAGTCCCCGCGGCCACCCCCACCCTCAACGCCAAGGCCTGAGCCATGCACGTGCTCTACGTCTGCACCGAGGTGTTCCCACTGCTCAAGACCGGAGGTCTGGCCGATGTCAGCGCCGCCTTGCCGCACGCGCTGCAACAGGAAGGTGCCCAGGTCACGCTGCTGCTGCCAGGTTTTGCGGCCGTGGCGGCCGGCTTTGACCCCATCGGCCAGGCCGTTCGCCTGCCAGCCAGGGGCGCCACCACCTTGCCCGCTGGGCTGGGGCCCGTGTGGCCCGACGGCCACACCGTGCCCACGCTGCAGGCAGGGCGGCTGCGGGCGAGTGGCCAGCCCGCACTGCTGCTGCAGGCGCCTGCACTGTTCGACCGCCCGGGCAATCCCTACCTCGACGCCCAGGGCCAACCCTGGTCCGACAACCCGCTGCGCTTCGGCTGGCTGGGCTGGGCGGCCGCGCTGGTGGGCACGGGCCTGGTGCCGGGTCTGACCGCATTGGGCACTCCCCCCGATGTGGTGCATGGCCACGACTGGCACGCTGGGCTGGCCATGGCCTATTTGCACCTGCTGAAAGGTCATGGCCGTCAGGCACCGGCCAGTGTGTTCACCGTCCACAACCTGGCGTATCAGGGGCTGTGCGGCCCCGAGTGGCTGGGTCGACTGGGTCTGCCCCCCAGCGTGTTCAGCATGCAGGGGCTGGAGTTTTTCGGGCAGCTCTCGTTCATGAAGGCCGGGTTGCAGTACGCCGACGCACTCACCACCGTCAGCCCCGGCTATGCCCGCGAGATCACCGGGCCCGAACAAGGCTGCGGGCTGGACGGCCTGCTGCGCCACCGCCAGGACCGCCTGCACGGCATCCTGAACGGGGTGGACGAGCGGGTGTGGAACCCCGAGCACGACGCCCTGCTGTCGCACACCTTCAGCGCCAGCGACCTGCGTGGCAAAACCCTTGCCAAGGCCGCGCTGCAAACAGAACTGGCCTTGCAAGTGGCCCCCAACGCGCTGCTGCTGGTGGTCGTGAGCCGACTGACCGAACAAAAGGGCCTGCACCTGCTGACCGAGGTGGTGGACAGCTGGGTGCGCCAGGGGGGTCAGTTGGCGGTCCTTGGGGCGGGGGATGCCGGCATTGAAGACGCCCTGTACCGGTGCGCTCAGCGCCACCCCGGCTTGATGGCCCTGCGCCTGGGCCACGACGAGGCCCTGGCCCACCGGCTCATGGCGGGGGGTGACGCGATTGCCGTGCCCTCGCGCTACGAGCCCTGCGGACTGACCCAGCTGTACGGCCTGCGCTACGGCACCCTGCCCGTGGTGCGTGCGGTGGGCGGACTGGCCGACACCGTCACCGATTGCCGCCTCGAAGCCATCGATGACGGCAGCGCCACCGGCATCGTGTTCCATGACTTCAGTGCACCCGCGCTGCACACCGCGCTGCAGCGCACGCTGGCGCTGTACCGCCGCCCCGACGACTGGGCAAAGGTGCAGCAAAACGCCATGGCGCAGCGTTTTGGCTGGGGCGACGCGGCCCGCCGCTACCGGCGGCTCTACCAGTCGCTGAGGCCAGGGGCCGCTGCCGCCACACCACCCCACGCGCAGCCGGGCACGGCTTCTGCTTGATCGGATCCACACCAACCCCACTGCCCCCAGCCGGGTAACGCCCCGCCCGGACCAAGGCCTTTGCACCATGAACCAGCCCAACGCCTTTGAGTTTGAACACCCCGCCAACAGCGTGGAAGCCCTGCGCCTGTCGATTGCCAACCGGCTGGTCTATGCCGTGGGCAAGGACGTGCGCTCGGCCACCCAGCGCGATTGGTTGTTCGCCGTGCTGCACGCGGTGCGCGACCGCATCATGGACGGCTGGCGCGACAGCCTCAGCGCCGCGCAGGACCAGGACGCCAAACGGGTGTACTACCTCTCGCTCGAATACCTCACCGGCCGCGCCCTGACCAACGCGCTGCTGTCGGTGGGCATTTACGAAGATGCCCGCACCGCCTGCAGCCAACTGGGCGCCGACTTCGACGCCATCGTGGACCTGGAAACCGACGCCGGCCTGGGCAACGGTGGCCTGGGGCGGCTGGCCGCCTGCTTTCTGGACGCCATGGCCACCGTGGGCCTGCCCGGCCTGGGCTACGGCATCCGCTATGACTACGGCATGTTTGCGCAACGCATCGTCAACGGACAACAGGTCGAGGAGCCCGACTATTGGCTGGTCAACGGCAACCCCTGGGAATTCATGCGGCCCGAATTCAGCTACACCGTGCGCTTTGGCGGACGTTTGGTGCAGGACGGTGAGCGCGTGCAGTGGGTGGACACCGACGAGGTGATCGCCACCGCCTACGACACCGGCGTGCCCGGGCACCTCATGGCCAGTGTGGCCACCATGCGGCTGTGGTCGGCACGGGCGACCTCCAGCATCAACCTCGACGCCTTCAACCGCGGCGACTACATGAAGGCGGTGGAGGCCAAGAACGAGTCGGAGAACGTGTCCCGTGTGCTCTACCCCGATGACAGCACCGAGCACGGCCGTGAACTGCGCCTGCGCCAGGAGTATTTTTTTGTCAGCGCCTCGCTGCAGGACATCCTGCGCCGCTACCTCAAAGCGCACGGCGAGCTCGACCAGCTGCCCGACAAGGCGGCCATCCACCTCAACGACACCCACCCGGCGCTGGCCATTCCCGAGCTGATGCGCCTGCTCATGGACGAACACGATCTGGACTGGGACGCCGCCTGGGCCCAGTGCCAGCGCATCTTCAGCTACACCAACCACACGCTGATGCAGGAGGCGCTGGAAACCTGGCCCGTGGACCTGCTGGGGCGCCTGCTGCCCCGCCACCTGCGCATCATCTACGACCTGAATGCCCGCTTCCTGGCCGAGGTGCACGAGCGCTTTCCCGGGGAGAACGACCTGCTGCGCCGCGTCAGCCTGATCGAGGAGCGCGGCCAGCGGCGGGTGCGCATGGCCTACCTGTCGGTGTTGGCCAGCCACAAGGTCAACGGCGTGTCGGCCCTGCACAGCCAGCTGATGGTGGACACCATCTTTGCCGACTTTGCCCGCGTTTTTCCCGACCGCTTCTGCAACAAGACGAACGGCATCACGCCACGGCGCTGGCTGTCGCAGGCCAACCGGCCGCTGTCGGCCCTCATCGACGCGCGCATAGGCCCCACCTGGCGCGGCCAGCTCGACGAGCTGGCACAACTGCGGCCCTTGGCCGCGCAGCCTGACTTCAACAACGCCTTTCGCCTGGCCAAGCAACAGAACAAGCGCCGCCTGGCCGAGGTCATTGCGCGCGACACCGGTGTGGTGGTCAGCCCCGACAGCCTGTTCGATGTGCAGGTCAAGCGCATGCACGAGTACAAACGCCAACTGCTCAACGTGCTGCATGTGATCACCCGCTACCACCAGATCCTGGCCAAGCCCCACGCCAACTGGGTGCCGCGCACCGTGATCTTCGCGGGCAAGGCTGCCTCGGCCTACCACATGGCCAAGCTGATCATCCGCCTCATCAACGACGTGGCGCGCGTGGTCAACAACGACCCGCGCGTCGGGGACCGCTTGAAAGTGGTGTTTCTGCCCAACTACCGGGTGTCACTGGCGGAGGTCATCATCCCGGCCGCCGACCTGTCGGAGCAAATATCCACCGCCGGCACCGAGGCATCGGGCACCGGCAACATGAAGTTCGCCCTGAACGGCGCGCTCACCATCGGCACCTGGGACGGGGCCAACATTGAAATTGCCCAGGCGGTGGGCGAAGAGCACATCTTCATCTTCGGCAACCGCACGGAGCAGGTACAGGCGCTGCGCGCCAGTGGCTACAACCCCCGGCGCTACTACGACCACCACTACGACCTGAAAACCGCCATCGACCGCATGGCAGAGGGTGCCTTCAGCCCCGAGGAACCGGGCCGCTACCACGACATCACGCGCACGCTGCTGGAATCCGACTACTACCTGCTGTTGGCCGACTATGCGGACTACCTGGCCACCCAGCACAAGGTGGACGACCTTTACCGCCGCCCCGAGGAGTGGGCACGCCACGCCATCCTCAACGTGGCGGCCATGGGCCCGTTCTCGGCCGACCGCACCATCCGCGAATACGCGGCCGACATCTGGCACGTGAACCCCATTATTTGAATAAAAATAGGTCTCAGCGCTTATATTTAAACAACAGTTTGCTATTATTTAATTGACCTGCATGGGGATGGTGATGGGTCCGTCGTTGATCAGGTGCACCTGCATCTCGGCAGCGAACTGCCCGGTGGCCACCAGGGGATGCGCCGCGCGGGCCTGCGCCACCAGGTGCTCAAACAGGGGCTGGGCCAAGGCGGGGGCCGCGGCTGCGCTGAAGCCCGGACGTGTGCCGCTGCGGGTGTCGGCCGCCAGGGTGAACTGGCTGACCAGCAGCAGGCCGCCCGGGGTGCCTGCACCATCCAGGTCCTGCACACTGCGGTTCATCTTGCCCTGGTCATCCCCAAAAATGCGCAGTTTCAGCAACTTGGCCAGCAGCTTGTCGGCGGTGGCGGTGGAGTCGGTGGGCTCTGCGCACACCAGCACCAGCAGGCCGGGGCCTATGCGGCCAATGGTGGCGCCCGCCACATCGACGTGGGCGGTGCGAACGCGTTGGATGAGGGCAATCATGGCGGTGGTTTCAAGGTCAGGGCGTGAGGAGCAGGCGGAGCCCCATCAACGCAATGGGCAGGCACTCAGTGGGGTTGCTGGACGGCTTGCGCCTCCGCATCGGTGGGCAGCAGCGAAATGGTGGCCCGCAGGCCCGGTACCTGGGTCATCAGGGCATGCTCCACGCGGCACGCAAGGTGGCCGCGCGCGCCAGCGTCCAGCCGCCTGGCAGGTGCATGTGCAGGTCGACAAACCGGCGTTGGCCGGCTTTTCGGGTAACGATGTGGTCAAACCGCAGCACGGTGGCGTGGGCGGGCTGGTGGGAAAACCCATCCAGCACCTGTTGGATCTTCTGGTGCACTTCCGGCTCGGTGGCCTCGTCCATCAGGCCCACGTCCACCGCCTCGATGGGCTCTGGCGCCAGCAGGCGGAGCACGGCCAGCCAACCGATGCCCACCGCGGCCACGATGATGAGCACGCCCTCGAACCCGGAAGAGAAGTACTCCGCCTTGTGGTGACCGTAGGGGTGGTTGCCGTCGGCTGGTCGCGCCGCGATGGTGACCATGGCCACCCCCACCGACGCCATCAGCAGCTTGCGGGGCGCCACCCCGGCCGCCCACTGCGCCAAACGCTGCGGGCCCATGGGTCAACCCAGGGTAACGCGTGCGAACTTTCTCTTGCCCACCTGCACCACGTAGGTGCCTGCGCTCAGCTTCAGCCCCCGGTCAGACACCACACTGGAGTCCACCCGCACGCCGCCGCCGTCGATCAGCCGGTTGGCTTCGGAGGTGGAAGGCGCCAGGCCGGCGGATTTGAGCAGCGCGCCGATGCCCAGCGGCGCACCACCCAGTGTCACCTCGGGAATGTCATCGGGCACACCGCCTTTGCTGCGGTTGATGAAATCCTGCTCGGCCGCGTCGGCCGCCGCAGCGCTGTGAAAGCGTGCCGTGATTTCCTTGGCCAGCATGACCTTGGCGTCCTTGGGGTTGCGCCCACCCGTCACCTCGGCGCGCAACGCCGAAATCTGGGTTTCGGACTGGAAGCTCAGCAGGGTGTACCAGCGCCACATCAGGTCGTCGGAAATGCTGAGCACCTTGGCAAACATGGTGGCCGGGTCTTCCGCGATGCCGATGTAGTTGTTCTTGCTCTTGGACATTTTGTCCACCCCGTCCAGCCCCTCCAGCAGCGGCATGGTCAGGATGCACTGCGGCTCCTGCCCGTACTCCTGCTGCAGGTGGCGCCCCATCAGCAGGTTGAACTTCTGGTCGGTGCCGCCCAGTTCCAGATCACTTTTCAAGGCCACCGAATCGTAGCCTTGCATCAGCGGGTACAAAAATTCGTGCACGCTGATGGGCGTGTTGGCGGTGAAGCGCTGGTGAAAGTCGTTGCGCTCCATCATGCGGGCCACGGTGTATTTGGCGGCCAGCTGGATCATGCCCATGCTGCCCAGGGGCAGGCTCCACTCGCTGTTGTAGCGGATTTCGGTTTTCTCGGGGTCCAGCACCAGACTGGCCTGTTTGTAATAGGTTTCGGCGTTGGCCTTGATCTGCTCGGGCGTCAGCGGTGGCCGGGTGGAGTTGCGTCCAGACGGATCACCGATCAGGCTGGTGAAGTCACCGATCAGAAAAATCACCTGGTGACCCAGGTTTTGCAGCTGGCGCATCTTGTTCAGCACCACCGTGTGGCCGATGTGGATGTCCGGCGCTGTCGGATCCAGGCCCAATTTGATGCGCAGCGCTTGCCCCGTCTGCTCGGAGCGCTGCAGTTTTTTCACCCAGTCTGCCTGGGGAATCAATTCCTCGCAACCCCGCAGGGTCACTGCCAGAGCCTCTTGGACGGCGTCACTCACCGGTGCGGTGTGGGCGACAGAAGGCGACGCAGGCAACGGTGACAAGGGGGGCGTTTGAGTGTTCATGAGGGTTTTTACAGATGTCAACACCCCCAACGGGGCTATACTTTTGGGTGGTTCAGCTTTGCAATTTTAGTTGCCACCCGCTGGACCCGCGACAAGCCACAGCGCTGCGCCCCCATTCCTGCACCCTGCACCCCGATAACCAGTCAGCCCCAAGGGCTGACGTTCCGTTGGACCCCCAGAACAATGGTTTCTCGCCTCAATGCCCTGACCGCCGCCGCCATCGCCGCCATTCAGGGCCACCCACGCCGCATCATGGGCGCGGTCGGCGCCCTTTTGCTGGGCACCGGTGTCACCGCTTTTGGCATTGCCCCACTGGCCCCCGATGCGGCAGACCTGCCCGTTCGTCAGGTGCTGCAATCCGTCAGCTTGGCCACCCCCGCCACCGCCCTGGACACGTCGCTGGCCATGGCCGATCTGGCCACCCCACTGACCCTGTTCCGCCACGACCAGACCCGCCGCGATGACACGCTGGGCAGCCTGCTGCAGCGCATGGGCGTGAACGACCCACAGGCGACGGCATTTTTGCGCACAGACCTCCGTTCCCGCGACCTGCTGAGTGGCCGTTCCGGCAAGCAGGTGTCGGTGGAGCTCGATGCCAGCCAGCGCCTGCAAAAGCTCACCGCCCGTTGGATGGCCAACCCGGACGATGTCCAGTTCCGCCGCTTGGTGGTGGAACGCACACCCCGCGGATTCACCGCCCACCAGGAAACCGCGCCGCTGACGGTGGCCACGCGCATCAGCAGCGGCATCATCCAGTCCTCCTTGTTTGCGGCCACGGATGCGGCACGCATCCCCGACAGCGTCGCCAACCAGCTGGCTGAAATTTTCTCTGCAGACATCGACTTCCGGCGCGACCTGCGCAAAGGCGACCGCTTCACCGTGGTGTACGAGTCGCTGGAAGCCGACGGCGAGCCCATGCGCAATGGCCGCGTGATGGCCGCCGAGTTTGTCAACAACGGCACCGTGCTGGAAAGCGTCTGGTTCCAGGAGCCAGGCAGCAAAGGCGGCTACTACACCATGGATGGCCAAAGCAAGCGCCGCAGTTACCTGGCTGCCCCGCTGGAATTCACTCGGGTCAGCAGCGGTTATGGCATGCGCTTTCACCCCATCAGCGGGGGCAGAAAAGCCCACCTGGGGGTGGACTATGCGGCACCCACTGGTACGCCGGTGCGCGTGGTGGGAGACGGCGTGGTGAGCTTTGCGGGTTGGCAAGGCGGTTATGGCAACTTCGTTGTGGTGGAGCACCGCAACAAGCAGTCCACCGCCTATGCCCACCTCAGCCGCATCCTGGTGCGCAAGGGCCAGCGTGTTGACCAGGCCACCGTCATTGGCCTAGTGGGTTCCACCGGTTCGTCCACGGGTGCACACCTGCACTTCGAGTTCCGCGAAAACGGTCAGCACGTCGATCCATTGACCATCGCCAAGCAGGGACAAACCATCCCCGTGTCAGCGGCCGCCCGGGCCAGTTTCCAAGCGCACGCCAAGCTCATGAGGGTGGAGTTGGCGGCCGCAGCACAAATGGTCACCGCCAGCGCCGAGTGACAGCAGCGGCCACGTACGCGCTGTCATTTGGCCGCAAAACCCCGCAATTGAGGACACAAGGCCATGTCCGTCTTCATCGGACTGATGTCCGGCACCTCGCTGGACGGGGTGGATGGGGTGCTGCTGTCCATGTCTGGGGAAGCACCTCGCGTGGCGCACGCATGCCACCTCGACATGCCCGAGGCGCTGCGCCAGACACTGCTGACGCTGAACTCCAGCGGCCCTGACGAACTGCACAAAGGTGCGCTGGCGGCCAACGCGCTGGCCCAGCTGTACGCCCAGGCCGTCCACTCACTGCTGCGCACCGCGGGCCTGTCGGCCGCGCAAATTTCCGCCATTGGCGCGCACGGTCAAACCGTGCGGCACCAACCAGGCACACCAGGTCAAACAGCCTCCACCCACAGGCCCTGGCATGCCTACACCCTCCAACTGAACAACCCGGCACTCTTGGCCGAGTTGACCGGCATCACCGTGGTGGCGGATTTCCGAAGCCGCGACGTGGCGGCCGGTGGGCAGGGTGCACCGCTGGTACCAGCGTTTCACCATGCGGTATTTGCTGAGACACACAAAAATGTGGCTGTGGTGAACATTGGCGGCATGGCCAACGTCACCCTGATGAGCGCCAACGGACACACCACCGGGTTCGACACCGGCCCCGGCAATGTGCTGATGGACCTGTGGGCCGAGCAACACCTGGGGCAGAGGTACGACGCCCATGGCGCCTGGGCCGCTTCCGGCCAGACGTCCAACGAACTGCTGACCGCGATGCAGCAGGACGCGTTTTTTCAGATCAGTGGCCCTCGAAGCACCGGGCGCGACCACTTCCACGCAGAATGGCTCCAGGCGAAACTGCGCGGTCACGCCCCGTTGCCACCAGCAGATGTCCAGGCCACACTCTGTGAACTGAGCGTGTGGAGCATCGTGAGAACACTGACTCCGCCGATCGACAAGCTGGTGGTGTGCGGTGGCGGTGTGTTCAACCGTGCGCTGATGGCCGGGCTGTCCAACAGACTGCCCAACACACCGGTGGTGGCATCGGATGTCCTGGGCATTCCGGCCATGGAAGTCGAGGCCGCGGCTTTCGCTTGGCTGGCCAGCCAGACACTGCGCGGGCACGCCGGCAACCTGACTCAGGTGACCGGTGCTGCAGCGCCGCGCATTTTGGGTGCCATTTACCCCGCTTGACTCGGTGGGGCAGTCACGGGAATGACCCCACCGTCAGACCCATGCGCGCAGCTCAGGTGCTGAAGCTGGAACCACACCCACAGGTGGTGGTGGCGTTGGGGTTCTTGATGACGAACTGGGCACCCTCAAGGTCTTCCTTGTAATCGATCTCCGCACCCACCAGGTACTGATAACTCATGGCGTCGATCAACAGGGAGACCCCGTTTTTGGTCATGGTGGTGTCGTCATCGTTGACGATTTCATCAAACGTGAAACCATACTGAAAACCCGAGCATCCGCCGCCCTGCACGAACACGCGCAGCTTCAATTCGGGATTGCCCTCTTCGGCAATGAGATCCGCCACCTTGGCGGCCGCACTGTCGGTGAACACCAGCGGAGCTGGCACGTCGGTCTGGATGTTGTCGGCTACGGCACTCATGGAACCCTCTGCTCTGGAAATCGGTTTGGATGGCGCAAGCAACATGGGTGCGCGCCCTTGGATGTCAATACTAAACCAATTTGCTCGGATTTGCGGTCAACGGTTGTTTGCCGCCAATTTCAGTGGGGGTTTGTCTGCCACCTCCCCGTCAGCACCCGCCGCACCGCTGAGCAGCGGCTGCAACTTGCCGGTGATGGCTGCACCTTGGTGCATCTCCAACGCCTTGTAGGTCACGTCGCCTTCCACCTGGGCCTTGGGCTGCAGCTCCAGCAGGTCATGGGCGTTCACCGGCCCACGCACCTTGCCGTTCACGATGATGTGGTCAGCCGCCACCTCGCCGGTGACCGTGGCCGTTTCACTGATCACCAGAATACTTCCCTGTCCCACCACAGCCGACACATTGCCCTTGACCTCGCCGTCAATGCGCAGACCCTCGCTGAAGGCGATGTCACCCACCATCACGGTGCCCTGGGCAATCAGGCTCTTGATGGGAGGCTGTTTCTTTTTACCGAACATGGGAGTCTCCTCAACGGTTGGTGGATTCGTTCGCCACCTTGGTGGACTGTGTCAGCAGGGATGTGCCACCCTGCATCACGCGAACCGACAGGGTTTTTACCACGACATCCGCCGGCACCACCCCTGCCCCTTCCAGCCGCAGCAACTGTCGCATGGCCAAGGGACGGCGGGTGGCTGGTTCCGTCAGGGTCCATGGTTTGCCCCGCTGCTCCCCTGAGTAGCTGACTTCCAACTGCCCCCTGAACTCCGGCGCCTGCTTGGCAGACTGCACCAACAGCACCTGCCACCTCACGCGCGTGGCGTCTGCACGTCGCGCCTGCAACCCTCGAATGGCCACACCGCCTTGACCCGACGCCGGGATGAGCTGCTCAAAAAAACCCAACTCACGCCTCAGGTGACGGTTGTCTTCCTGCACCTCACGCAGCTGGGTGGTCAGCAGCGCCTGCGCCGTGCGCTCGGCGGTGAGCAGTGTCTCGGCCGTGTGGGCCACGGCCTGCGCCTTCTCCAGCTCAGCGCCCAGGCGCTGCACATCCTGGCGCAGTTGGGTCAACTCCTGTTGGCTGTGCCTGTCCAAGCCGGCAATGTCTTTGCCAAACTCGAAAGCCCACATGGCCACCGCACCCGACAAACCCAACACCAGGGCCGCGAGCAGCCAACGCAATGGCCAGGGAATGGCGCTGCGAATGGCCATCCGGGGGGCGCTGATGGTCAGCCGCCTCCGCCACAACCGCAATCGCATGTACCCAACCTTTCATCCAGTAAAAGCCCGCATGACGCACGACCATGAAAAAAGCCGCCCCAAGCATAACTTGTGGGCGGCTTTGGCAGCGGGATGGCAGCGGATCAACGCTTGCTGAACTGCTTGCGGCGGCGTGCAGAACGCAGACCGACTTTCTTACGCTCGACTTCGCGGGCATCGCGGGTCACGAAACCGGCTTGCGACAGCACGGGCTTGAGCGTGGCGTCGTAGTCGATCAGGGCGCGGGTGATGCCGTGGCGCACCGCGCCGGCCTGGCCGGATTCACCGCCACCGTGCACGTTGACCTGGATGTCGAAGGTTTCGACATGGTTGGTCAGGAACAGGGGTTGACGGGAAATCATGATGGAGGTTTCGCGGCCGAAATACGCCTGAATGTCTTTGCCATTCACGGTGATTTTGCCGGAGCCTTTTTTCAGAAACACGCGGGCGACGCTGGACTTGCGACGGCCGGTGCCATTGTTCCATTCACCAATCATCAGACTGCTCCTGTCAGGGCCAGAACTTTGGGCTGCTGCGCGGTGTGGGGGTGCTCGGCACCGCCGTAAACCTTGAGCTTCTTGATCATGGCGTAGCCCAGGGGACCCTTGGGCAACATGCCTTTGACGGCCTTTTCCAGGGCACGGCCAGGGTGCTTGGCTTGCATGTCGCGGAAGTTGGTGCCGTAGATGCCACCGGGGAAACCGGAGTGGCGGTAGTACACCTTGTCGAGGGCTTTGGTGCCGGTGACGCGGAGCTTGGCGGCGTTGATGACGACGATGTAATCGCCGGTATCGACGTGAGGCGTGTAAATGGCTTTGTGTTTACCGCGCAGACGGAGGGCAACTTCGCTGGCTACCCGGCCGAGCACCAAATCGGTGGCGTCAACAACAAACCACTCGTGCACCACGTCAGCGGGTTTTGCGCTGAAAGTTTTCATGGGTGAAAGTTCGAGTGAATAAAGAACCCTATTCCACGGTCGGTGTTTCTCTGCTGGAAACCTCTTAGGTGGCGGTACCCGTCCTGTTTTCACAAGGACCGGCAAATTTGCTGCGGGGTTCTGACAGCGCTGCAAAACCCGTCATTATACGAACAATTGGCCAGCCGGAACTGGTTTGGCCAACAGATAGCCTTGAAAGAGCTGGCAACCGCGCGCCAACAGCCAGTCGCGCTGAGCGGCGGTCTCCACCCCTTCAGCCACCACGGTCAGGCCCAGGCTGCGCCCCATGCTGATGATGGTGGACGCAATGGCGGCATCGGCCGCATGGTCAGGCAATCGGCGCACAAATGACGCGTCAATTTTGAGCTGATCCACCGGCAATCGCTGCAAATAGGCCAACGATGCGTAGCCGGTTCCAAAATCGTCCAAAGAAAAGGTCACGCCCATGGCCCGCAGGCGCTGCATGCGGGCCAACGAGTCATCCAAATCCTGCAAGAGCAGGCTTTCGGTGATCTCCAGCTTCAACCCCTGGGGCGTGGTGCCGCTGGCCTGTATCGCGTGGGCCACCTGGTCTTCAAAATCTGGTTGGACAAACTGCCTCGCGCTGATGTTGACCGCCATGTGCAGGTGAAGCGCCGGCATGCCCGATTGCCACACCCGCAGCTGCCGACAGGCTGTGACCAATACCCACTGCCCCAGGGGAACGATCAAACCGGAACGCTCGGCCACCGGGATAAAACGCGCAGGGGAAATCCAACCCTGTGTCGGGTGCTGCCAACGCAGCAATGCTTCCGCCCCCACCGGGCGCCCCTCCCCATCAAACTGCAGCTGGTAGTGCAGTTCGAATGCTTGGCTCTCCAGGGCCGCCCTGAGATCGGCCTCCATGCGCGCACGCTCATCCGCAGCGACCTGCATGTCCAGATCGAAGAAGCGAATGGTGTTGCCACCGGCGGCCTTGGCTTGGTACATGGCCAGGTCTCCGCGGCGCAGGATTTCGGCGACCGCGATGTCAGGGTCGGAGCTCAGGGTGGCATCGTGCCCATACAAGACCACCCCAATGCTGGGACTGGTGTGGTGCACATGGTCGTTGATGCGATAAGGCAGCCCCAAGCTGTCACGCACCTGCTCCGCCAGCCGCTGCGCCACCTCGGCCACCTCGGCCTGACTGGATGAGGCGTGACTGAACTGGATGACGAATTCGTCCCCCCCTGGTCTGGCCAGGCGGTCCACCGACCCCACGCAGTCCAGCAAGCGGTGGGCCACCTCCTGCAGCAGTTGGTCTCCGGCGGCGTGCCCCTCGGAGTCATTCAGTCGCTTGAAGTCGTCAAGGTCCACAAACAGCACCCCGCCAGCCCCACCGAACTGGACCCGCCGCAGTTCGCCCAACAAGCGATCCCGCAACAGCCGGCGGTTGGGCAGCTGTGTGAGTGGGTCGTAAAACGCGAGGGATCTGATTTGCGCCTCGGCGTGCTTGCGCTGGCTGATGTCCATGAACGTGGCCACATAGTGGGTGACCTCGCCCTGCGTGGTTCGAACCGCCGTGATGTTGAGCCACTCGGGGTAGATTTCCCCATTTTTGCGTCGGTTCCAAACCTCCCCCTGCCAAGCACCCTGGGTCAGCAGTTTGGCCCACAACTCTCGGTAAAAGGCCTTGGAATGCAGGCCAGACGACAGCACCGCCGGGGTTTTGCCCAACACCTCTGCCTGGGTGTAGCCCGTGACCTCGGTGAATGCCCGATTGACCCGCACAATCCGGCTCCGAGCATCGGTGATGCATATGCCCTCTTGCGTTTCCAGCGCCGTGGCCGCCACGCGCAGTTCGGCCTCTTGTCGTTGGCGTTCCGCGATGTTGGAGAACACCACCACCGCCCCTGCCACCTTGCCGTGCTGCACCAGGGGGCTGGTCAGCATGCGCACGGGAAACAGCCCGTCCGTGCGGTGGAACAGGTGGTCCTCCAACTCCCGCGTGCGGCCATCGAGCAGCGTGAGGTGGGCCGGGCAGTCCTCCTTGGGGTACACCGCCCCATCCTCTCGGTGGTGGTGAAACAGCGGATGGGTGGGCTGCCCCAGCACCTCGGACTCGGTCAGCCCCAGCATGTTCAGGGCTGCCGGGTTGATGAAGGTGCAGACGCCGCGTTCATCCACCCCATACACCCCCTCACCCAGGCTTTGCAGCAGCAGGTTGCGCTCTTGGGCCACGCGGCGCTGGTTGACGCTCAGCCACCAGAAGCTCCAGGCCGCCAGCATGGCCAGCAACCACAGGCCCACCAGACCCAGCCCGATTTCCAGCGGGTAGCGCAACATCAGGCGGCGCCAATCCACTTCATCCAAACGGTCGGGGTGAGCGTCCAAGCGCCACAGCATGGCCTCCAGAGGGGTGTAATCCCCTGGTGGTGAAAACCCGAAGTAGCCACCTTGTCGGGCAGCTGGGCTCTCGGGAAGAATGTTGAGCAATGCCAACGTGACATGCTTGACCGCGTCCGGCGATGCCCTTCGGGTGGCAGAAAAAGGCCATTCGGGATACAAAGCCGTGGACAGCTGTACCGGAAAAGGTGTCACATTCGGCGCGGGCAACACGCGCACGGCATTGGCCGCGAGACGACCTTCCCGCAGCATGTCTTCCAACACACCGGTGCGCACAAAACCAACATCAGCGGTGCCCGCCATCACCGCATCCACCACCTGGTCCTGCGGAAAACCCAGAAACTGCACACTCGCCGCATCGTCGGGCAACCGGATACCCAAGCGGTACAGCTCCCACTGCTGCATGCGGTATCCACCCAATCCGTGCTCAGACACCGCAGCGATGCGCTCGCCCGACACGTCCTCCAGCCTGTGAACCCGGGCATTGTCCGCCCGCACAAAGACCACCCCACCAAACTCGGCCACGGGTTTTCCAGCGACACGGGGCATCAGGGTGGCTGTGGCCGCCAGTCCGTATCGGGAACGCAGTTGCACATAGTGCAGGGGCTGGGTCAACACAAAATCCAGTTGTCCCATGGCCACCAGCTCGGTCAGTTCCGCCTGGGTGGCCACCAGCAGATCGATCTCGTAAGCCCGCAGGGCCTGACGCAATGCCTGGCGCGTGGGCTCCCAACGTTCGCGGGTGGTGTCCACGTCCCGAAACGCCAGCACGCCGATGCGCAGCGTCGTGGCATCGGGCTGGGCGTGGGTTGGTTGAACAACCATTGCCCACAGCCACACCGCCAGGCTCCAGTTCAGCCAGCGCACACCTTCAGCCCCGAGCCATTTGCGCCCAGCCAGTTCAACCATTCCGCTCCACGCCAGAAGGCCGCAATGGCCTTGCCAAGCCTGCAGCGTGTTCTTTGTCCCCTGCCGGGTACTGTAGCGCCATAAACGCCCTGTGGCCTTGACGGGCATCAATCCCAACCAATGACATCGGGACGGGTACCATCCGGGGATGTTCAGTTACCGACACGCCTTTCACGCGGGCAACCACGCCGATGTGCTCAAACACAGCATTCTGGTGGCCATGCTTCGCTACATGACGCAAAAGGACACCGCTTTGTCGGTGATCGACACACACGCGGGCGCCGGTTTGTACCGTCTGGATGGTGACCAGGCCCGCACCAGCGGCGAGGCCGCCGCGGGCATTTTCAGCCTGCTCAAAGACGGCCAACTGCCCAGCGCCAGCAGCGGCATGGGCAGCCTGGTGGATGACTACCTCGCCGTGCTGCGCGGCTTCAACCCCGCCCCCAAGGGCGGTCCCACCACCGGCCCCGTCAAGCTGCGCAACTACCCCGGCTCACCCTTGATCACGGAGCGTCTGCTGCGCGAACAAGACCGTGCCCATGTGTTTGAAGTGCACCCCACCGACCAGCGGTTGCTGCGCGGCCTGGTGGCGCAGCGCGACAGCCGCCGCATCATGACGCTGCGTGTGGCCGACGGCTTTGCGGGTGTTCGCGCCCTGTTGCCACCACCATCCCGCCGGGGTTTGCTGGTGTGCGACCCCAGCTACGAAATCAAGAGTGACTACGGCAAGGTGGTCGACCTGCTGACCGAGGCACTCACCCGCTTTGCCACCGGCAGCGTGCTGATCTGGCACCCCATCGTGGCCCGCCCGGAAGCCCACGACCTGCCGCGCAAGCTGAAAAACGCCGCGGCGCGTGCAGGCAAACCCTGGCTGTACGCCAGCCTGAGCACCAAGTCAGGCCAAAGCAACGCACGCGGTGTGCCCGTGGGCCTGTCGGGCAGTGGGGTGTTTGTGGTCAACCCGCCGTTTGTGCTGGCCCCCGCGCTGAAAGAGTCCCTGCCACACTTGGCCAAGGCCATGGCGCAGGACGAACACGCTGGCTTCGTGCTGGAGCAGGGTCGCTGAGTCACCACACAGCGCCACCTGTTTCCATAGCTACCGGCGCTTATCAATCAAGCGCTGATGGCCAATTTTATTGAAAATTCAATCTCCCCGGCGCCGCCGAACTGGGGGACAGAGCTCCGCGCTTCGCTGGTGCTGGGCTGGCCCATGGTGCTGGCCAACCTGGCACAGGCCGCCCTGTCGGCCACCGACGTGGCGCTGATGGGACGCCTGGGGGCCACCGCACTGGCCGCCGGCGCATTGACCACCGCGCTCTACCACGGGTTCATGATTTTCTGCATGGGCGTGGTCTCGGCCGCCCTGCCACTGGTGTCGTCCGCGCTGGGCCGACGCAAACGCCCCTTGCGCGAGGTGCGCCTGCTCATTCACCAGGGCCTGTGGCTGGCGCTGTTGGTGTGCCTGCCGGTGTGGGCAGTGCTGTGGCACACCGAGGTCATTTTGTTGGCCATGGGGCAGTCGGCTGCAGCCTCTGCCCTGGCCGCCAGCTTCATGCGCACGCTGCAATGGGCCTTGTTGCCCTACCTGGGGTTTTTGGTGCTGCGGTCGCTGCTGGCCGCCACCGGGCTGCAGCGCTGGACGCTGCTGGTGGCCTTGCTGGCGATTGCCGTGAATGCGGCACTGGCCTGGGCGCTGATGTTCGGGCAACTGGGGCTCCCCGCACTGGGCCTGCCCGGTGCAGGCCTGGCCACCACGCTGTGCAGCCTGTTCATGTTCGCCGGACTGGCCGCCGTGGTGCGCTGGCACCCGGTGCTGCGGCCCTACCACCTGCTGCGCGCCGACGGCCAACTGGAGCCCAGCCGCCTGAAAGCCATGGTCAAACTGGGGCTGCCCATCGGACTGACCTTTGCCTTTGAAACCAGCATTTTCTACGCCGCGGTGATGATGATGGGACTCATCGGCCCCCACGAACTGGCCGCCCACGCCGTGGCGGTGCAGATCGCGTCCATGAGCTTCATGGTGCCACTGAGCTTTGGCCAGGTGGCCACCATCCGCGTGGCGATGGCCCAGGGTGCCGGTCGGCATGCCGACGTGGCCCGCGCGGGCTGGAGTGCGTTTGTGCTGGGCGTGGGCTTCATGGCCGCCATGGCGGTGGTGATGCTGGCCACACCGTTGACGCTGGTGCGGGCCTTTGTGGATGTGAACCTCCCCAGCAACGGACCGGTGGTGGCGCTGGCGGTGCAATTTTTGTTGCTGGCCGCGCTGTTCCAGGTGGTGGACGGTGCCCAGGCCGTGGCCGCTGGCATGTTGCGCGGGCTCCACGACACGCGGGTGCCCATGTGGATCGCGGCAATGGGCTACTGGGGATTTGGCATCCCGCTGAGCGCCTGGTTTGCGTTTGGCCTGGGCTGGGGCGGCACCGGCGTGTGGCTGGGTTTGCTCACCGGGCTCAGTGCTGCTGCCGTGATGCTGACCCGGCGCTGGTGGGTGCTGACGCACCGGGCCGCCGCGTGACCCAGCCAGGGCACACGCCGCCGCCAGCGGCCATCACCACCCGGCCAACAACTCTTCCAGCGTGCCGGAAGATGGCTCGAAACGCCGGTTGCGAAACATCAGCCGGGTGGGGCCAGGCACGGCTTGCAACGCCACCGGGTGGCGCTCGTCGCCGGGGTAGCAAATGACGCGCATGCCCTCGTGGTCGAACGGCGCGGGCTCGATGGTGGGCGGCAGGCGCGTCTGCGCCTCGGCCAGCGCACTGGCCGCGGTGGCATGGCGGCCCAGGTGCACCAGGCTCATGATCTGTGGCGGCGCCATGTCGAACTCGCGCGCCCAGTAGCGGGTGAGTGCCTCGCGCGGGGTCATCCAGGCGCTGGCGGTGGTTTCGTGGTTGTCGTGGGCGGCGTCCTGGCCCGACGGCATCGCGGCCAGAAAAAAGCGGGTGTCGAAGCGCTTGTTCATCAGCGAGGCCTGGCGCGGCGTGATCCAGCGCACCCAGGGGAACAGGTCAGCGGCGGCCAGCTGCACGCCGCACTCCTCGAACGCCTCGCGCACGGCGGCCACGTAAAACGCGGCGGCCACGTCAGCGGCCAGGTCGGGCTCGCCCAGGCGCGGCACCAGGGCGTGGTGGGCGGCATCGGCCAGCAAGGCCTGGGCAGCGGCGGCATCGGCCCCGTCCACCTTGCCGCCGGGGAACACATAGGCGCCGCCCAGCACGTCCGACTGGGCGGCGCGCTTCATCAGAAACACCTCCAGGCCCTCAGTCCCGTCGCGCAACAGCACCACGGTGGCGGCATCACGCGGCGGCGTGGTGACGATGTGCGAGGTGATTTGCATGCCCTCGCTCCGTTCGATGTGTTCGGCCACGGCGCCCACGGGCTGTGCGGACGGGGTCATGCGGCGCTCCCGGCGGCATGACCTGCCGTCAGTGTCGGGTAGTCGGTGTAGCCGCGCTCGCCACCGCCGTACCAGGTGCTGCGGTCGTTGGGGTTCAGCGGTGCGCCGGTGCGCAGGCGCTCCAGCAAGTCGGGATTGGCAATGAAGGGGCGGCCAAACGCCACCAGGTCGGCACCGTCGGTGAGGGCGGCGTCGGCCAGCTCGCGGGTGTAGCCGTTGTTCACCATCCACGCGCCCTGCCCGCCTGCGCTGCGGTAAGCGGCCTGGGCAGCGGCGTAGTCGAACGGTCGCTCGGGCAGGTCGCGGGGGCCGCCCGTGGAACCTTCGATGACGTGCACATAGGCCAGGCCCAGCGGGGCCAGGCAACGCAGCACATGCTCGAACAGCGGCTGGGGGTCGGCATCGGCGATGTCGTTGGCGGGGGTGACAGGTGACAGGCGGATGCCGGTGCGCGACCCACCGATCTCGTCGGTGATGGCCTGCGCCACCTCCAGCAGCAGGCGGGCGCGGTGCTCGATGGGGCCACCATAGGCATCGGCGCGCTGGTTGGCACCAGTTTTCAGGAATTGGTCCAGCAAATAGCCGTTGGCGGCGTGGATTTCCACCCCGTCAAAACCCGCGTCCAGCGCGGCGCGGGCGGCGCGGCGGTAGTCGGCGACGATGCCGGGCAACTCGTCCAGCGCCAGCGCGCGGGGCACCGAGGTGTCTTCAAACCGAGGCACGCCGTTGTCCAGCAGCACGGTTTTGGTTTTGGCGGCAATGGCCGACGGGGCCACCGGCGCACCCTCACCCGGCTGCAACGAGGTGTGAGACACCCGGCCCACATGCCACAGCTGGGTGACGATGCAGCCGCCCGCGGCATGCACCGCGTCGGTCACGGTGCGCCAGGCGGCCACCTGCTCGGGCGCGTACAGACCGGGCACGTCCGCATAACCCTGGGCCTGGTGGCTGATGGCCGTGGCCTCGGTGATGAGCAGGCCCGCGCTGGCGCGCTGCGCGTAATAGGTGGCGGTGATGGCCTGCGGCACGGCACCCGGCGCACGGTTGCGCGTGAGCGGGGCCATGGCGATGCGGTTTTTCAGGTGCCACGCACCAACGCGCAGGGGATCAAACAACGAAGGCATATGAACAGGCTCCAACAACGAACAAGGGCGGATGGTGACCGCCCTTGAAGAACAACACTGTCACGCAGGCTGCAAGCCCGCTGCGCGGCGGTGGCTGGGGCCAGCGCCCCGGCTCGCCCGGCGGGAGGGGGTCAGACCGCCGCCAGCGCCTGCTCCAGGTCGGCCATCAGGTCGTCGATGTGCTCGATGCCCACGGACAGGCGCACCATGTTCTCGCTCACACCGGCCTTGGCCAGCTCGGTGGGGTTGAGCTGGCGGTGGGTGGTGGACGCGGGGTGGGTGGCCAGCGATTTGGCGTCACCGATGTTCACCAGGCGGGTGAACAGCTTGAGCGCATCCAGGAAGCGGGCACCGGCGGCGCGGGGATCGGCGTCAGCCGTTTTGAGGCCGAAGGACAGGATGCCCGAGGCACGGCCACCCATCTGGCGCTGGGCCACGGCGTGGTCGGGGTGGTCGGGCAAACCGGCGTAGCGCACCCACTCCACCTTGTCGTGGGCTTGCAGCCGCTTCGCCAGCGCCAGCGTGTTGTCACAGATGCGGTCCATGCGCAGCGGCAGGGTTTCGATGCCCTGCAGCGTCAGCCAGGCATTGAAGGGCGACAGGGCCGCGCCCATGTTGCGCAGCGGCACCACACGGGCGCGGCCGATGTAGGCAGCAGCCCCCAGGGCCTCGGTGTACACCACGCCGTGGTAGCTCACGTCGGGTTCGTTCAGGCGCTTGAAGCGGGCCTTGTGCTCGGCCCACGGGAACTTGCCGCTGTCGACAATGATGCCGCCGATGCTGTTGCCGTGGCCGTTCATGTACTTGGTCAGCGCATGCACCACGATGTCGGCACCGTGCTCGATGGGGCGGCAGAGGTAGGGGCTGGGCACGGTGTTGTCCACGATCAGCGGCACGCCGTGCGCATGGGCCACGGCGGCCAGCGCGGCGATGTCGGTCACATTGCCCAGGGGGTTACCCACCGATTCGCAAAACACGGCTTTGGTGCGCTCGTCCATCAGCGCGGCAAAGCTGGCGGGGTCGCGCGGGTCGGCAAAGCGCACCTCAATGCCCTGCTGCGGGAAGGTATGGGCAAACAGGTTGTAGGTGCCGCCGTACAGCGTGCTGGCCGACACGATGTTGTCGCCCGTTTCGGCAATGGTCTGGATGGCGGCGGTGATGGCCGCCATGCCCGAGGCCATGGCCAGCGCCGCAATGCCACCCTCCAGCTCAGCCACGCGCTTTTCCAGCACGTCATTGGTGGGGTTCATGATGCGGCTGTAGATGTTGCCCGCCACCTTCAGGTCGAACAGGTCGGCACCGTGCTGGGCGTTGTCGAAGGCATAGGCCACCGTCTGGTACAGCGGCACGGCGGCGGATTTGGTGGTGGGGTCGGGCGTGTAGCCGCCGTGGACGGCAACGGTCTCGAGTTTCATGGTGTGTCTCCTGAGGTTGAAGGATCTGCGGTGCAGCGCATCGGCAACCGGTCAGTGTAGCCAGCCCTTCCGCTGCCTGTTTTTTGGGCACCGCAGGGGCGCCCCAGGCCTGGCGCGGACTGTGGCGGTCGCTCCACGCACTGTCCCGGAGTTATTCACAGGTTTGACCCCAGATGGCAGGGATAACCCGCATCCGTGTGGACAAGCCGTTCGCCCTGTCGCGGCGCGGCACCGGGTCAACGCTTGGCCGCTCGGTTGGCGCGCGGTGAGGGGCGGGCCTGTTTGGGCGAGGTGGCACGGTGTCGGGGCACAGCCCGCTGGCGACCCTTGGTGGACGCCCTGCCCGGGCCAGCCCCGGCCTGCGGCGCATCCGGCGGATCGGCCAAGGCACCTGCCGCTACCAGCTGGACGCCGGCTGGCTGCGGCCCCAGCGCCCGGCGATCGGCCTGGTCGGCGGACAGCGGGCGAATCACCACCACCGCCACCCCTTGCCTGAGCAACCCCAGGTGCTGGGCAGCGGCCATGCTCAGGTCCACCAGGCGGTTGGCGTGGAAGGATCCGCGGTCGTTCACGCGCACCACCACCTCGGTGCCGTTGGCGGGGTTGCGCACACTCAGCAGCGTGCCCAGAGGGAGGTCGCGGTGCGCCGCTGTCCAGCCGTCACTGAGGTAGGGCTCACCGCTGGCGGTGGGCCGCCCGTGGAAGCGCTGGCTGTAGATGGAGGCCATGCCCGACAGCCAGGCGGGCTCGGGTGTGGGCTCGGGCACCCGTTGGCCGGTGTCGGGCACACCAAGGGCGGGCCATTCCGACACCGGTGGCCGCAGACGCTGCCCAACGGAGGCTGCGGGGACATACAGATCGGTGTCCAGCAGCAACCCCTCGGCAGCCTGGACCGACGGCCATGTCCACAGCAACGCCATCGCCCAAGCCACGCCACACCAGACATGCCACCCCGTTGCGCTGGTCAGGCGGGCCATGCTCAGTCAGGCCGGCCAGGGCACGGCAGCGAGCTCACCGGCATCACCAGCCCAGTTGCGCCAGCACGGCCAGTGTGGGCACGCTCTGGTTCATGCTGTAAAAGTGCAGGCCGGGTGCGCCACCGGCGCGCAGCTGCTCGCACAGGTCGGTCACCACCTCCAGGCCAAAGGCCTTGATGGACGCGCTGTCGTCACCGTAGCCTTGCAGGCGCAGGCGTATCCAGCGGGGGATTTCGGTGCCGCAGGCGTCGGAAAAACGCAGCAACTGGCTGGAGTTGGTGATGGGCATGATGCCGGGCACCACGGGCACGTCGGCCCCCAGCTTCTGGGCGTCTTCCACAAAACGGAAGTAGGCGTCGCTGTTGTAGAAATACTGGGTGATGGCGCTGTGTGCCCCGGCCTTGACCTTGGTGACGTAGGCCTTCAGGTCGGCCTCGGCGCTGCGGGCCTGGGGGTGGATCTCGGGGTAGGCCGCCACCTCGATGTGGAAATGGTCACCGGTTTCGGCTCGAATGAACGCCACCAGATCACTGGCGTAGGTGAACTCACCGCCCGCACCGTAGCCGCTGGGCAAATCACCCCGCAGTGCCACCAGGCGGCGCACCCCCATGGCTTGCAAGGTGGCCAGCTGTTCGCGCACGCGGGCCTTGGTCGCCCCGATGCAGGAGAAATGGCTGGCAGCGCTCACCCCCTCGGCCAGTATTTCACCCACGGTGGCAAAGGTGCCCTCCTGGGTGGAACCACCCGCGCCGAAGGTGACCGAGCAGAATTCCGGCTGCTTGGCGTACAGCGCCTGGCGCACGGCGCGCAATTTGTCCGCCCCTTCGGGGGTTTTGGGCGGAAAAAATTCGAAACTGATGGGCAAGCTTGGGGCTTGGGTCATGGACCGCACCTCTGGTTAAAAACGGGTTGTCACCCCCGGCCTGGCCGGGCGTGAATGAAAAATTCTCGGTTGCCGTCGCCACCGGCGATGGGGCTGTCCAGCCAAGCCTGAACCACCCACCCCAGATCGGCACAGGCCAGGCGCAGCCGTTGCTCCACCCGGGCGTACGCCGCCGGGTCGCGCACCAGGCCCCCTTTGCCGATGTCCTGCGGCTGCAGTTCAAACTGCGGCTTCACCAGAAACAGCAGATCTCCATCGGGGGCCAGCAACGGTGCCAATGCGGGCAACACCAAGGTGAGGCTGATGAAGGACACATCGCCGACCAGCAGGTCAAATTCAGTATTTTTTTGCCTTCCAGAGCTTTTATTGATTGGATAGTTAGCTATCAAATCAAATAATTCTGTGTCGCGCGCATTGACCTTTTCCAGGCAGGTCACCCGCGCGTCAGCGCGCAGCCTGGGGTGCAGCTGGCCGTGACCCACGTCCACCCCCACCACATGGGTGGCACCCGCTTGCAGCAGGCAGTCGGTGAAGCCACCGGTGCTTTGCCCCACGTCCAGGCACCATTTGCCCTGGGCGGTGACACCGGTGGCCGCCAAGGCGCCCTCCAGCTTCAGGCCACCGCGCGAGACGTAACGGCTTTCGCTGTCGTCATTGAGTTGCAGCTCGGCCGTCTCCGGCACCTCATCACCGCTTTTGCGCACGGTCCGCCAGGCGTTGCCAACCGGCTGGGGCAAGCGCCAACGCACGCCCCCCGCCACCAGGCGCTGCGCCTGGGAGCGGCTGGCGGCCTGGCCGCGCTGCACCAGCAACTGATCAATGCGCATGGCCCGCGCTCAGTAGCGGTAGGTGTCGGGCTTGTAGGGGCCAGACTTGCTCACGCCGATGTAGGCGGCTTGCGCGTCGGTCAGCTCAGTCAA
>PNML01000002.1 GCA_013823635.1 Polaromonas sp. | reverse complement strand
AACATGGGGAACCAAGGCGAGACCTCTTCGTGCCGCTGCACCAGCGTGATGCAAGCAATGGCAATCACGCCGCCCCACAAGTACGCACCACCGTCGCCGGCAAAAATCAGCCCACGCGGGTAATTCCACAGCAAAAAACCGACGCTTGCACCTGCCAATGCCAACACCAACAAGGCCAGGGGTCGGTCACCCAACTGCAAGGCCACGTGGGCAATGGCCAAACAGGTGACGACGGCGACCGTCCCGGCCAGTCCGTTGTACCCGTCAATGATGTTGAATGCATGAGGCAACCCGGCGACCGCCACAAACGCCAGCGCCATGCCCCAAAAAGGCCATGTGCTCCAGTAGGCATCCAGCGAGGTGTAACCCAATCGGGTCACACTCAGGCCCAGCACGCCCACGGCAGCAACAGCCGACACAGAGGTCAACAGCAACCTGACCTTGGGCGTCAGTCGTTGGGTGAAATCCTCCCACACCCCTGCTGCCACGGAGGGCAACAAGACCAGCAGCCAAGACGCCAACTCTTGCCCGGTCAAAGGCATTCCGGCCGCACTGGCGAAACCCGTACCTATGCCCAGCAGCCCCAGCGACGCAGTCCATCCGACGGCGACACCCAACCCGCCAACCCGCGGTACGGCACCCAGATGGAAGCGCTGGGGCACCGATTCGCCGTAGCGCTTTCCATGCTCCAGTGCATACCGAATCAGCCCGAGGCACAGCAACCAACTCAACAAAAAAGCAGCAAACGTCAGCAATAACACGGAGAGACTTTCGCGTGCTCAATTCACGGCGTGGGCGATGGGTGGCTGAAACCAGCGGTCTGCCAACTGCCAATTGTCTGCACTCAGCTCACCCACCAGACCCAGCAAACGCAGGCGTGAGGCAACATAACCCAGCTGCACCTCGGCCAAATCACGGCGGGCAAGCTGGGCCTGCTGCTCGGCATTCAACACGTCCAGCACAGTGCGGACACCGCCTTCGTAAGACCGGCGCACAGAGGTCACCACTTGGTCCGACGAGGCGACCACGCGCTGCTGCGCCCGCATGCGCAAAGCACCTTCCGTCACACCCCGCCACTCCTTTTGAACACGCACGCTGAGGTCTCTGCGCACGGCATCCAGTGTCTCCTCCAACCTGACTTGTTCGGCCAGCGCCTGGCGCACGGCAGACTGCACCGCCCCCCCCGCGTAAAGCGGCAGATTGAACTGCAAACCGACCTGCCGATTGGTGTAGCTGCTTTGCGGTGAGGTGACGTTCTCGCTGCCACTGCGGGACACCTGAACCACAGCGTCCAATGTGGGTTTGTGACTGGCCTGCGCCCGCTGCACTTCCAGCCGGGCCGCCTCCACCCTGGCTTGCAATGCTTTGATCTCGGGGCTGGTTTTCTCGGCCTTGTCCATCCACGCTGCAAGCGTTTGGACGTCATAGGCATCCGGATTCAACGCTGCAGTGGCCAACGGCCAGACCCGCTGCACCGGCTGCTGCACCATGACTTGAAGTTGAAGCAACGCCGTCTGCCGCGACTGACTGGCCTCCAGCTGCTGTGCCTGGGTCAAGTCCAACCGTGCCTGTGCTTCATCAATGTCGGTACGTATGCCCTGCCCGCCTTCAAATCGCTTGCGTGCCGCATCCAATTGGGCCTGGGTGAGTTTGAGCTGTGCCGCCAGCAAAGCCTCTCGCTCCTGGGCCAGCAACACTTGCAGATAGGACTCCACCACACGCACGCCCAAGTTTTGCACCTCCCTGTCAAACACCGCCTCGGCATCACCAATCTGCGCACGCGCTTGCTCCACCGCCAGGGGCAGCGCGGGGCGGTACAGTGGCTGACGAAGCTGCAAAGTCTGGCTGTAGCTGAAGTACCGGTCTTGCGTGGTGCTGAGTTGCCCCGTGAAACCAGGCTGTGTGCGGGACAAGTCGTTGTCGTATCGGGTGGCGCTGAATGACACATTTGGCCTCAGCTGGGCCTTGGCCTGTTCCAGGCGCTCCTTCACACCATCCGTCTGCGCCCGAGTGGCCCGCAAACTCGCGTCCTTGAGTCGTGCCGCATCAAAGGCTTCGCGCAACCCCATGACTCCGGTCAGCACATTCTCAGAAGCGGTGGCCGCTGTAGCCAAGGAAATGGGCATCGCTTCAACGCCTTGTGCCATGGCCGACATGGGCGCACAGGCAAAGACAATCGCCTGAACCGCACGGTGTGACAAACGCGCCTTACCCCAAAACGCTGGAAAGGGAGTCTTGCTCATGGTGGCTTATTCCTCTTTCAGCGAAGCGGCCAAGCGCTTGGTCAGCGGGCTGAGCAAATACTTCAACATTGACCTCTCCCCGGTCTTGACGATGACCTCTGCCGGCATCCCGGGCTGCAACCGTCGCTGACCGAGTTTGGCCATGCCGTGTTCGGTGATGCGCACCCGGGCCAAGTAGTAGCCGACACCCGTGTGCTGGTCCACCAACAGGTCATGCGAGATGGAGACCACTTCGCCGTCGACCACCAACTGCGGCGAATGGGCAAAGGCGGTGAACCGCACGTCGGCAATCAAGCCGGGCTTCAACCTGTCGATCAAATGCGGCTCCACCCGGGTCTCCAGCAGGAGGGGCTCATCGTTGGGCACCACATCCATCAGCTTTTGACCTGGCTGAACCACAGCCCCCACCGACTGAACGGCCAAACCCACCACCTGCCCTGTGGCTGGCGAACGGATCTGCGTACGCTCCAAATCCGCCTTAACAGCCACCAACTTTTGCACGTCTGACTCCACTTCCCGGGTGACATCGGCCAACTGGCTCTCCACCTCTTTGCGGTAGTCCTGTTGGCGCGCGAGTTTGCGTTGCTCCAACTCGGCAATGGCCTGGCGGGCACGCGACACCTGCCCCGTCAGGTCAAAAATCCCCGTCTGACTTTCTGACACCATGCGCTCCAGTTCCAACAAACGGTTGCGAGGAACATACCCGTCCTCCACCAGCGGACGTGTCTGGTCCAGCTCTTGTTGCACCAACCGCAATTGATTGGTCCGGCTTTGCAACATGGACGTGTAGGTCTGAATCATCACCCGCTGCCCTTGGATACTGCCATCAACCGCCCCCAATTCTGCGGCCAAACCAGACCGACGGGCCTGAAGCAGATCCAGTTGGGTGTTCATTTGACGGGCAATCAGTGCATCGCCTTTGGCAGCGATCAGGTCGGGATGAAATGAAACCGACTTTGCCCCTGTCTGCTCTGCCAACAACCGCCCTTGCATGGCCCGCAACCCCAAGTAGCGCTGACGGACAGCCTCATGGTTGGCATTGGCCACATTGGCATCCAGTTCCAGCAGTGGCTGGCCCTCTGTCACCATCTCGCCCTCCCCCACCAGGACGGCTTTCACAATGCCGCCTGAAAGGTGTTGCACTGCTTTGCGCTTGGTATCAAGAGTCACCATGCCATGCGTTGGCACGCCCTCGTCCAGCGGTGCCAAGCTGGCCCACAGCAGGAAACCACCAAAGCCCAAACCGAGCACCCACAGCCCCAAGCGGGCGGCATCGCGGGTGTTCGATGGTGGCGCCGTGGCCAAGTCGGGCGATGGATCTGAGTCACCGACCGGTGTGTTCATTGGAACGTTCTTCATACGGAGAGGCTTTCAATTCTGAAACGATGGATAACGGGGACGTGGCTTTGGCCTGGGCGGAACTGCCAGTTGGGAGTCCATCATGCTGGCGACGTGGTGACCGCTGGGACAACGGCGGCAGTGGCTGACGTGGCCGCGGGATGCATGGCTCGCCACACCTCATCGCGGGGGCCACTGCTGACCACCGCGCCTTCTTTGAGCACCACCAACTGATCGGCCACTTGCAATACGCCGGTGCGGTGGCTGATGACCACCACCGCCGCTCCACCCGCTTTGAGCAGAACAATGGCCTGCTGAAGGGCGGCTTCGCCCACGTCGTCCAAATTGGCATTGGGTTCATCCAACACCACCAGTGAAGGGCGCCCGTAAACCGCCCGAGCCAGCCCCAAACGTTGGCGCTGCCCCCCGGACAACAGGCCTCCGACGGCGCCAATGGGTGTGTCATAGCCCTTTGGAAATCGGAGAATGGCGTCATGCAGCCCCGCCAGCTTGGCGGCTTCGATGACCAACTCTGACTTGACTTCAGCCAAGCGGGCAATGTTTTCTGCGATCGTGCCGTCAAACAGTTCGACGTCCTGCGGGAGGTAGCCCACTGCGGCACCCCGTTCCTCCGGCGTCCACGCATCCATCGGCCTCTCACCCCACCACACACGGCCCGATTGTGTGGGCCATACCCCCAGAATCACACGCGCCAAAGTGGATTTCCCACTACCGGAAGGCCCCAACACGACGGTGACGGAAGATGGCTTGAACCCCAGAGTCACGCCTTTCAAGATGGGGACATCGGAGCCCGGTGCGCCCGCGCGGACACCGTCAATGCGAACTTCACCACTGGGCAGGACTTTCTGCAGCGCAGGTGCATCCCCATCAAATTCGTCGAGCAGGGCGTCCAAGCGGTCATATGCCTGCTTGGCACCGAGAAAACCCCGCCAACTGCCCACCAGCTGATCAATGGGCGCCAAAGCGCGGGTGGTCAACACGTTGGCGGCAATCATGGCACCCGCCGACAGCTCACCCTGTATCACCAACAGTCCCCCCATGCCCAAGGCCAGCGACTGTTGGGCGTAACGCAGCCATTTGCTGATGGCGGTCACCCGATGCTGGTCACCATGGGTAATGGCATGTTGGCGCAGGTAAGCGTTCTGATACGTCTGCCACCGCTGTCGCAGCGACTCCAACATGCCCATGGCCTGCACAGCCTCTGAAGTACGCAATTTGGCTTGGACCTGGGCAAGCGACTGGGATTGGCGCATTGCCAGCAGCTTGGACGATTCCACAGAACTGCGATGGCTCCAATAGGCAACCCCTGCCTGCAGCAATGCGAAACCGATGGCCATCCACCCAAGCAGCGGGTGAAGCATGAACAAGACGGCAATGTAGATGGGCGTCCAAGGCGTGTCGAAAAACGCAATCACGCCAGTGCCCGTCAGGAATTGGCGCAACTCGGTGACGTCAGTGAGTGGTTTTGCCGGTTGCAACTCCGGGCGTTTGAGGTGCGCATCAAAACTGGCCCTGAAAACCCGAGGCGACAGCAATTCATTCATGCGCACACCGACCCTGACCAACACCCTGCTTCGCGACCACTCAGCAAATCCCATCACAAAGAAGAAAAATAGCGTGATCAGGGACAACACGATCAAGGTCAGCTCGCTGCGGCTGGACAACACCCTGTCAAACACCTGCAACATGTACAGGGTTGGCGCAAGCATCATCAGGTTTGCCACCATGCTGAAAACGCCAACCACCCACAGCTCTCGCCGAAATTGCATCAACCAGTGCTTCATTCCCTTCGTTGGGGGGGCATCACCCGCATCGCTCTCAGGCAGTGACTTGACCACCACGACCCCATCTGACTTGGTCAAATCAACCATGCTTCACTCCCCTGCCAGCGCCAGTGTTGGCCGCCTTGTTCAATGCCACCAGCACCTCATCCCTCGGCCCAAACGCCTGCTGCGCACCGTCCCTCAACACCAACATGTGCGAACACACTTGCAGTACGCTGGTCCGGTGAGTGATCAGCACGAATGTGGTCCCAATGGCCCGAAGGTTGGTCACCGCGTTCAACAATGCAGCCTCTCCCGCGTCATCCAGACTGGAGTTCGGCTCATCCAACACCACAAACGCAGGGTTGCCATACAAGGCACGTGCCAGTCCCACCCGCTGTCGCTGCCCACCAGACAGCCTGGCGCCCTCAAGACCCAACTTCGTGTCATAGCCGTGGGGAAGCGTCATGATCCAGTCGTGGACCCCCACCAACTTGGCTGTCTCCTCCACTGCTGCACGGCTGACCGAACCAAAGCGTGCAATGTTTTCAGCGATGGTGCCATCCAGCAGTTCAATGTCCTGGGGCAAATAGCCAATGTGCGGCCCCAATTCCTGTTTGTTCCAGGCGAACACATCGGCACCATCGAGCCGCACTTTGCCCGCCAGTGCCGGCCAAACCCCCACCAACAAGCGCGCAAGCGTCGTTTTGCCACTGGCCGATGGGCCAACCACCGCCAAGGCCATACCGGGCTCCAATGCAAACTGGATGCCCCTGAGGATTTGACCCGCAGATCCAGGCGCGCCAGCCACAATGGGCTCCACCACCAGAAATCCACGCGGCTCTGGCAACGGCATGTGCCTCACATTGGGGGGCAAGCTTTGCAAAATGTGTGACAGCCGCTTCCACGCCTCGCGCACATTGACCACGTTGCGCCACTGGGATATGGCTTGTGCCAGTGGAGCGAGGATCCGCCCACCCAGCACAGAGCCCACAATCAGCATGCCTGGCCCACCCCACAATGCGTTGCCCAGCACCAACCAGGCAGCCACTCCAAGCAAGGCCGAAGACAAAGTGGTTTGAACCACCTTGGTGAGCGACTGGAACAACCCCGCGCGGTCTGAGGCAACGGCCTGTTGGACCAACATCTGGTCCTGCAGCGCCGACCACCTTTGATGCAAGGCGGGTCGCATGCCCATCGCCCGGACCACTTCAGCGTGCCGCAGCATGGCATCGGCCTGCTGCTGGCCCACAATCGCCAACCTGTTGGCTTGTGCCAGTGCCGTCTGTGTCCTTCGCTCATTGCTCCACGCGAGACCAACCTGCAGCGCAGCACCCATCATCGCCACCACGCCCAAGACCGGCGACAACAAGAAAATTAACACCAAAAATACGCATGCGGCAGGAATTTCCGGCAAAGCCGCCAGTGCAGGACTGGGCAGAAAATCACGTATCGTCCTGAGGTCCTGTATGGGTTGGGTTGTTGCGGATCCAGGCCTAGCCAAATTCATGCTGAATACCGCCCGATATACCTCAGGCATCAGATGTTTGTCCAATTCGTCACCGGCATCTCTCAGCGTTTCGGAGCGCGCCCACTCCAGGGCCTCCATCACCATGAGCGCAAACAACACAAATAGCGTCAGCATCAACAATGTCGTCAGGCTGCGACTGTTCACCACCCGCTCGTAAACCTCAAACATGTATGCCGTCGGCGCCAGCACCAACAAACTTGCCACCAACCCGTACAAAAAAGCGCGTCGCAACCACGGTCTGATTTGCTCCACTGCTGCCCTCAACGGGTCCTGCGTCTGACTATTTTGCATTTGTGGTTGACTCATTGGTTTTTAGTTCAGAACACACCGTTGGAAGCAATGCGTATGAATTGTCGTGATAAACAGGCCACGACGTGTCGTTTTCCGAAGAATTTTCGCCCATCGATTCATCCATCCTGAACTTAAAAGTCAGCGACACAGAATTCTCTGAAAGCAATTGCATACTGATATCCATCAATTTCCGCTGTCGCATGCCAACCAGTTGCTCAGAGGACAGCGACACTGGAATTTTTATACGCCCATTTAATGTGAAAATAGACAATCGACTCTCACTCAGGCTCAATGTATGCCAATCAAAGAATACTGGACTGCTGTCCATGAATTTGATCTGAGGCAACTTATCCATTTCTCTAGAGTGAAATGGGCTTTTTGCATGCTGGTACACCACCCTTGCCACCTTGCAAACTGCATAAATGGCGTTACACACCATTTGAGAGCCCAATTCAGGAAACTCATCGCGCATCCGCCGGTAAACCAAATGATGCAAAGCCACGCGATTCCAGCAACGTTGCTCGCTCACGACGGGCGCGATCGCATTGCATACACATGCAAAGGTCACCTGCAGCTGTCGCAAGCGCTCAAAGCTCTCCTGTGAGGTGCTCAGCTTCAACTGGAAGGTTTGATACACCAAAGATCCTATATGAATTTTAAGAGTCCAAAAAACACGGCAACATTCCTGTGCCGTGGTCGGTAGCAGAAGCCGATACCTCGCGGAAGAGGTATCGGAATGCAGTGAGGTAAGCCCCTCAATTACTGGCGGTTGAATCCCAAATGATGCCCTTGTTGTTGAAGTTACCAGTTCCCGAGCGGTATCCAAAATGGATCTGAATTCGGAAAGGTGCGGCATCTGCCTTAGAGAAGCCGAGGGGAATCAAGAGCGTCTCCGAAGCACTGGAAGGCGCAGCAACACGCTTGAAGACGACGGATGACGGATTTGGCAAAGTCAGCTGGGTCCATCCCAAGGCATTGGAGGCATTGCTGGCCAAGAAGAACCACTGGTCTGTCGTGAAGAACATGGCGTTCACAGGAATCAATCCTGCAACCCAATACTCGACTGGGCCACCCGCAACGAACTCAGCTTGACCACGGGTCAAATTCACACGCAAACTGACCAAACCGTTGGCATCCGTTTCCACCTGCGTGGTCAGTGACGATGCAAACCCCGCTGGATTGACCACCAAGTTTGCAGTGTACGAACCGCATGTGAATACAACCGTGGTTGGCGAGGTCAACGCTGCCCCGGCAGTGGCATTCAAACGCCAAACCGGTGCATTGGGGTTCAACGCAGAGATCAACGTATCCTGCTGAAGCAAGGTCGAGTTGCTGACGGTACAACTGGGCAATGTTGCAGTAGCAGGCACCGGCGAAACAGTCACCGAAGTCGCAGAGGCACCAACGCTCAAACTGGAAGCAGACAACGATACACCGGTCAATCCAGATGCTGGGGGAGTCGTGGTTCCACCGCCGGGTGGGGTGGTGCCGGTGTTGCAATTGGTGCAGGTTCCGCCAGTGGGGTCACCATCGGCACCAAAAACAGTATTTGCGTAACCGGTGGCATATGCATCACGGTTGATCTCATAAATTCCACCCAGCAAATAGATGGACTCACCCGTCAACACCCGAAAATAAATCCAACGCCCCTCCGTCAACGGTGCACCCGTCAAACGCGCCTCGCCAGACAAACTGATGTTGCCCCCATAGTTGTGCACCATGACCAACTCTTCACCAGCCTGCAACCGGGAAAAAGCCGTGCTGGTGTTCTGGCTGCTCCGAAGGGTCTCATATTCGGCAGCAGTTGGCGCCGCAACGCGTGCCGGAGTGGCACCCAAGCGAACGGCCACCGCATAGGAGGTATTTTGAGGCAAATTACCCGTCAGAGAAAAAAATGTCGTCCCTGCTGGAATGTAAGCCTTGAATTCCCGAAATTGAGAATATCCAGAAAAATTAAATCCCAAACCGCCTGTGACGGATTGACACTGACTTCTGTATTCAGGGTATCCGAGTACGCAACCCGAAACACCCGTGGGGGCAAATTGATTCTTGAACCCCAACAACGGGTCCGAATTAACAGTAAATAAATTTCCTTGCGCATCCAAGCCACTGGACTTCACATACGTAATAGGAAATTGATGAAGTGAAATAAACTGAGCGTACGCAGATGTGGCCAACAGCGACAGTAGCACACATGCGCCGCGAACGAAACGCTTTAAACCAAACATCATGACGCCTCCAAAAAAACCATCCAAAAGACAAAGGCAGCCGTAGCTGCCTTTGTTTACATCATTGACGAATCAATTAACGTGTGCTAGCAGCGTAAGCCCATGTGAACTTGTTTGGCTCTTTGACCATGTAGGTCACCAGAGCTGGCACGCCAGCGCGACCAACGTTGGTGCTGTCAGCTGGGACAGACACTTGAGCGGCGGCAGCTGTGGGGTTCACAAAGCTGATACGAGCCCAGCCTTCAGCGAAAGAGCCGGTGGCGATGTTGGTACCGAACACCATCCACTGGAACTCATCCAAACAGGTCTGGGGAGCAACAGGCAGAGGGGAGATGTTGAACACGCTGCCGACAATCGTGTTTTCGGAATTGTCGTAAATGTTCGCGCTGATGCAGGTCTTTGCGGTGAAGGGGTACTGGCCATCCGTCACATTGTTGTAGGTCAACTTTGTGGGGAATGTGAAGGTTGTCAACGACAGCTTGCCAGCACCAACGGTGTAAGGAATGGCCAGGTTGTTGGTCCACAGTGCTTCTTCCACATCACGCACTGGGGTGCGCTGACCGGCAACATCCAAGCCAGAGACGATGCCCACTTCGACCTTGACGGAGTTGTCGTAGTCGGCCAGAGCAACCATTGGGAGGGATGCAGCACCAATGCCAGGAGCGTTGGCAGTGACCACACCGGTCAACACGTTGGGAGTAGCGGCGACACCAACCAGTGCAGGCGCAGCAGTGTGAGCAGCCAGGATGTTGGACTTCAACACACCAGGACGGAAGGGAGCGACGTCATAGGCGCTGCCCATGATCACTTCGACGTAACCTTGGTTAGGCAGAGCAACGCGACCCGTAGAGGCTGCAGTGGCGTTGTCGCTCACGATGACAGCGGGGGCTGCTGCGGAAGCGAAAGTGGCACTGTTTTCCAACTGGATGGAGTCATCGGCGCTGGTCACCACAGAGCGGGTGCAAGTGCCATTGGCGTCAGCAGCTGCGCAAGAAACGGTACCGTTCCAAACGTCGCTGGGAGACAGGTAAATCAAGAAGTCAAGAACCTCAGCAGAAGTGACGGGGTGACGGAACACCACTTTGGCCACTGCAGATTGCGTCTGGCTGGTGTTGATCACTTTCAGGTCTGTGGTCATGCCACCACCGATGAAGTAAGCCGGTGCAAACAGGAAGTCACCTGTACCCTCACGGCTAACATCAACGGCGCTAGCGGAACCAGCCATCAGCGCAGCGGCAACCGCCGCGATCACGCGTTTTTTAAGCATCACTTTTACTCCTACGGGTTGGAAAAAATATAAACAGCTTTCAAGCCAAGTTGCCTTGATTTTCCTTGAGCTTGTGACGCGAGCCAGATCAGCCCGAGAACCACTGTTGATCGCATCATAGTAGAAAAACAAACGACGGCTCAAGGTACACGGTCCGTAATCGCGTGATGCCGATCACAGGCGCCGGTATTTGTTGCACGATCACCACAGGCCCTCTGACGGCCACACATCACACGTCGGCAAAGGGTTGGACCCGGAAGAGGACTTTTGGGATGTATGCCACAGGATGCGCCCGCGACCAGTCGGATGGGTCAGCGGACGGCGGAAACGCGAGCAGCGTCACCGCTTCACCTGCGCCTCGGCTCGGTGAATATACCGCTGACAACGCTGCCGGAACAGCCATGTCAGGCCACCACCCCACACAATGCATCGGAGGGCGTTGCTCAGCGTACCAGTGATCCACATCGCAGGCGATGACATGCTCATCGGACACCTGCCCAGACAGAGTGATCAGTTCGAAAACCGCATTTGTCGCCAAAACGCTGTCGTTCGCCATCTGAACCCAACGCATCCCGTTGCGCTCGCCACCAGGGCGCTGAAGCGCATCCAGCACGCGCACACGGTCATCGAGCGCGCCCAATTCAGCCGCCAGGCGGGCCATGCCCTCGTTGGCGTCAGCGTCGACCACCACACACAGCTCCCAACCACCATGCGTTTGGTGAACCATGGAAAAGAACAGGTCGATCAACTCCACCGGGCGCTTGGGCATTGCCCAGAATGACACGTAGCTTCCCGCTCTGCGCGTGGCTGGCGCGGCGGCATCGGACCTGCTCGACTGGAATACCGAACGGTATACCCGCCGCATCGCTGCCCACACCCTGACAGGCAGGCGATGCTTGGCCTCTCTGGCGAACAACCGGAACACCGCCAGCAACAGCGGCAGACGCCCCATGGGGCCACGCGCCTGAAGCAAAAACCGCGAACGATCCGCAGCAAGCACCCCCATTTGTCGCACCGATTCGGCATGGTGCACGCCCTGAAGCTTTTCGTTCGTCAGTTGCTCCAGACGGCGCTCCAGCGCCATCACCAACTGTCGGTCGCCTTGGCCGGAGGCGCCCGTTGACCGATTCACTGCTTCCAGCCCCGGTAACTTGCGTGCACGCACACTCACGCCCGCAGCCAACTTTCTGACACTTTCAGGAGCCAATGCGTCCAGCGCCGTGACCACCGGCAGGTCTTCAGGGAGCAAATTACCCTTGGACAACCGGCTCAGCACCTCCACACACCGCCCCAACCCAACGGGCTCCAGCACCTCACGGTGCTCATCTGGCAGCGAAGCCAAGTACACCGATAAGAACCATACCAGTGACCACTTGGGGGTTTGGTAAGCCTCCACACCGCTCCATTCAATGTCAAAGTCGCGAAACCAATGTTTCAGTCCCGCTTCAGTGGCATTGAAGTAGTGGTGCGGATAGGCGTGTTCGGGCTGGAGAAAAGCCGTGTCCACTTTGGCAACGCCATCCACCCTCAGGACCCGCCAGACTTCGGAGGCAGCGGCCTCCGGGTATTGCAAATGCTCAAACACCGCCTGGCTGACCACCGCATCGAACACGCCCGCCTTGAATGGCAGACTGTCTGCGGAGCCCACAACATCGGTCATGGGGAACCGGAACACATCCACTTGCACCACGTTGGCGTGCTCAATGTGTTTGCCTCCGGCTCCGAGGTCCAACACCCAGCCAGCCTGATTGCTGTCAATGATGTCCTGTGAAGTGGTGCTGTATGGATGCATGGACACGTTGTCATCCAAACCCAACTCCCTCCCCAACCCCTGTTGAACCATCTGCGCAGGCAACAGCACCGGTACGCCACCCAGCACCGGATAGCGCAATCCGCATCCTTGGCTGATCAGCTCATCACCTTCCCACAACAGACCTCCACCACAGGCAGGACATGCCAACAGGGGAAGCAGGCGCTTCAGCCGTGCATGTCGTTCATCAGTGGTTCTCAAGGCAATTTCCTCCGCGGGGGCCATGCCAAAGAGAAGTCTTCGGCCTGATTGGTCAAATTGGGGCTGTAACAAGGGTCATTGGCCAGCAAGTCAGGCCACCGCGTTTGCAGAATAGCCACCTCCCCAGAGAACCGCTTCTGCTTCTCGGGCGTGTCTTCGTGTCCGCGGGAGACGGACTCGTGGTGCACCATTTCGGCAAATGGCGTCCAGACATTGCGGTAGCCCGCTGCGTGCACTTTCAGACAAAAGTCCACATCATTGAAAGCCACTTGCAGGGTTTCATCCAATCCACCCACCGCATCAAATATGGAACGCCGCACCAGCAGGCAGGCGGCCGTAACCGCCAGGAAATCCTGCGCCAGGACTGCCCGACCCATGTAGCCATGCCGACCACGGGGCAGGTATTTGTGGGCGTGCCCGGCAACCCCGCACACCATGATCACGCCGCCGTGTTGCAAGCGACCATCCGGGTACCAGAGGCGCGCGCCAACGCAACCCACATTGCCTTCGAGCGCCACACCAACCATTTCACCCAACCAATCTGGCTGGGTGATCTCGATGTCGTTGTTCATCAGAACGACAAACTCACCACGGGCCATCTCACGAACAGCCTTGTTGTTCAGCGCAGAAAAATTGAATGGACGGGCGTCCCTCAACACGCGAATCTCCCCTGCCCGCTCCCTGTCCGCCATCAACCCCAAAGCCCCCGGGTCATCACTCCCGTTGTCAATCACGATCACTTCGTACGAGCGATAAGTCGTCTGACGCAAAGTGTCCAGACACATGCGCAGCAACGCTTCGCCATTGCGGGTCGGTATCACGATGGACACCATCGGCGCATCCTCCGGCAGGTGCCAGCAAACCCGGTACATGCCCGGGGCTTCCGCCGCCTCAATGACATGCCCACCCAACCCACGCCGATTCAAATGCGCCTCCAACGCCCGCTGACCGGCGGTGAATGCATACGACTTTTCTTGATGGCCACCCGCCGTGGAGCCCACCGTCACCCGCCAGTGGTACAGCACATGCGGCAAATGGCCGATCTCGGACACCTGAAGCGCGTCCACCGCACGCAAGACCATGTCATAGTCCTGCGCGCCTTCGTAACCCAAACGCAGTCCATCCAGGGTGCGCAGCAACTCCCGCTCGTACACCGCGAAATGGCACATGTAGTTGTGTGACCGCAGCAACCCCAGGTTGAAATCCGGCTTGAAATAAGGATCGAACCGACTGCCATCCAATGCCAACTTGTCTTCGTCCGAATACATCAAACGGGTACCCGGATGGGCTTGCAACCACTCCACCACCCTCAGCAAGGCATGCGGCGCCAGCGCATCGTCGTGGTCCAAAAACGCCACGTAGTCACCGGATGCCATGCCGATGGCCGTGTTGGATGCCGCTGAAATGTGCTGATTTCGGGTGTGGCGCACCACTTTGATGCGCGCATCAGCGGCGCTGAACTCCGCCAGCATGCGCGACACATGCGGTGCCGTCGATGCGTCGTCGCAGATGCACAGCTCCCAATTTTGATAAATCTGGGCTTGTACCGACGCCACCGCCTGGACCAAATCCTGCTCCTGCGTGTTGTACACCGGCATCACAATCGAAATCAGGGGACGGATTTTGAGCGCCGCCACATCTTCCGCCAGCAACGCCAATCCCGCACCGTCCAGGCGATCAAACTCCGCGACCCACTCCGTGTATGTCCTCTTCGGCTCACCGTGGGCCACAACAACTTCTGTGACAGAAGCGGATTCGCGCTCAACCAATCCGCCCAGCCCCTCCTCCCGCACCACCTCCAAGCCGCGCTCCGCTGCCCGGAACCAGCCCAAACGCTTGGTGGCATGCAAAAACCGCGTCACCATCCTCACCGGACGCGTCAACCGCCAGGATCGGCTGCCCACCACCTGGGTGAACCGAGCCAAATGCTGCTCAGCACGCAACTCAGCTTGATGAAGCCTCGCGTGCAACGACTGCAGCTCTGCCTCCAGCGCAGCGTTTTGCGCCCGAGAAGCCTCACACTGAGCGGAAACGGCACCCAACTCAGCCTCGACCTCCCCAAGCTTGCGCTGCCATCTGCCCGATTGGGCCAATGCCTCTTCCCGGTCCTGACGCACCAGCAACCAATCTGCTCGCCATTGGTCCCGGTCCACGCACGCTGCGTCATGTGCCTTTCTCAGTGCGTGGGCATCCAACCGAGCGGTCTCTGCCTCGCGCAGAGATTGCTGCCCGCTGAGTTGCTCCGCACGCAAGTCCGCATGCACCTGGGTCAACTCAGACTGCAACCCATTGACACGGTGCAACAACTGCCTGCGGTCAAGCGATCGGCTCACCAACTCAAAGAACGACGCCGCATCCAAACACCGGCCCCATTTCGAGAAAATCGCCTCAGTGGCCTGTCGACCTCGGCCCGCATCCACCGACACACCAGCCCCAGCACCCTCCCCCACCCGATACGCAGCAGAAACGCCGGGCACGCGCTCCAAACGGCCTGCAGACTCCACCTGCAACCAAAAGTCCCAGTCTTCATACAGGTCAAAAGCCTCGTCAAACCGGGCACCCCCTTCCCACACCTTGCGGGAAAACAGCACCGAATGAATGGGCAGGAAATTGCCGTACATCAATTCACGGGGGGCATACGGCTGTGCGAACACCACCCCAGTGGGTGCTCCGTCACTGCCAACGCACTCCACATCCGAGTAGAACGCCACCGCATCCCTGCTCTGACGGGACCGAGACACCAGCTTGTCCACATGATCGGCATACAGCCAGTCATCGTCGTCCAAGAACACAATCCAAGCCCCCTGCGCGTGAGACAGACCCAGGTTGGCAGCCGCAGACCGACCCAAGGGGCATTCGCCCCCCACCCAACGGGCACCCTCCCAATCGGGAAACTCAGCGGCCAATGAAGGCACCCCCGACGCATTCACCAGCACCAACTCACACCTGGGGTAGGTTTGTCCGAGCACCGATGCCACCGCTTCCGGCAATGTGGCCCGGCCCTGGGTACGCACCACCACAGAGACCAGCGGCACATCCTCAGGCACCACGGCCACCCCTTGCCGGCGTTGTCCTGCCGCCGGCGACTCGATCGCCAATTGCCGCAATGTCTTCGGCTCGTGGCGCTCAAACGCTTCCACATGGCCACTCTGCAACACCGTGAGTGCGCGGTAGCGGTTCAGCGAACCCACAAACTCGGCATACGGCAGCACGCCTTCCTGGCTGACGAAACAGGCCATGGCCTTCGCCTTCTGGGCCCAAACGGCAGTGATGTCCACCAGACAATTCGCCCGCAAGGGTGCGCTCACCTCGTACAGACACAACACCCTGTCGCCGCCCAGGCGGCGCACCGCCTCAATCGCAGCCATGGCACAGACCCGATGGTCAGGGTGCGCCTCCCACAGCGAGGGCGCGTACACAACGCAGTGGGGGGTCGCCTCCAGGCACGCCATCATTCTCCCCACCAGCGACTCGTTGAAGCTCAGTCCGCGGTCAGGCAAACCCCAGGACTGGAGCGAGTGGCCCAGCACCAAAGCAGCCGCCTGGCTCTCCTGCAGCCGCCCGTCGCTCAGGGCATTGGCCTGCTGCTGGTCACCGGCCGTCAACAACACCACCTGAACGCGGTGCCCACTCAGCACATGCAGGGCAATGCTGCCACCGCAGCCAAACACTTCATCGTCGGGGTGTGGCGCAAACACCCAGACATCGGGCGCGGAGGGCACCACACTCGTGCTGTACGGAATCACATCGGTTTCTTGGAAATTCATTCGGTTGTTGCACATGCCGCCCCGCACACGCCCACACCGGGGCGCGCGCATGAGCCATCAGCGCCCTTTGTTTTGTTGTTGCAGCAAAGCCTCAAACGGGTTCACACCCGGCGCTGCGGCTGGCACGTTCAATGGCGGCTGCTGGGCAGCCTGGTTGGCCAAGGCTGCCGCCAACGCCGCACCCAAGCCCCCCATTGCCACGGGAGCAGGGGCTGCACCCGGCGTGGCGCCGGGGCTGGCGGCCAACGCCTGAACAGGCGGCGCAGACGCACCAGAACCCGGTGGGGCTGCTGGCACCCCAGCCACTGCGTCCGCCCCCCCTGCCGGAACTTGGCCGGGGAAGTTCCCTCCCCCCGGCTGCGCCAGCTTCAAAGGCGGGGGTGCGCCCTGGCGGTCTGCTTTCGGGCCAAACCTGATCCATTGCCGACCACCTGGTGCCTCCAGCAACACCTGGTCCGCCTGCACCTGCGCCAGCACAAACTCGCCCAGCTGCGCACCGACGGAGACCGATGCCAGGCCGGAACTCCCCACGGGCACGGAGGAAAACCGCTTGCCCAGCTTCAGCAACGCCTTTTGCACCCCTCCCGCCATCACCACGCCGTACACCGACAAATCCTCTTCAGTCACAGGCGCTGGCGGCGGGGGTGGTGGAACAGGTGGCACACGTTCCGGCCACAGCTTTCTGGCGGGGTCAAACGGATTGGATTGGTTCAGGCCGCTCAGCGCAGGCATGGGCAGCGCGGTGGGTGGGGGCAACGCCACAGGCGCAGCGGGCTGCAGCGGCGGGTTCGCAGCATTCTGCGCAAGCACAACTGCGGGCAGCAGCGTCCACGCCAGGAAAGCAGTCACCCGCCTGCAGTGATACAACATCAGCACCTTCAACCCCAATCATTTAGAAAGCGTGATTATCCTTCGCGCTTGCCCGCTCAATCTCCCAGTGCCAATACGTACGGCTGGCCCAGTCCGGCATCCAGGGGCCCCAGCCTGGCCCACAACGTGGCGCCCTCCACCGCATCGGCCACCCCAGCCGGCCACGCGATCGACGCACCCGCACCCAATCTGCCCACACACGGCAAAAACAACGGCAAGGGACTCAACTCCAGCGACCATCCACCCCGCCAGGCAACGGGAACCTCCCAAGCCACCCCTGCATCCCACCGGTGCACTTCCGCCACCAGACCCTGCACCGGCAGACCCGCCATGCGCTCGGCCCGAGCCAGCCAGGGACTGGCCGGAAAGTTTTTGGCGTAGTAAACCGGGGCGGCCTGCGCCATCAGGCCCTGCTTGTGCCCCCCCATGCGCCACAGGTGAACCACCTCAGCCGCAGGCACCAACGCCATGCGCCAACCCGTCCGACGCAGACGCAGGCACATGTCCGAATCCTCGAAGTACATGAAATATGCCGGGTCAAACAACCCGTACACCGGGTGAGCACACGCCCGCCTGACCAGCACTGCCGCGCCAGACAGCGCCCGCTGCGGCACCAGCCCCTTGGCCGGACGCCCCCAGGCGCGCACATTCTCTGCACGCACAGCGCGCCCATGGCGCACCCGCTCGCGGCGCGCTGGGTCCCAGCGCTCCACGCGTTCCCGCGCCCAAGTCCCCAGCGCCGTGGGCAGCCAACTGGGCGAAAACATCCACTCCCCCGCCTCGTCCAGAAACTGCCTCGGCGCCACCGCCCCCAGCGTGGCATCTGCGTCCATCGCGCCCAGCAGTTCACCCAGACACCCAGGCCGCACCCGAACATCCGGATTCACCAGCCAATAAAACTCGGCCGTCACCTGGGAAGCAGCCCAGTTACAGGCGGCCCCGAAACCCAGGTTACTGGGTGCCTCCAGCAGCCGCACGCCTGGTGGCAACGCCTGGCGCAAGGTCGCCACCTCCTGGGCACTCTCGCTGTTGTCCACCACCACCACCGGCATGTCCGGCGCATCCGCCATAGCGGAGCGCGCAGCCGCCACCACCTCCATGGCGCCCCGGTAATTCACCAACAGGCAGGCCACCCGGTGCATCAGCGCTCCCTGGCCACGGCACGCACCACGTAGGCGTACACATCCAGCGCATCCGCGTCCACGCGCAGCCCCTGCGTCTGCCCCTGCGTCTGCCACTGCGCCAGCCACTGCGGCGGGCACGCCACCCTGGTTGGCATCCATGCCTGCGCCTTCAGCCCCACACGGTGCAGCATGTCCTCCACCGTCTGGCGGGTGAAAAAACGCACATGGGTGAAACAATGGATGCCAGCCGGCGCCCAATCCCACCGCCCCTCCAGCAAATCGGCGACCACAGACCAATGCCCCACGTTGGGAATCGACATCACCACACAGCCATCCTCGGCCAGCAAGCCACGCGCATGGGCCAGCGCCCGCTCCGGGTCCCGCATGTGCTCCAACACATCCAGAAAACTGATGCAGTCGTAGCGCTCCCCTGGTCGCCAGTCTGCAAAATCCCCCACCCACACCGCATCCACGCCCACCCGGGCGCGGGCCACAGAGGCGGCCGCCTCGGTCAGCTCCACCAGTTGCGTTCGTGCTTGCGGTTCGCGGGCCTTCACCGCCGACAGGAATCCGCCTTCTCCGCCGCCCACATCCAACAGACTGCTCAGCCCCCTTGGCACCAGGGGAAGCACCTCCTCCCTGGCAGACGCAAAAAAGCCGCTGGCGTCATGCACCCAGGCGCCAGCCACCCTGACCACGGAGGCGTCCCCCGCCAGGTGCTTGCGCCAGCCTGCCACCCGGCCCAGCCCAAGCCTGAAGCCGTCGCTCACCGCCGCCGGTACAGCCCGCACCCCATGCCCATCCACATACCGCTCCATGCCGCGCAACGTGGCGTAAGACATCGGCGGCATGGGCGCGGGGTTGCCCGAGTCACACGCCAGCGCCACATCCGCCCCCTGGCTCAAACCCCACTGCAACCGCGCCAGGCAGCGCTTTTCCAGCGACAACCAGGTGCTATCCAGCACCAACACATTCCCTTGGACATCGTCGGGCAGCAAATCGAGCGCGGCCTGCCATGTCATGCCCACCAGCACGCGCGTCTGTGGCGCCCAGTTGCGTTGCAACTCCCGCAGCGCAAAGCGGGCGTCTTCGGCATCGGCGCCCACCGTCGAACACACCACCACAGCGTCCAAATCCACCGCCATCACGTCATCCATGCTCATGTCCTTGCCGTGGCCGCTGTTTCGGCCACCCCTAAGTCAGTATCACCACACCGCATCTCGGGCAGCAGGTGCGCCGCCCACCAATGGCCAGGCGCCTGCCTGATGGCCTCGCCCAGGCCCGCGTAAACATCGGCAATGGCCCGCTCGCCATCGCCACCCTCGTCCAGGTGGCGCAAGTCGCCCAGGTGCCACCGCCATTCACCGGGTGCGTCGCGCCACACACCCAGGCTGGCCAGGGGAGACCCCGTTTGCCTGGCCAGGCGCACAGCGCCCTCGGCCAGCCACCGGCGCTCACCCAACCAAGGCACACACACGCCGTCCTGCCCAGGGGCCGGAGGCAAATCCGCCATCACCACCACCCAGTCGCCAGCGGCCAGCCCGCGGTACAAACGGCGCAAGCCCCCCGCGCGATCGGTGTCCACAAAGCCCCCCCCGTTCAGCCAGGGCAGTGCCGCTGCGTATTTCTCGCGGAAATGGGCCGATACGGCTGGATGCACCTGGTGATGGTCGGTGATCGACGACATCGTCACCAACACCCGCTTGCCCGACGCACGGGCCAAACCCATGCACCCCACCAGCGGGTTGTTGAAATGCGCCTGAACCACCACCAAGCCCCTGCCCGCCAGTGTCTGCAGCGGTCGTGCCACATCCGGCAGCTGCCAACGGTGCACTGCGGCATCAGCCCACGCACCCCGTGCAATCCAACGGGCCTCCAACTCCTCAAAAGCCACCGTCTGGTAACGCTCGCGCACCCAGTTCGCCACCTGCTGTGGCGTCGCCTTGGGGAACATCAGGCGCATGGCCTGTGCCGTGCGTTCCGCCACATACACCTGCCCCACCGACAACTCCGCCCAGTCCCGCCCCAACCGGCACGACCAGCTCCCCCGCCAGGCCGATGCCGCATACGCCACCGGCTCAGGCAAACGGGCCAGCATGGGCAGGAGGGCCATATGGTCAACCGACTGCCACCACCAGCGCCACGCAGCGCGCCGGTCGGGCAGTTCCACCGGGGGTTTGGCACGCCAACTCATGACGCCAGCAACGGCAAAGTCAGTTCAAAGTCCGTGGTCAGTGTGGCCACCGGCGTCACCACGGGCATGGCCTGAGGCCACAAGGCCGCCAACCGCCTGGCGCTGGCATTGAACGCCACCACCACCGGCAACAAGGCCTCCCGCTGCGCCACACTGGCCGCCCCCACATCGCGCACCAAGCTGGCGCGGTGCTCACACGGGGCGTCAATCACCGCTGCCGCCCACCCCAGCGACTGGGCCCGCAAGCACACATCGGTGCCGTACAAATGCCAACCCAGTCCACGGTCGGGTGCCACCCCTGTGTCCACCCGCACGGCCAACAGCAACTCATCCAGCGAGCGCACCGCCTGGGCGGCCACCGGCGACTCGCCCAGCCAGCGGTCGCGGTCAAACACATGGCCCGCGTGCACCCCGTCGGCCCGCACACCGTACACACCGGCCACCGCCAGCATCGGAAACCGCGCAGCCGCCTGCGCCAGCGAGGCGGCAAAAGCCACATCCCAGCCCTCGGGCAGGTACACATCCTGGTGCACCAACACCACCCAGCGGTGCCGGGCAAGCCTCGCCCCCCAGGCAAACCCCTCGCCGGCACTGCCCATGCCCGAGGCCAGCACCAGCTGGTGCCCCCGGCCAGGCGCCAGGCAGGGCGAGGCCAACAAGCACCGTTTGGCCACCTCCGGCCGGTTCACGCAGCACACAAACGTCAGTTGTTGCATGTCAGTGCACCGCCCGCTCAACGAAAATCGGTGTCGCCACCCGTGACCCACACGCGGCCGCGCCAATGGTCCACCGGGTGACCCAGCACATGCGCATGGGTCACCGCCATGGTGCAGGCCAACTCCTGCGCACCCGCCTCCAGCACCGCCCCTGGCCAAGCCTGCACGGCACGCGCACTCGCCCACAGCTGCACCGCGTCGGCACCATGGGCCACCGCCCAGCCGTGCAGCGCAGGCAACAGGTGGGCCTCGGCCTCTGGCAGCGCGAGCCAGTCCATCAGCTCCCAGGCGCCACCCACAGGCGCCGCCAACGTGGCTTCCGGGGCTGCTGCGCCCAGGCTGCCACGCCTCAGCACCGCCACCGCCGCGCGCCCATGCCCTGGCCGACTGAGCCACACGGTGGCGTAACGGTGCTCGGGGTGGTTGGCAAAGCGGTGCCGCCACCAGGCGGCATCGCGCACCGGCATCAACACATCGGGCATGGCCAGCCGTACCTGCACGGCCATGGCGTCCAGGGCCAGGCCATCGGCCTGGCTGCCCCAATCCAGGGGCTGCACCTGCCAGGCTTCCCCCGCGGCTGCGCCAGCCAGGTCGAGCGACGCCGCCCAGTGCCACTGCCACACGCTGTCCAGCGGCCAGTACAAACGCAAGTGCTGCCCCAGCCGCATGTGCCGGCCGCTGGGAAAACCAAAACCAAACTGCGCCGCCATGTGCGGCCCCACATGCCGGGCAATGAACGCGCGGCTCATGCGCCCGAACGGCCCAAAACGCGCCAACACGTCGCGCGCCACCGGTGCCACCATCACGTCCTGCATCTGAACCGCAGTGCACCGCTGTTCCGCCGCCGCCATGGGGCGAAAGCCACCGCCGTAATGCGCCACCAAAGCCCCCTCGCCGTCGCGCACCCCCATGGATGCGCCCCGCCCGCCCGCATACTTCCACGCCTGCATCGCTGGCGACAATGTGGCACCAAACACCAAGGCAAACAGCGCACGCACCTCCGGCCAATCGGCCTCGCCCAACGCCAACACCGGCCACTGCCCGGGCTTGTCGGCCAGTGGCTGGGCAGCCTCCCCACCCTCAGCCATGCGCACCTCCGTTGTGCCAGTGCTGGGGCAGCACCACCAGGCCCTGCTCCAGCCCCGCCTGGCTCACGCGCAGCGTGACGGCTCGCTCCACAAACTCATACACCTGCAAGCCCCGTTCGCAGGCCAGAAACACCGTCAGGAAATAGTCCCCCTGCAACACAGGCAGGCACGGCAGGTCCAGGCAGGCCACGCCTGCGCCGGTCGCGTCGCGCTCGAACACATGCCCGCTGCGGCAGCTGATGCCACTGGACACCGTCACACCGCTCAGGTGCGCCACGCCAAAGGCCATGGACGGCGGCGGCAACGCCAGGTTGCTGGCAAAGCGCACCCTCAAACTCACCGTGGTCTGACCCGAGTGAACCGCCAGCTCCCGCCCACGCTGGCCGTCATCGGTCCACGCCTCGATGGACACAATGCGCGCCGTCTCCTCGCTGCCGCTGGCGTGCGCGCCAACGGGCCCGGTTGCCGCAGCCACAGCACCATTCGACCCGGAATTTGAATCAAAATGGGCTTTAGCGCTTACATCAATTGAATTGTTTGCTACCAAATTATCGAAATCACCCTGGCGTACCGTTTCCGCCACCAGGGCCGTTTCGTAGGCCGACGTGACCTTGGCCGCCTGGTCGTACAAACGCACCTGGCCCGCCTGCAGCCACAGCGCCCGGTTGCACAGCGCCTGGATGTGGTACATCGAATGTGAGCAAAACAGCACCGCCGCGCCCCGGTCACGCATTTGCATCACCCGGTCAAACGATTTGCGGGCAAACGCACCGTCGCCCACCGACAAGGCCTCGTCAATCACCAGAATTTCCGGCTCCAGGCTGGTGGCCACGGCAAACGCCAGGCGCACAAACATGCCGCTGGAATAGGTTTTGACCGGCTGGTGGACAAACGCCCCAATGTCGGCAAAGGCCAGGATGTCGTCCAGCTTGGCATCCACCTCGGCGCGGCTCAGTCCCAGCAGCGCCGCATTCAGGTACACGTTCTCTATGCCCGAAAAATCGGGGTTGAAGCCCGCACCCAACTCCAGCAGCGCCGCGATGCGCCCATTCACCTGGAGCGAGCCCACCGTGGGCGTCAGGGTGCCGCAAATGAGCTGCAGCAAGGTGGACTTGCCCGCCCCGTTGCGCCCCACCAGGCCCACCACCTCGCCCCGCGCCACCGAAAAGTTCACATCCTGCAGCGCCCAAAAGCTGCGGCCATAGTTGCGCCAACGCCCCCACAGCAGCTGCTTGAGGCGGTCTGCAGGGCGGTCAAACAGCTCATACCGCTTGCCCAGACCCTCAGCGCGTATCAACACCTCGGCGTCAGACGACATCGGCAAACCCCCTGCGCACGCGCGCAAACCAGGCCGCCCCCAGCACAGCCACCAGCACACACACGCCGGCGTGGGTGGCCCAGGCCGCCCAGTCGGGCCACTGCCCGTCCAGCAACACGCGCCGCGTCTGGGTGATGGGTTCTGCCAGCGGGTTCAGCACCATCCAGCCCCTGACCGAGGCCGGCAGCGCCTCCACCGGAAAGAAAATGGGCGTCAAAAACATCATGGCCGACAACACCGGCCCCAGCACCTGCCCCACGTCGCGCACATAGGTGCCCATGCCCGACAGCAGCCAGCCCAGGCCCAGCATCAGCGGCACCATGGGCAGCCACACCAGCGGCAGCGCCAGCACCGAGGCCGGCAAGCCGCCCTGCAACCACGCCACCCCCACCACCAGCAAGCCACCCGACACCAGCAGCCCCACCAACGCGCTGCCCACATTCACCCAGGCCAGCAACTCCAACGGGAACACCACCTTCTTGACCAGTTGCGGCTGCGCCAGCACCAGCCCTGGCGAACGGTTCACGCAGTCGGCAAAAAACTGGAACAACGCCAAGCCCGCATACAGGCGCAGCGCAAACGCCAGGTGACTCTCCTCCTGCGACAGGCCCGGCCAACGCACCCCCATCACATGGCGGAACACCAGCGTCAACACCAGCAACATGGCCAATGGCGTGATGACCAGCCACAAACCGCCCATCACACTCTGGCGAAAACGCCCATCCACCTCACGCTGCGTGAGCTGAACCACCAACGGCCAGTGCCTGCGCGGCCACAAATAAGACAACAAAGGGGAAAACACGTGTGGAAATCAAGGTAATGAAGGACCAGACCCCGCCAGGCCCCGAAGGCAACACCCCGCGCTAGGCCTTGGGTGGATCCACCCGACCCTGCGCAATGTCTTGCAGCAAGTCCCACTTTTCGAGTCGCAGGGCGTTGCCGTCGCGGACCAAAATGCGGTGGGCAAAAAACACCTGAAAGGTGCGGGTCACGGTCTCGCGGCTCGCATTGATCATGATGGCCAGCTCCTGGTGCGTGGGGGCCTGCTCCACCGTCACCACCCCCTGCACCGAAACGGCGGGCAATTGTAAGAGCAGCGCACACAGGCGCTGGAACGGGTTGGGCAACGACAGCAGCGTGCGCTGCGCCAAGCCGTTGCGCACCCGCTGGGCCAAGCGCGACATGACGGCCTGCGCCAGCGCGGGCGACGTCAGAATGAGGTTTCTGGCGGCCTGCGCATCCAGAAACGCCACGGTGGACTTGACCAATGCCACCACATGCTCCGCCGGGGGCTTGCCATCCACCAGCGGCAGCTCACCGAAATAGTCGCCGGGGTCCACAAAATACAGCCCCACACTGCGACCATCGACCGTGAAATCCACCCCCTGCAGCCGCCCCTCCACCAAAAACCCCAGGTCGAACAGCGGGTTTTCCTTGGCCACCACCACACCACGGCGCGCAAACTCACGCAGCGTCATGGCGCGGGACAACGGCTCCATGGCTTCGGCGCCCAAAGGCAACAGCAAAGGAAACCGCGACAGCAGTTGGATGGAAACGGGCATGTGGCCGGTGAGTTTAGCGACCCACATGTGAATGCAGGTGTGACCCCACTCACAGACACCCGCGCCCCAATGTGCCAAACTGACGTCCGATCATCACTTTCCCCCTGCGAAGGTGCATTGCCATGACACTCACTCACACCACCCTCTCCAGCCTGCTGGTCTTGGCCTGCCACAGCGCACTGGCCACACAACCGCCTCCCCCGCCCGTGGTGGGCGAAGCCATGCTGGTCATCGGGCAGGCCCGCATCGTCAGCGCCAACGGCACCACCAGCCCGGCACAGGCCGGCAGCGCCGTGCGCGTGGGCGACCGCATCGAAACCCAGGCCGGCGGCCATGTGTACCTGCGCTTTGTCGATGGCGGCAACGTCAGCGTCCGCCCGCAAAGCCGCATGCAAATTGAGAGCTACAGCCACAACCCCCAGCAGCCACAGCTGGGCGCCATCAAGTTCAAGCTCGAAGAAGGCGCGGCCCGCTCCATCACCGGCGCCTGGGGCGAAGCCGCCCGCGAACGCTTCCGCCTGAACACCCCTGTGGCCGCCATTGGCGTGCGGGGCACCGACTTCACCGTTCGCTCCGACGCCGAGCGCACCACCGCCACCGTGTACACCGGCGCCATTGTGCTGGCGCCCCTGAACAACGGCTGCGCCCAAACCGTGGGCCCCTGCCAAAACAGCACGGCCACCCTGCTGTCTGGCGACATGCGCGGCCAAATGCTCGAACTCGGCAGCCGGGACAGCGCCCCCCTGCTGGTGGCCGTCAACAACGCCAGCCGCCAGGCCAGGCCAACCCCTGAAGTGCTGGCCCTGGCCAGCCCACGCAACGCCGACCCCAGCGACAGCCGCCACGAGTCAGCCCCCGCCACCAAAACCCTCAACAGCGAAAACCGTGGCGTGGCCGTGGCCGTGCTTGAGGTGCCCGCCCCCGCCCCACCGCCAGCGCCGCCACCGGTGGTGGACATCACCCCCCCCGCACCGGCACCCGCGCCCCCCGTGGCCGAGGTAACGCCCGAGCCCCCGCCCGTCGTGGTCGTTGGCCCACCCCAGGTGCGCCAACTCAGCTGGGCCTCCTACAACTGGACGCCCCGGTTTGAAGCCGACGACTACATCCGCACCTTCTCCGAAGCCGTGGCCGCTGGCCTGACCAGCATGGGCAGCAATGGCGCCTACGCCCTCATGCAAACAGCGCCATCCACCAACCCCAGCACGGTGCTGCCCAGCCAGGCCGTGGTGGACTTCCGGCTGGCCAACGCCAGCGCCCACCTGCTGCCCCCCGTGGCCTGGGAAAAGGCACAACCCGTGGCCGTGCTGGGTGGCAACCTGCAAATTGACTTTTCGCGCTCCCTGTTCCAAACCGCCCTGGCGCTGCAAAACACCCAAATTGGTTACCAGGGTGTGTACGCCAGCGGGCAGGTCCTGCCCACCGGCGCACTCAAAGCCACCGCCGGTGACATCGCCCTCACAGGCGCCGTCACGGTTGACCAGCAAGAAGCTGGCTATGCCTTTGAAAAGCTGCTGCCCGCGGGCGCGCTGCGTGGCGTCACCCTTTGGGGGCGCTGATTGGTCTTTCCCGCTTCCGCACGGCGCCCAACCGCGCCGTGGCGCTGGCTGACACTCAGCGCAGCGCTCCTGTCTTTGGTGGTCACCGCAGCGCTGGCGCTGTGGGCCGCCCCCGCCCTCCACGCGCTGGAAGCCCGTGTGGGCGATGCCGTCTGGCGCCTGGGCGCCACCCGCCACGACGAACGCCGCCTCATTGTGGTGGACATCGACGACCGCAGCCTCCAGGCCATTGGCCCCTGGCCTTGGAGCCGCCCCACCGTGGCCCAGCTGCTGGACAAGCTGGCCGCCATGGGCACCGGCCTGCAAATACTCGACGTGGTCTTCACCGACCCCCGGCCTGACGACGACGCCCTGCTGCAAGCCGTGCAGCGCCACCGCCCCGTGCTGGCCCAGGTGTTTGCCATGGCACCGCCCGAGGCCAGCCCCCCTGGCGACGCCCCAGGCCACGCCGCCGAACAACTGCCCCAGGCCGGCCAGCCCGCCAGCCCGCTGGACTGGCCCAGCTGCCCCGCCCCATTCGCCACTGCCGAAGGCCACCTGGCCAACCACGCCCAACTGGCCGCCCTGGGCCAGCCCCCCACCGGGCGCACCGGGCACATCACCCCCAGCATGGCGCACGACGGCATCGTTCGCCACCAGCCCGCCGTGGTGTGCTGGCAAGGCCAGGCCTACCCCGCCCTTGGGTTGGCGGCCGTCATGCAGGCCACGGGCGAAAACCACATCCGCCCCCAGCGCGGCGGCCTGTGGGATGCCCCCTGGAGCCTGGTGGGCCAGCAGCAGGTGCTGCCGCGTTTGCCGCTGGACGAGCAAGGCAACATCCGCATAGGCTGGCGGCAACACCCCAGCAGCTTCATCAGCGTGCCCGCCAGCGACGTGCTCACCGGCAAGGCACCCGCCGAACTCTTCAAAGGCGCCTGGGTCCTGATTGGCAGCAGCGCCTTCGGCCTCAACGACAGCATTGCCACCCCCTACGGCCCCACCGCTTCCGGGCTGCTGGCGCACGCGCAAATCATCACCGCGTGGCTCGACGGCCACACCCCCTACACCCCACGCGCTGCCTGGCTGCTGCAAGTGGCGGCCACCCTGACAGCGCTGGGCCTGCTGGCGGCGCTGGTTTGGCGCGCCACCAGCACCGAGGCACGGGCCGCCGCCACCGAAAACGCCCGCCAGCGCCCCGCCACCCTGCTGCTGCCCGTGGCGGGCCTGGGCTGCGCACTGGCGCTGTGGGTGGCCCACGCCGGGTTGCTGCTGCACAGCGCCATTTGGGTGGGGTGGGTGGTGCCCGCGCTGGCCGTGTTGCTGGCCAGCCTGGCCATGGCCAGCGCCGAGCACCTGCGCACCCGGCTCGAGCGCCAGCGGCTGTTTCAGCACCTGTCCAGCTACCTGCCGGCGCCGGTGGCCGCCTCGCTGGCGCTGCAGCCGCCGTCGGGCGCCATCAGGGCGCAGCTGAGGCAGGTCACCGTCATGTTTGCCGACATTCGCAACTTTTCAGCCTATTGCGAGGCCCGCCCGCCCGAAGAGGCAGCAGCCGTGCTGCACGCCTTTTTTTCGGCCGCCACCCAGGTGGTGCAGCAGCACGGTGGCGTGATTGAGGCCTTTCAGGGCGACGCCATATTGGCCGTGTGGAACGGCGAAGACGCCCCCCACCAGCCCGACCACGCCAACCAGGCACTGGCCTCGGCCCTGCAACTGCTGGAGACATCGCGCAGCCTGCTGCCCGACCCCGCCCCCGCCGGGCTGGAGCCCCTGCAACTGGGCCTGGGGCTGGAAACCGGGCAGGCCACCGCCGGTTCGTTTGGCTTGGCCAGCCGGCGCACCCACCTGGTCATGGGGCGCACCATCACCATTGCCAACCGCCTGGTGGCCATGACCGGCGACCTGGCCCACCCCATTCTGGTGGGCGAAGGCCTGGCCACCCAAGTGGGCGCCCAGCTTGACACCACCCTGAACGGCCACACCAGCAGCGCCCAGCTGGAGTCGCTGGGCACCTTCTTGCTTGACGGTTTGCGCGTGCCCCACCATGTGTACGCCGTGCCCATGGCCCTGCTGGCCCCGCCACCGCCCGCCGAGCCCGCAGCGGCCACCCCGCCCAACCACCCCGCATGAGGCCGCGCACCCCCCAGCCCGCCACCAGCCTCCGCCTGGCCAAGGCTGGCCACCTGCTGGCCGTGGTCACCTGCGCCTGGCTGAGCGCCCCTCTATATATATACGCACAAGAGGCCCAAGCAGCGCAAGAAGCCCAAGGGGCCGGCCACGCCGCCGACCCCTGCGGGCCACAGGCGCAGCAGCACACACTGGCACAGCTGCAAGCCCACACCCAGCGGTGCCAACAGCACCCCGACTGGCTGGCCCACCTGGGCCAGCGCCTGAACGAAGCCGGCCAATACGCCGAAGCCGCCGACCACCTGGAGCGCGCCCTGCTGCTGGCCCCCACCCACCTGGGCGCCGCCTTTGCCTACGCCGTGGCCCTGGCCGGCAACGGCGACCTGGCCAGCGCCGTGCAGCTGCTGGCCCAGCTCAGCACCCGGCCAGACCTGCCCGCCACCCAACGCCAGCAACTGGTCAACGCCCAGCAGCGCATGGCAGCCGGCCAGGCCACCGCGCTGGCCCCACCAGCGCCAGACTGGCAAACCCGTGCCAGCGCAGGCCTTCGCTGGGGGTACGACAACAACCTGCTGGGCGCCCCCCGCCTGAGCAGCCTCACCCTCACCCTGCCCGGCGGCGACGTGACCCTGCCCCTGGACACCGCCAGCCAACCCCAACCCGGCGCCTTCCAGCGCGCAGACGCCAGGCTGCAGGCCACACACACCCAAGCCAGTGGCCGCCGCACCGAGCTGGCACTGGCCCTGCAACACCGCCACACCCCCGCGGCCCCCGGCGCCAGCACCACCCAGGCCGAGGCCCTGGCCGAAACACTGCCCGCCACCACCGGCAGCTGGGCGAGCGCCAGCGCCAGCCAGCTGCACACCCAGGGCGGCACCCGCTACCACAGCACTGGCCTGGCCAGCGGCTGGGCATGGGCCTGGCCCCACACCACCTGCCAGCCCCGCCTGGGTGCCGAGTGGCAAAGCCGCCAGCTCACCAGCAACCCCGTGCTCAGCAGCCACTACCAGGGCCTGCTGGCCAGCGTGGCCTGCCACCGCAGCGCCCACGGCCCAGCGTGGCAGCCCACGCACTGGGCCATCAGCCTGCGCCACGGGCCTGACCACCCCACCCAACCCGAGCGCCCCGGCGGCACCCAGCGCACCACCAGCCTGCGCGCCACCGCCCAGTGGGCCCAGTGGACGGCCGAGGCCGAGCTGACCCACACCCGCGACAGCAGCGGCTACAGCCCCCTGCTCAGCAACAACCTGGTGCGCCAAAGCACCCGCGGCCTGCTGCGGCTGGAGCACACCCACCCCCTGCACCACTGGCTGCCAGGCCTGCAGGCACAGCTGGGAGTGGAGGTGTATGCCCAGCGCGCCAACCTGGCCATCTTCAAAGTCAATAGCACCAGCGTGTTCGCCGGTTTGCGCAAACAGTGGTAAAAACATGACTACACGGGCACAGCCCCGTGTTGTTGCAGTGCAGCCACAACACCGCAGCTGCAGCCCAATCTGCCGCCGCGTGTGATGCCCGTCACCACCAGCCAGGCGCATCAGCCGCTACACTTGCTGCCAAGTTGGTGAAAAAGCCTGTGAATGCAGTGCGGCACAGCCAGCCCAATCGATGCAGCCAGTGGCTGAACTAACGTTAGTTGTTATTTTTCAACGCAGTCAAGGAGAACCTATGTCCCTGCCAATTTTCGGTGCGCAAGCTGCCGTTTCCATTCTGAACCGCGTGTTCACCAATTCCTCCCCCGCCAACGCTGTGTTTGCCAACCAGGTGAACAACGCCACGGCCTCTTTGGCCGCAGGCGCCAACAGCACCGACGTGCTGAGCTACACCGCCTTTGCCAAGTCTTTTGGCACCGCCTACGCCACCCAAACGCCCGCTGCGCTGTCCACACTGATGCTGACCAACATGGGCCTGTTGCCCAATGCAGCATTGGAAGCAGCCCTGACCGACTACATCACCGCCGCTGGCGTGGCCAACGTGGGCATTGTTGCCCTGCAGTTGAGCAGCATTCTGTCTGCCATCCCCACGACTGACGTCAACTACGGTGCCGCTGCCCGTGCCTGGGACGCAGAAGTGACCTCTGCTTTCACGTACTCCAGCAACACCGCCAACACCACCGCCCAAAATGGTGACGTGGTTCAGCCACCAGCCACCCAAGGCCAGACTCTCACGCTCACAACCAATGCGGACAATTTCACTGGGACGAGCGCCAATGACACATTCAACGCCGCCGGCGCTGGTCTGTGGTCAGTTGGTGACACACTGAACGGTGGCGACGGCACCGACACACTGAACGTGACTCAGTCCGGCGCGATCACCAAGCCGGTGGGGACAACAGTTTCCAATATCGAAATCGTCAATCTTCTGACGGACGCAGCCGTCACCCTGAACTCCACCACGGGTTTTACCGGCCTGACCAACTTGAACGTGACCAGCAGCGCTGCAACTGCCAACACACTGACTGCCGCGGCGACAACTGACGTCTCTGCCACATTTTCTGGCTTGGTGGCTTCCGGTACTGCACAGCAGAACATCAACGGCGGCAAAGACATTACCGTCACCGCCACAGGCACGACGGCTGCCGCAACGGCATTGACTCCTGCTACCGGCGCTAACGCTGAGATCTTGATTGGCGCCACCACTGCTGCAGCTGGCAAAGTCACAGTGACCAACTCCGGCTCCGGTGCCGACACCACTGCATCTGGCGACATTTTCGTCAAGGGCGGCACTGAAGTCTCCGTGACCCAAAAGCTGACCAACACCACCGTGGCCGCGACCAATGTCCAAGGCGACGTGTCCGTGGTCGGCACAGCTGCCACAACCAAAGTGACAGTGGTACAAGACGCCACCGCCGCAGCATCTGCAACAGGTACTGGCGTTGTCGGCAAGACCGCTGGCGCTGTGACCGTGACCGACGTCAACGCTGCCTCCACCACAGCCGCTGGTTCCATTACCACCGTGACCCTGACCAACGCTGGCGCAGCCACTGTGAACTCCGGTGCCCTGACCACCCTGAACTTGGGCGGCACACTGGTGACTGTCGACGCAGGCACACTGGGTGCTCTGACTACCCCTGCCAACACCGCACTGGCACTGGGCCTGACCGGCGCTCGCAGCACTGGTGCAGTCACGATCGATTCCGACATCAAGACTCTGAACGTATCTGGCAACACCACCGCATCCACGATTGCTTCTTTGGTGGCCTCTGGTGCAACCGCCATCAATGTGTCTGGCGATGCCAAGGTGACTTTCACCGCCAACACCACGGCAGCTGTGACTGACATTGTTGTGACCAACACCGGTGGTGCCGCATTCGGTACTGCTCTGGGCACCGCAGTCAACTTCACCGGCGGCGCTGGTGCAGACTCCATCGTCCTGTCTGCTGGCTTCACCAAAGCCATCACCATGGGTGCTGGTGACGACACCGTGACCTACAACGGCGCAGCGGGCACTGGTGGCTCCGTTGCTGCAGGCGACGGCACCGACACAGTCATCATGACAACGGCCAACAGTGCAGCAGTTTCTGCCAACTCCACCTTCAACACCAAGTTCACTGGCTTTGAAGTGTTGCGCGTCTCTGATGCCCACACGGCTACAGTTGACTTGGACGGTGTCAATGCTGCATCCAAGGTTGTTCTTGCTGCAGGCTCCAACGGCGGCACGATCAACAACTTGGTCAGTGGCGGCACGATCGACATGCTGGCATCCGGTGGCGGCGCATTGACAGTTGGTGTCAAGAGCGCACTGGTTGGCGCTACTGACGTGTTGAACCTGAACCTGAAGAGCACTTCTGTTCTGGCCGCCGGCACTGTGACTGCTGCCAACGTTGAGACCATCAACATTGGCCTAGCCGATGCAACCACCGTTACTCCTACCGCACTGGGTGCTGCTGCCGTCATTCACACAATGACACTGGCTGCTACATCTGCCACATCGGTGGTCGTGACAGGTAACAACGGTCTGACCTTGACCAACACCGGCAACACAGCCATCACCAACTTCGACGCATCCGGCGTGGTTGCGAATGACACGGCTCAAGGTGCTGGTTTCGCAGCCACTTCCGATACGGCTGCCAACCTGGCTGTGACTTTCGCCTCTGCCAACACCACCGCAACGGCCAACGTGACCATCAAAGGTGGCGCTGGTAACGACGTGCTGTCCGGCACCATTGCCAAGGACACCATCAGCGGCGGTGCAGGTGCTGACTACATCTACGCTGACAACGCTGGCACGAAGGAAATCCAGACATTAACCTTGACTCACGTCACAGATGCTGGAACCGACACAATCACCATTAACGGTATTGCAGTAACGTACACAACTAGTACAACAGCCGCCCTTGATGCAACAGCTGCAGCTGCAGCTATCAATGCAAATGCCTCATTGAAGGGTTTGGTCACAGCATCGGCTGCGACTAACGTCGTGACCATTACGTCTTTGACTGATGGTGATTTGGTTACATCGACTGTTACCGGAGGTAACTCAACAGCTGTAGTTGCGACAACGACAGCTGGTACCGCTGGCACGGTTGCTACAGATGTGATCGACGGCGGTGCAGGCAATGACGTCTTGGTTGGCGGCGGCGGTGTTGACACCATCACCACTGGTGCAGGTGCTGACACAGTGTTCTTCCTGAAGGGTCACTCCAACGCCGCCACGATGGCAACCATCACCGACTACACCTACGCTGTGGGCGGTGCAAGTAACGACAAGATCATCCTCGGCGACGTGACTACCGTTATCGGTACCACGACCACCGTGCAAGATCTGTCGGCGCAAACATCCTTGGCCAACGCCTTGGGTGCTGCTGCACTGACCAACACCGTGGACAACGGCTTGAGCGTGTTCCTGTACGGTGGCGACACCTACGCTTTCGTTGAGACCACAGGCGCCACTGGCACCTACGTGGCCAGCGACTTCGTGGTCAAGCTGACCGGTGTGGTGATGGCATCTGGCGCGACGATCGCCGGTTCCGGCTTCGACGCTGTCTAATCAGACAGCAATACAAGGACCCGCTCTACTCCGGCGGGTCCGCGTTGAAACTCCAAACCCCCTTCTCTTCGGAGTTGGGGGTTTTTTCATGACCGAAAGGAAACCAACGTGGCCACCATCAAAGTAGACGACCGCGAATTCGACATCGACGCCCTATCCCCGGAAGCCAAGCAGCAACTCGAAATGCTGGTGGCATGCGAGAACAAGCTGCGTGAGCTGCAACGCGACACGGCTATTACTCAGACCGCCCGCAACGCCTACGCCAATGCCCTGAAGTCTTTGCTGCCCACGCCACTGGAGCAGACCATGGCAGACGGCGACACCCTGAAGCTGGGTTGAAACCATTTTTTGATTGCTGCAGAGAGGGGATTCGCCTTGTCCACGATATGTCGAGCCACGACACATTGGCTGCTGAAATGGTGTGCCGCCTTGATACCCCTGCTCAGTGGTACGGCTGTGTACGCTCAAGATGCGGCCCGCACAGCCTCAACCACCGCTGGCACACCAACCCCCAACCCTGGGACGCTGGTGCGCATGGTGACCAACGTGGGCCCCATCGACCTGCGGCTGCTGGATTCAGACGCACCCCGTACGGTGGCCAATTTTTTGGGTTACGTTCGCTCAGGCGCTTACGCTGGCTCCTTCTTTCATCGGCTGGTCAAAGGCTTTGTTTTGCAAGGCGGTGGACTGAACTGGAGCAGTGCACAGCAACCCCCGGTGGGGTTGGTGCCTGTGGGTTCTGCCATTGCCAATGAGTTTGCCGTCTCGCGCTCCAATGTGCGGGGCACGATGGCCATGGCCAAGGTGGACGGCAATCCGGACAGTGCCACCAACCAATGGTTCATCAATCTGACCGATAACTCTGCCAATCTGGATGTGCAAAACGGCGGCTTTACGGTGTTTGCCAATGTGCTCGCCACCAGCCTGAGCACGGTGGTGGACCCAATCGCGGGTATGCCGCTCATCAATGCGTCTGCCTGTACGAATCTGGGCAGTGCGGCCACGGCCTTGGCACAGGTTCCCATGCCGACCAAGCCTGCCGCTTGTGAGTCTGTGACAGCCGACAATTTGGTACAGGTGCTCAGCGTGAAGGAGTTGCCGACTCGCTTCACCGTATCTGACCCTGAGCGGGTGTTTGATTTCATGGAGGCGTATGCACCTCAGTATCTGGCACCGGCCAGTGCAACGACGGCCGCAGGTGCTGGCTTTGTGTACCGCTACTATGGATCGACGCAGACTTACCTCGCCGCAGCAGACGGTGTGTTGTACGCACTGGGGCCTGCCACGAATGGGCAGCTACTGCCGTTGGGATCTGTGGCGCAATGGCTGGCACAGGCCACCAGCCATGGGTATTGATCTGCGCCTGCCCATGTTGAAAGCCCTTCAGGTGGCCTGAGTGGCAGCTGTGGAGATGAAGGCCAGATGACGATACCGCTTGAGTTGCAGCGCCTGACCACCGAGTTTGTGGACAGCGAGGACCGCCTTCGCCTGTGTGGGGAATCCGCCCCGCAGCAGACGCAGGTGCTGTGGCTGACGCAGCGCCTGTTGCAGCGCTTGCTGCCGCACCTGTGGCACTGGCTGGAGCAGCAGTCGGCCGTGGCCGGTGGCGTGGGGGCCGATGTGCGTGCCGAGGTGGTGCAGGGCTTTGCCCAGCAGGCGGCCGTGGCGTCTTTGGCGCCACAGGCGCCGGTGCAAGCGGCAGCCGCTGAGCAGGCCTGGCTGGTGCAGTCGGTGGATGTGGCGATGCTGGCGCAGGCGCTGCGCCTGACGTTCAAGGGGCCGTTGCCCGAGCAGGTGGCCAACCTGACGCTGCCCACCCAGGCCTTGCGCCAGTGGCTGGCCATTGTGCACGGGCAATGCTGCCTGGCGGGCTGGGTGTCCACCCCCACCACAACGGCGGGCATGGTGTGGCCAGAGTGGATGCAGGCCAACCACCCGGCTGAACCAGCCCCTGCGGTGTGGCACTGACCGTACCCAGGCAACCACCACAGGGCACCGATGGCAAGGCCACAGGCTTCGGTACGCATCCACCCGTTTTGCAGTGGCCACGTGCTCGGCCCGTCGCTTGGCCTGCTCCGGTGTGAGCGTGGCAGGTTTTTTTGATTGGGTGGTCAGGCCCTGTTTCTCAAGTTTGGCCCTGCTCGCTTCTCTTCTTCAGGGTGATGCAGTCGGCGCCACGCGGAAGAAGCATGCCGGCAAGATGGCCCCCGAGATGTGTTCAATGGAGCGTTGTTCCACTTTGTGCCGAGCGAACAACTCGCGCCAGCCTTTGACCACCTCCAACATGTTGTCAATGACACGTTGAGCCTCCTCAAGACTGAGGCCGAAACTGCCGCAATTTGATAACAAGTTGTAGACACTGGCGACACGGCCAAAACGCCCGGCTTCCAGGGCCAAGTCTCTGCGCTCCAAGGACACCAGCGGGACCGGCACGATGTCGTATGCTGGTGACAGTCTCCATCCACCTGTCGTCCGGAGCATGGCGTGATTGCGTGGGTGGTCGTCGTTGTTGGTAACCATCGCGTTGAAAACCATCCGGCGAAACAGTTCCAACCTGTCTGCAGCGGGTTTGGTGGACCAACGGCGAAGTTCGTCGGCCAGCAGCAGATACGACCAACGGTCTCGACCCGTGTAGCCATCTTCTGCATCCAAAACGGTAAGTCCGGACACCAGGCCATGTCGTGCATAGGCATTGGCATCCGGATTCCACTCTCGGTCAAAACGCAGCAGCATCAGTGCTTCCGCTGTGCCGACAGACGCCATCCGCGTGCCGCAAACATTCAACCCAGCCGCACGCGCCAACTCGAGTGTGGCGTACTCGATTCTTTGCATGTTGTGCTTGTCCTGCTTCTCAGGAAGCTTTGCCAAGTAGATGCGGTGGTCATCCTCGACGGTGACCTTTGGTCGGGCACCGCCCATGCTGGTACCAGGGTCCAGGTTTTCCAGCAACTCGTGGGGGAGCTTGCCAGTCTCCTCCAACTGTTCAGCCGCTGCTGTCAGTGCTTCAAGTTGGTGTGTCCGGTTGAACGGTTTGGCGGACCCTGGGGGCTGCACCGACAAACCGAAGCGCAAATTGCCTGCGCCATCGTCTGGCCCATTGAGCAAGTATTCCATCTCGGAAATGTCGGCCTCTTCTCGCTCCAGACGGGCTTGGATGACCCGCCGCCCCCAGGCATCCGGGCTGGCATCTCTCAAGGCACCAGGAATACCTTTCAGCTTGGTGAACATCATCGGCTTGTCCGTGAGCTTCAAATGAAACGGGTCAAGCTCTACAACGTTGGCCCGCTCCAGGTAGCGCTTGCCATAGGTAAAGGTGCCCTGAAATGCACCAGCACCCATCTGCCGTATCTTTAACGATGCGCAGGGCACCCAATCAAAAGTGCCCGGAAGTTGGATGTAGGCGTAGCAGAGGTTTTCTTTGTCGGCCATGACTGCGTTGCCTTAGAAGTCGTTGTCTGGTGCCGATGCACGCACGCGCTTCGGTCGGGTTGCGGCTTCCAGAATCTTTCCATGCTCATCGGTGTCGGGATCTGCGACGCCCCTGACCGTGTCCAGGAGTCCGAGTTTCCACAGCACACTCATGAAGGTGCCCAGAGCGATACCTGGTTCGCCACTCTCGACACGGTACAAGGTACGTCTACTGATGTCGCACGCCTGCGCCAGTTCTTCCGTGCCCATTCGGCGCCGTACACGTGCGGTACGCACGCGTTGCCCAAGCTCCTCAAGATGCTTCACCACTTCGCGCGGAACCTGGACATCTGTATTTTGAGCCATATACGACCCTTTATTTTGATCAATGGGTCATATTATGCACTTCTGGAGATGCCTACTCCGTGGCCTCAACGCAATGATTATTCGGGTGAAAGTGCTGAAGACAACCTGGCCGAGTTGGTGAGCCAGGCCCAAACCTTTGCAGACAAGCGCCTGCCCATCTTGAAAGCCCTTCAGGTGGCCTGAGTGGCAGCCATGGAGATGAAGGCCAGATGACGATACCGCTTGAGTTGCAGCGCCTGACCACCGAGTTTGTGGACAGTGAGGACCGTGTTCGCCTGTGTGGGGAATCCGCCCCGCAGCAGCCTGCCTAGGGTGCCCCTCTGGTGGTGCAGGTGGTGGGGGTGGTTGATTATGGGGATTGGACTGGGGCCAAATTCAACTGCACCTTCTTACCCAGCGCAGCCGCCGCACTCGCCAAAGTGGTCAAGGTCAGACTGGCGTCATCGCCATCCAGCAATCTGTTCAAGGAAGCTCTGCTGGTGTGCATCCGCTTTGCCAAAGCCGTTTTGGTCAACTGCTGAACCTTCATCTCCTGCGCAATCTGCCATGCAATCACCCGCTTGAGTGCAACAGCAGTTGCCTCGTCAAGAATGGCCTCTTCTGCCAAAAAATCATCAAAGCTTGATCCGATGTGTACGTTGGTCATGCTTATCTCCGTTTCAGCTGCTTCAAGCGCTCTTTGGCCGCTTCCAGATCGGTTTTTGGCGTGGCCTGCTGCTTCTTGATGAATCCATGCAGCAGCACCATCGTGGATCCTTCCAGCGCAAATATGACACGTGCAATCCGGTTGTCCAGGGTGATGCGGACCTCCCAAAGTCCGTCCCCCAGACTTCGCACCAATGGCATACCCAGAGGCCAACCAAACTGGACTGTCTTGACATCTTCACCAATGGCTTTTTTGTCTGCCGCCGATAAACCACGCAGCCAGTCTCGCACCGGCTCAGTGCCCATTGCGTTGGCAAAGAAGCTGACGTGCAAAACTGGATCCATGTGCCAGTGTACCGATAATGATACGAGCCGTGTTGGTTACGTGGAGAACACAGTTCAATGGCACCGATGGCAAGGGTCAATGGCCATGGCCTGGCACTGGGCTGAGATAATCCACCCCCTGCAGCGCGTGGTCACACCCTTTTGCCCGCCAGCGCCCACCCAACCCGCACCGCTGAGGCGCCTGGCACACCCGCACAGGCCCCACCCACTTGGACAACACCGAACATGCCCACCATCACCATCGACAACCGCGAGTTTGACGTTGACTCCCTCACCACCGAAGCCAAGCAGCAACTGGACATGCTGGTGGCCTGCGAGAACAAGCTGCGCGAACTGCAGCGCGACACGGTGATCACGCAAACCGCCCGCAACGCCTACGCCAATGCGCTGAAATCTCTGCTGCCCACGCCGCTTGACCAAACCCTGGCCCAGGGCGACACCCTGAAGCTGGGCTGACCGCCCCCGCTGCCCCATGGACACCGCCATGCCCGACCACCTGGGCAACGACCCCGCGCAGCACCTGTCTGACGGGCTGGGTGAAGACTCGCTGGCGCAACTGGCCCAGTTGTTCCAAACGGGTGTGCCCACGCTGCCGGGACTCAACGGGGTGTGGCTGGCCCCCGACGCCTGCCTGATGCAAAGCCACCGGCCCACACCTGACGGCGAACCCGACGTGGTGCATGTGGTGGGGGTGACCGACTGCTCCGATCTCTCTGGCTGGGTGCTGATGCTGGACTGACGCAGCGGCTCAGAGCACCCCAGGCTTGAGGTAGTTGGCGTACACCTGTTTGGTGTCGCGGCCAAAATGCTGGCCCGCAAAGGCCATGGGCAGTTCGGACACGAACTGCCAGCCAAAGAAAATGAGGTGGTCGTACTGCAGGGCCAGGCGCAGTTGCTCGGTCATGAGGGCATTGAAGGTGGGGGTGTCCCAGTTGGGGTCTTTGAAGGCCTGGGCAATCAGCCAGGTTTCCACCCCCGGGTTGGCTTGCTTGACCCAGGCGGGGAACTCGCGGGTCCAACGGTTGAGGTCGGCCACGCTGGCGGGGTCGCCAAACCAGTAGGGGTCGGTGCCCACCCAGTCCACCATGGCAACGGCTTGCCGCATGGCGGCCAGGGTGTTGGGTTGGCCCATGCTGCCCCACGGGGTGAGGGTGATGCCCACCTTCACCTGCGGCGCATGCCGGCGCATCAGGGCCACGGCGGCACTCAAGGCCTGGAGCTGGGGTGCCAAGACGGCGGGGTCGTCGCTGGGGTGCTGGGGGTTCCAGAACATTTCGTCGTGAATCAGCACGCGCACGCCGGGCTGGAGCAGGCTGGCATTGGCCTGCACATACGCCACGAGCAACGATTCGGCATTGGCGGGCAACTGGTAGCGCCCGGCCACCTGCGTGGCAGCAGGGGGCATGAGAAACAGCATGTCGAGCAAGGCGGCACGCCCGGCCTGTTGCAGCGCGGCGCTGGTGGCCAGGTCTCCGGCGTAGCCAGCATTGGTTTGCAGCTCGCCGGTGTGCAGCTGGGCGGGGGTGGCCAACACCTCGCCCACCCAGCGTGTGGGGGTGGCCGTTGGCGCGGGCGCGTTGCCGCCCCCTCCACCGCAGGCGGCCAAGGCCGCCAGGGTGAGTGCCACCAAGCCGGTTCGGCACCACCGGGAAAGCAGTTGCATGGGGTGGGTCTTCCGCTAAAAACCGGCCGCCGTGACCTGGGCCAGATACTGGTCGATGGAGCCCAAGGACGTGAGCGTGCCGCCTGGGGGCAGGTACACAAATTGGCGCGTGGCGTTGACGGCGATGGCAAATCCGGTGCCGGGATAAACCCGGAACGTGTAGCCCGATGCCTGCTGGGTGGCCACGCCACGCGGAACCAACAGATCGGGCAGCAGCGACTCGACCCAGTTGAGCACGCGCTCGGCCTCGGGCAAGGATGCCGAGGGGGTGGCTTTGGCAAGGATGCGGTCGGCCTCGCGAACGCCGCTGAGGTAGGCACCATGCACGGTGGCCCGGTACACCTCGTGGGTGTGCTCGCCGGCAAAGTGCAGGCGGGTGCCCACGGTGTCGGCCAGGGTGACGTGGTCTTGCGCGGTGCTGTTGATGCCGGCAAACGAGTAGGCGCCCAGGGCAAAGGGGTCGTTGTTCCAGCCGGTGCGGATGGCGCGGCGCGGCGCCACGGCGTTGGGGCCGAACACGGTGCGCAAGGCGGGGGTGACGTCGGCAATCAGCTGGGCTTCGGTCATGGCCTCGACGGCGGCGCCTTGCTCGCCAAAGCCAAATGTCACCAGGCAGTTGAAGTTGCTGAAGGTGCGGTAGCTCAGGAAGTAGGAGTACTTGCCCCGAACGGGCGAGTGCCAGCCGAAGTACTGGGTGTCGGTGGGCCAGAAGGCGCTGTCAAACAGCATGAACACCTTGTTGATTTTGCCCACCCCCAGGCGGCCCATGGCCTGTTGCTTGTCGGCGGGCAAGGGGGGGTCGAAAGCGACGCTGTTGGCTTTGAGCACACCCAGTGGCAGGGTGACCACGGCAAAGTCGGCGGTGTGGCTGACACCACCGGCGGTGACGGTGACGCCGGTGTCGCTGTGCGCAATGCCCGTGACGGTGGTGTTGAGCCGGATGTCCAGCCCCTTGGCCAGCAGTTGCGGAATGGCTTTGTAGCCACCGGGAAACAGGACGTCTTTGCCGGGAAATTTGTCGCCGTTGAAGTAGTTGCGGGCAGACAGTGCCTCCAGCCAGCCGCCGGTGTCGAACTCAAGGGAGGTGTTGAGCAGGTAGACCGAGAACGGGTCGGTGAGGGCGGTGGGGTCAGCATCGGTTAACGCGGCGGCAAACGATTTGTCGGGCACGGCAGCGGCCATGGCCGTGGCCACAGCGGTGCGCAAGGCGTTGACTTTGGCGCTGCCGTCGCTGAACTGTTTGGCGGTCACGTCTTGCCCGGCTGCGTCGAACACCTGCACCGACTCGTCGCGCGTGAGGTAGGTGGCCGCGCCGGCTTGCTGGGCAAGGGCGGTGATGGGGTTGCCACCCTCGGGGCCGTGTATCCAGCCCGCACCGACGTCCATGGGGACGCCCTCGTTCACGTCGGTCCACACGCGGCCACCGATTCGGTTGCGGGCCTCCAGCACAGTGACGGTGTGCCCCGCCTGGGCGAGCCTGCGCGCGGCGGTCAACCCTGCAATGCCAGCACCCACCACCAACACGGAAGACCTGCGCCCCGGCGCCGACTGGGCATGCGCCGCAGGTGCGGACAACCAGGCACCCACGAGGCCGGGCGATGCGCCCAAACCGGCTCCACCAGCCACCAACCGACGACGCAGCTTGTCCATGAAGTCACCTTTGAGGAAGTTGTTTGGCGAGTGTAGGGGCGGCCCATGGCGAACACAAGTCATGGACCATTAGGCTGGCTGGGGTTAAACTGATGGCGCGTTGTGTGCCAACCGAAAAATACAAGCGTTTTTGGCATCCAGCGCTTTGTTGGCGTCACGTTTAGCTATTGTTTTATGCAAGCTTGTGCGCATGGGCTGCGTGGGCAGCCAGCACAGCGCAGGGAGGCACGCGCATGACAACCCACACAGCCCCGGCTGACGAAACACCCGTTTCCCAGGACGCCACCCCTGACCGTGCCGTGGCTGCGGCCCTGGCGGCAGCGGCCTTGCTTGCAGCCTGTGGTGGGGGAGCTGACCAGCCTCCCCCGGCGCTGCTGAACGCCAGCACAGCCCCGCGCCAACCAGACCTGTTGCCACGCGTGGGTGCGTTGCCCCACGGCAGCGGCGGCCCACGAGCCCGCGCAGCGGCGCGCACACCCACCCCCACCGAGTTGTTTGACTGGGCGCAACGCCAATTTGCGGCCATTTTCAGCGGCACGCCCAGCAACGGGTCGGCCCAGGGGGTGGTGTATCGGTTCTACCCGTCCACGGGCCATTACCTGGCGGTGTCTGGCGACAGCGTGCTGGTGCTGGGGCCACTCACTCAAGGGGGGGTGGTGAATGTGGGCACGCTGCAAAGCTTTGCCGAGGCGGTGGCCGCTGGCGGGGGAGCGGTACCGGCCAACGCCACAGAGGCCGCCCGGTTTTTGCTGCACGCACAGTTTTCTGCCAGCGAGGCAGAAATGGCCGCCGTGCAACAAAAGGGGTATGGGCAGTGGCTGGACGAGCAATTGGCCCTGCCCAACAGTGCCAGCGGCTGGGACTGGCTGGTGGGCAAAGGCTACTCGGCGATTGACACGAATGAATACTTCTTCGCCAATGGGGTGTACCACTTCATGGTGTGGCACCAGCTGCTGCAATCGCCCGACGCGGTGCGCAGGCGTTGGGCCTGGGCACTGTCGGAGGTGTTTGTGGTGTCGTGGCGTGGCATCAAGGACGTGATGAACTGGGACAGTTTCGGCATGGCCGAGTACTGGGACTTGCTGTGCCGCCACGCCTTTGGCAATTACCGCGATTTGCTGGAGGCCTTGACGCTGAACCCCGCCATGGGGGCGTTCCTGAGCACACGGGGCAACGCGAAGGAGGACGCCGCCACGGGCCGCCAGCCCGACGAGAACTATGCCCGCGAGGTGATGCAGTTGTTTTCGATTGGGTTGCACAGGCTCAATTTGGACGGCACGCTCCAGCGAGGGGCCAACGGGCAGCCGATTGAAACCTACGGACCAGACGATGTGAGCAACCTGGCACGGGTGTTCACGGGTTACAACCACAACTACGCGCTGGGGGCTTTCAACAGCCCCAAGCCCCCGCACCTGCGGGTGGTGAACCTGGAGACGGCGCGTGGCCGCATGGTGTTTGACGCGAACCAGCACTCGCCCCTGGAAAAGCGTTTTTTGGGCACCACCATTGCGGCCAACACGCCCGGGCCCGAGGCCCTGCGCATGGCGCTGGATGCGCTGGCCAATCACCCCAACACGGCGCCGTTTCTGGCGCGGCAATTCATTCAGCGCATGGTCACCAGCGACCCCAGCCCGGCGTATGTGCAGCGGGTGGCCCAGGTGTTCAACAACAACGGTGCCGGTGTGCGGGGCGACCTCAAGGCGGTGCTGAAGGCCATCTTGCTGGACGACGAAGCACTGAATGCAGCCAACCTGGCGTCCACCACGTTTGGCAAGCTGCGCGCGCCGGTGTTGCGGGTGGCTCAGTGGGGGCGCACTTTTCGGGCAAGGTCACTGCGCAACACCTGGAAGATGCGGTTGAGTGACTACAACCCGACGCAGGACATTGCCCAGTACCCACTGGACCCGCCGTCGGTGTTTGGCTACTTCAGGCCCGGCTATGTTCCACCGGGCACGGCCATGGCGGCGGCTGGGGCCACGGCGCCGGAATTTCAGATCGTGAATGAAAGCACAGTGGCAGGTTGGGCGAATGCGCTGATCACGTTCATCCCCGAGGGGTTTTATGTGCAGTCGCCTGACCGCCCTGAACCCCATTTGTCCACCGCCACCGACGGGCGGGACATCGTGCCCGATTACACCGCGGAAAAGGCGCTGGTGTACGACCTGCCAGCGCTGGTGGGCAGGCTAAACCTGTTGCTGTGCGCCAACCAGTTGTCCCCGGCCACCGTGCAACGAATTGTGGCGGCGCTGCAGCTGGAGCGCCTGCCACCCAATGCATCCGACATTGGCAAGCAATGGCTGGTGGCCAGGGCTTTGCTGTTTGTGATGTGTGCGCCCGAATACCTGGCCCAACGCTGAAGGGGAGCCACCATGTACCTGTTGAACGAGCAACGGCACACGCGCAGGGCTTTTTTGAAGCGCAGTGCACACCTGGCGCTGGCGGGTACGGCCACGCCGTTGGCCATCAACTTGGCGGCGCTGGGTGAGGCGGCGGCGTTTGGTGCCACGGGTTACAAGGCGTTGGTGTGTGTGTTTCTGTATGGCGGCAACGATTACGCCAACACCGTGGTGCCATTCGATGACGCGCAGCACGCTCTCTACACCCAGTTGCGTGGGGCGGGAGCCGGGGGGGCGCTGGCCCTCACCAAAGCCAGCCTGGGGGCCACTGTGCTGACGCCCACGGTACCGCTGCCATCGGGCTACCAATATGCGCTGGCCCCTGAGATGGCGGGCATGGCCACGCTGTTTGCGCAAGGGCGACTGGCGGTGCAACTGAATGTGGGTCCGCTGGTTGTGCCCTTGACCAAGCGGGAATACCAGCAAGCGGCCTTGCCACAGCCGCCCAAGCTGTTTTCGCACAATGACCAGCAGTCCGTCTGGCAGGCCCAAGGGGCTGAGGGTTCAACCAGGGGATGGGGCGGCAACATCGGCGACCTGGCGCTTTCAGCGAACGCCGACGCCATGTTCACCTGCATTTCGGTCACGGGCAATGCGGTGTTTTTGTCCGGACAGAACGCCCTGCAATACCAGTGCAGCAAAGCGGGTGCGGTGGCGGTGGACGCGGTGCGCGGCAACTCCTGGGGGCAATTTTTGTATGACCCTGCCATGCGCGACGCGTTTGCGCAGCTGATACAACAACCGCAAACCCATGTGCTGGCCAATGAGTACAGCCGCGTGACGCAGCGCAGCATGACGGCCGAATCAAAAGTCAGCGCTGCCATCGGTGGCGTGCAACTGAGCACCCCGTTTCCTGCGGGCAACAGCCTGGCCGAGCAGTTGCAGATGGTGGCAAGGCTGATAGGGGGGCGAACCGCCTTGGGGGCAAAGCGCCAGGTGTTCATGGTGTCGCTGGAGGGCTTCGATGTGCACGACAACATGGCCACCCGCCAACCTGCGCTGCTCAGGAAGCTCAGCGAGGCATTGACCGCGTTTGACGCGGCGCTGCAGGAACTGGGGGTGCGGGACCAGGTGACCACGTTCACGGCTTCGGACTTTGGCCGGTCCTTGACCTTGAACGGCGATGGCACCGACCATGGTTGGGGCGGACACCAATTTGTCATGGGCGGTGCGGTGAATGGCAAGGCTTTTTATGGCACGCCACCACCGCTGTCTGTGAGCAACACGGACGCGCCACAGGACCAGTGGCATGTGGGCCAGGGCAGACTCCTGCCCAGCACATCGGTGGACCAGTACGCGGCGACGCTGGGGCGGTGGTTTGGCGTGTCTGACAGCGAGATGTCGCGTGTGCTGCCCAACCTGAGCCATTTTGGCGCCGGGGCGGGTCGCCCGGATTACCCCAGCGACTTGGGCTTCATGCGGGCTTGAGGCGCTGCCCGCGCCAACTTCCGAGCGGCTATTCCGGGGGGGGCGCCAGGTCACCAGCCCACCGCTGACGTGATGGGCACGGCATTGGCGGTTTGAACAATGGCGGCTCGAATGGTGTCTGGCGTGCCCACGGCCACGATCCGGGTGATGGTGTGGATGGCGCTGTCCACGATCCAGTTGGTGTTGTCCTTGATCAGGTTGCAGGTGAGGTCGGTCACAGGGTTGCAGGCCGGTGCGCCAGTCAGCGCCATGTACACCAAGTCTGGCAGGTTGGCCGAGCCCTCGCGTCGCCCAATGAGGCCCTTGACTCCGAAGGCAGAGTAAATGGCCACGCACACCGGGTTGCTGGCCAGCTCACCGGTGCATTGCATCACGAGTGAGGTGGTTCGGACCTCGCGCAAAAAGTTGCGCTGCCAGGTCATGACGTTGTTGGAGCCGGTGACGGCGTCACGCAATGGCACAAACACCATGTCCTGTGGTCGCCCCAGCGCGGTGTACGCATACGCAAAGGTTTGGTTGAGGAACATGGCGGGTGCCTCGGTCAGGTATTTGCTGAGATGCGGTGCATCGGGCGACAACTTGTTGATCGCCATGGCCAGCAACATGGCCTCCCTGGGCACGCGGTTGCCATCACCCAGCAACACGCCGAAATGAAAGAAGTAGGGTGCGGGCGCCACCTGGCCCAACACTGGGCCAGTGCAGCCCGGGTCGTCCCCGGGTAGCGCGGTTTGGTCACCTTGGTACAGCAGGGGCTGAACGCCAAACAGGGTGCCATTCTGGGCTGGCAAAAAGTCGAGTGGCTGGAAGTTCTGGATGTAGTTCACGCCCAGGGGTGGGGTTCGCCCCACGCAATCCCCGCCCAACGTGGGGTTGTATTTGTTGCCGCCTTCACTGCGCGAAGTGAGTTGAAAACCCGCGCCTGCATTTTCCCGGGGCACCACCACCAAGCTGCCGCCCACACGCATTTCCGTGATCATGGGCGAGGCCACACCGTTGACAACCAACCCATTCATTTCGATCTGAATGACGCCGTTGCCCATGGAGCCACCCGGCAAAAAGGCACCCTGGGGCGTCAGCTCGGTGGCCAGGACGGACACCGCATGGACCAGGGTGGCCAGCACCGCAGACCAACGAACCGATGAGATCACCGACATACCAAACTCCTCATGTTCATGCACTGCTGCGCAAAATTTCCGACCCACACCCTGACATATGTCAATGTTTTTATACCCCCTGGGCGTATAAAGAAAGCGGGATTCCCGCCTTTTTTATTTACTTGGAGGATGACTCAAATGCCAAAACCCTATTCATTGATGGCCCGAATGGCCGCCGCCACATTCGCCTGTGCAGTGGGCTGGGCGTCAGCTCAGCAAGGGCCCACCATCGATTTTTCCAACACCACAGGCACGGGGGTCAGCACCTCTGACATATTGGTGGAGAACGTCCGCCTGTCGGTGCCCGTTGCCAACCCGTTTGACCCCGCGACCACCACGTTCGTGACGACACAATACAACGTCATGTTCCGCTTCAACCCGGTCAACTTGCATCTGGAGCCCGTGGGGCTGAGTGATGCCGGCAGCAACTGCGCCAGTGCCGAAATCCAGGTGAACAATGCGGTGCTGGGTCAATCGTCGCCCGTGGCTGGCGCCACTGTCACCATTGGTCGCCAGAGTGTCACCACCAACGCCCAAGGCGTCGCCAGCTTCACGGGACTGCCTTCTGGCCCAGTGGGCATCTCTGTGGTGGCACCCAACTATGTATTGGTGAATCAAGCTGCTTTGCTGCAGTGCCCTGCCACCAACCGGGTCACACTGTCCATGTCGCCGTCTTCTGGCGCGGGGGCACTGGCTGCCAACCAATTCCGGGTCATCCTGAACTGGGGTGAGAACCCCCGTGACCTCGACTCGCACCTGACCGGCCCAGCCGCAGATGGATCCACCCGCTGGCACGTGTATTTCAGCAGTCGCACGAACGGAGACATGTGCGGACTGGATGTGGATGACACAACCTCGTATGGGCCTGAAACCGTGACGTGTCCTCGCGCTGCGAGCACAACATTGCGTCCGGGCGTGTACCGCTACTCGGTTCACCACTACTCTGGCACCGGCAACATCGGGACATCGAGTGCCGTGGTGAGGCTGGAGTTGGGCAATGGGCAGGTGTTCAACTACACACCACCCGCAGCAGCCTACACAGGCAGCGGCAATGTGTGGACGGTGTTTGAAATCACGGTCAATGTCGATGGCACCATCAATTTGGCCAATGTGAACACGCTGCAGCCCAGTGTGTCCGCCTCGGCTGTTCGGTCACCAAACGCACCATCGGGCGGACGAAGCGAGGATCCAGCCCTGTTCCACAACCTGGGCACCAAGTAAATGCCGTAGGCAGCACCCCGTTCAGCCAACATGCCACTGAACGGGGTGCTACAGTTTGACCATGAACACACCCAAAGACACCCTTCCCGACGACATTTCCCTCGACAAGATGCGCAGCGATCTGCTGGCCATACTGCAAAAAGCAGCACCTTCTGCGCCCGCTGCAGAAACCATTCCCCATGAAAACGGGAACAGTACCCCTGCGGCAGACCGCGACGCCCCTCCCCAAAACGACGCGCCCCAACACTGACGGGCTGCACGGGGCGCACCGATTGAATCGGATGCGCTCCACATTCAGCAACAGTCAACACACTTTCATGCCACAGCAAGCGGCATTCGTAGTAATCTGCGGGTGCCTGTTGGCATGAAGATTTCAACGATTCCCGAGGCATCCCAACAGGCGCTGGCACTGGCAGCTCTCCAGGTACTGTGCAGGTTTTGCCCACAAGGGATCGCTCATGAAAACACGCAAAATGTTCCGCAGCCCCGTTCGCGCGCTGGCCGCTGCGGTGCTCACCTTGACGGCCACCTTGGCCCACAGCGCCTCAACTTGGGACCCGGCCCGGCCCACAGAGGTCAAGCTGGACAGCCTGGTATTCGGCGACAACCGATACACGGACGTCGTGGTCACAGTGGGTGACCTTTTGGGATTCAGCCAGACGGGCCCCTCCCGCACCTACAACGCCTTTAATCCGGCCAACGGCAGTTTGACCATTGCCCACCTTTCGGTGGGGAATCAGTCCTTCTACGATGTGGTCATCCGTGTCGGTGGTCTGGTGAGCGTGGGCGGCGGTGGCCCGTTGACCGAGCTGACGCCCACAGACCCCCTGTTCTCTGCCCAATGGCACCTGAAGAACACGGGGCAATCGGGCGCAGGTGGAGATCCCGCTTTGGTGGGCGAGGACCTGAACGTGGGAAAAGCGTGGAGACTGGCCACGGGCACAGCCATCCAGATTGCGGTGGTTGATGACGGGCTGGACATTCACCACGAAGACCTTCGTGTGGTTTCTGGCAAAAGCTGGGACTACCGGGTCAACGCGTATGGCGACCCCTCGTCTTCCACGAGCTCCCATGGAACCAGTTGTGGTGGTTTGGCGGCAGCCATGGGCAACAACATGGGCGTCACAGGTGTGGCATTCAATGCTCGGTTGGTGGGCTACAACTTGTTGGCCGCCACCACGGGTGGCTACGGCGCAGATGCTGTGACCAAGGATTTGCCCAGCAACCACATTTACACCAACAGCTATGGCGCGGCAGATGGCACGGGCGTGATGTTTCCCGAAGAAACTGCGTGGTCAGAAGCTATTGCCACCGGAGTGACCCAGGGACGCGGAGGGAAAGGCGTTGTGTACACATGGGCTGCGGGCAACGGGGCACCGGTGGACCGATCGGATTACGACGGACAAGGCAACCACCCCATGGTGTTGGCCATTGGCTCACTCAACGGCCAGGGCAAGCGATCTTCATATTCTGAGCCCGGGTCCAACGTGCTGGTGACGGCATACGGTGGTGAATTTTGTGCCACCCAAACCACGACCACAACGGATGTCTCCGGCCCAGGCGGCTACAACGATGGCAACAAGCCCGAAGACATCAGCGGTTCGCCCAACTACACGCGTTGCATGAACGGCACGTCGGCAGCGACACCACAGGTGGCGGGTTTGGCCGCCTTGCTGCTGGAAGTCAACCCCGCGCTGACTTGGCGCGACGTCCGCAAGATCCTGGCGACCACCGCCAGAAAAAATGACCCGGCGCATGCCGATTGGGTCACCAACGGCGCAGGTTTTCGGGTCAATCACGACTACGGATTTGGTGTGGTAGATGCGCTGGCTGCCGTTCGTGCTGCCCAATCCTGGACCATGTTGCCCGCGCAAAAGACGGCCGGTGCGGAGGCCGTGCTGGCAGCGGCGCTGCCACTGGCGGACAACGGTACGGCGGTCACCAGCACCCTGAGTTTGCAGGCGTCAGGCATCTCGCAGCTGGAGTTTGTTGAGTTGAGGGTGACATCTGACCACACCGATGTGGGCAACTTGGAGATTGTTCTCACCAGTCCGGCAGGGACGCCCAGCACCGTATCGGCTGTAAGGGGTTGCGTGAACGCACAACAAGAGCCCGTGACCTGTGGCGCCGGACTATCCAGCGGATTTCGATTTGGCATCGCCCGTTTGATGGGTGAGGCTGCCGATGGCACCTGGACCCTGTCGGTCCGCGATGGCAAGACAGGTGACACGGGCTCACTCAGCGCTTGGAGCATTCGCGCTCATGGCTATTGATCAGCAAGGGATATTTATGTCACACGCACACTCGAACACCATTGGCCTTGCGTTGCTCCACAAGGGCCGCACAGTATTGTTTGGAGCCATGCTGGGGCTGACCTGGGTGGTCAGCGCCGCGCAGGCTGGAACCATTTATTTCGATGGCACAACCCAGCGGACAGTCACGCTTGACCCACAGTGGACTGCCTATTTCTCCACGCCTGATGCAACGGGAGCGGTGGCTCGGTCTGGGACCTCGCCATCGTCGCCAGCTCCGTTTGTGACATTGCACCGATCCACCGACCCACAAGCCAGGGCAACCATGGGTCGTGCTTCACCCGTATTCCGTGAGGGAGATTCACCCGCAGGTCGCCTGATGGCATTGCCTGGTGGCGTGCTGGTTCAGTTCAAGCCAGACTGGTCAGATGACCAAGTCAGGAGCTGGACCAACACCAAAGGACTGGGGCTGGGACAAAAGCTGAACATCCGCGGCCAGTGGTGGATCGTGACATCTGAGCCTGGCCTGGCATCACTGGAGTTGGCCAACACCTTGCACAAAGCAGGGGATGTGGTATCGGCCACGCCCAACTGGTGGAAACAAACTGTGACCCGATGAGGGTTGCTGGCCCGTGCTTCAAACGCCCGGGCGACTGCGGATCAATGTGCCCAGCTCCCTGACGGAGTCCATGAAGTCGGATTTGAGTCGGTCGGCATCCTGCGCGGATGTGACGATGTGAGGGGTGATGGTGATCAGGAGTTCGGTTTTGTTTTTGACGGTCTTGTTGGTCCCGAACAATGCACCAAACAGTGGGATGTCTTTGAGCGTTGGCAACCCTGCCGATGTCACGTCACCTTTGTCCTCGATCAGGCCGGCAATCAGAATGGTTTTTCCGTCCTGAACGGCAACGTCTGTGGACACGCGTCGCTTGGAAAAGTTGGGGTACTCAGACCCACCCACAGACACACTTCCTGCCCGATTGCTGACTTCCTGAGCAACACTCAAAGAGACCACCCCACTGGCACTGATGGTCGGTTTTACTTCCAGAATGATGCCTGTGGGCCGGTATTGAACGGAGTTGGAGGTGGTGAGCGTTCCCAAACTGGTGCTGGGGGTTTGCACCGTTTGGGTGACAACCGGCTCGTCATTGCCAATTTCGACGCGCGCGACCTTACCGTCGGTTGTCAGCACGTGGGGGGCAGAAAGCAGGTTGACTTTGGTGTCATTTCCGAGCAGATTCAACAGGCCCACAATTTGCGAGCTGCTGTTGAAAAGAGCATAGTTGAAACCCGTGCCCACACCAGAAACCACTCCAGGTGATGTGGGTGCTTTGATGAGCCCCTCCAAACCCGCCCTGGCCGTCCAGCTCTTCCCACCACTGGATGCGTTCGACTTCAGCCACCACTCCACGCCATATTGCAAGGTGTCGTTTAACGTGACTTCGGCCACCATGACTTGGATCAGCACCTGACGCGCAGGGGTATCAATTTTTTTCAACACATTTTGAATCCGTGCGAAGTCGGCCGCGCTGGCCTTGACAATGATGGTATTGGTCACTTCGTCCGGAATGATCGCCACAGAACCGGCGAAACCGGTGGGGCTGTTACCAGAGCCGCCTCCAGCGGAGGGAACGGTTCCGCGGGAAATGGTGCCACCACCGGAATTGGCTGACGTGTTCAGACCGAAACTCGCTGACTGGCTGGCTGCAGAAGTGGGCGCAGCGCCAGGCGCCGATTGACTTGATGTCGCTTGACTGGAGAGCGCGGAAGACCGCTGGCTGGCTGGCTGAGCACCGGAGGAGGACGATGCCTGCCCATTGACCACCTGCTGCAGGATATCGGTCAAATGCTGGGCATTTCCGTTGGACACGCGGTAGACGTGTACCATGGCATCGGCATCCGTGGCAGGAACAGAGTCCAGCATGGCAAACCATTTGTCGATGGCCTGCAACATGACCGGACTCGCAGACGCTGCCATCAGAGCGCCCAAACGGGGAACCGGCAAGAAAAATGCCTTGGCTGTGTCGGTATTCGGCAAGTTGAACAAGCCAGACGTTTTGAGGAGCGCTTCCAATTCTTTGGCGATTTCCACCGGATCACCATGCTTGGGACGGAGCAACCGGACGTGGATGTCTCTCAGGAATTCGTTGTCCAACGTCTCTGCCAAGGCCACCAGACGGTCAACCACTGCACTGCGATCAACCACCAAGAGGTACTTCCCGGTTGGGTCGGGCACGATGGATCCACCGGCACTTGCAAAGGGTTTGAGCGTGGCAGACACCTGAGCCGCCTGCACAAAACGCAGTGGGATGACTCGCATGACGGGCGATGATTCGCCAGTGCCTTTTTCAGGCAGCGGCTCGCGCGCGGCCTGAACATCGCGCATGATTTTGTAGCCAGTGCCGGAGCGGACCATGGACACGCCGACTTGCGCCAGTGCCGTTTCCAACACACCAATCAAGTCGGTGGTTTGAACCGCAGACGTGCTGCGCAAGGTCACTTTACCTTGCACAGCAGGGTCAACCACATAGTCAAGCTTGAGCACTTCGCCCAGCACCACCTGTATCACGTCGTAGATGTCTGCGTTGTCAAAACGCAGGGAGGCTGTGGGTTGGGGCACCACCACTGGGACGGATGCCGCAGGGGTGGCCACGGCTGGTGACGCGGGTGGTACGGCTGACGGTGAAGCGCTGGTCGCGCCCGGTGCCTGCACCGGCTCCGGGGCTTGCGGTGCAATTGCCCCGGACGAACCAGCCCCTGATGGCGTTGCAACAGGTGCGGGAGCTGCTCGCAATGGCGCTGGGCTGGGCGTCGGTGGAACAAGGGGCGAAAACGGATTGAATCCTTGCGCCCAGGCACCGCCGCCACATTGAAGCGCAATCAGGGTGGCCAGCAGTGTCAGGCGAATGGGCTTGGTAGGAGTGATCATGGGTACTGGGGTATGCATTGGGGGAGCAGGTCACTTCTGCGGATCGGTCACATTTGTGAGATGCACAGCCATCAAGGTCAGGGACACCTTGAGTTGCTGCCCTCCTGACAGGGGGTCAGGCACAACTTCTGCATGGAGTGCTGTGGCTTGGATGCGCTTCGGTGCGGCCAATAACTGGCGCTCGAGTTCGGCGAGCTGCCGGGGAATGCATGTGAATTGCGTGACCAAGGTGAGCACCGAGGTGTTGCCTTCCGGTTGTTGGTCGACCACCGGGTCGGACGCATCCATGATGCGTGTGTCCTGGAAAATGGTGCGGACCATTCCGCGGAACTGGTCAACAGAGGTGGAGGCGTCCGGATTGACGAATGATTGAGCCACCGCCAACTGGTAGGTGGCGTCTTGGTCGGCCAGCTTCTGCTGAAACTTGGGAAGAAGCTCTGCTAGCGCGCGCGTGCGCTGCGCGCGAAGCACAAGATCATCGCGTTTCTCCAACTGTTCAACGTAGTCCGGGTAGTAGCCATCGGCCAACAGCAGTACGCCCAGCACCAGCGCAGCCAGCACTGCCCAGGTCTGTCGGCTCACTGAGCGAACGCTCGCTTGAAAAAGATTGGATGAGTTCATGGTGTGTGCGGCCTCGCTTGTGCGCTGTATGCCCACACCCGTCCTCTACCGGAGCTGTCATGGTCGGCTTTGACAGAAACGAAATTTCCGTAAGAAGCCACCTGCGGCGGCCAATCTGGCGTGAATTCCTGAGCGTTGGGCGCAGCGGAAACGCGAAGGTCAAGGGCTTCGGCACTCAGCCTGACTGCCTGAAGCGTCAGCGGTGTAGGCAGGCCTTCAGACAAGGTCCCCAAGGTGGCCAGTGCGTTTGGCAGGGCTGCCACTTGAGAGTTAACTTTCAACAATCCTTCACGCTGTGCGAGTGTCAATCGCAAGTCAGCCAGTTTCCGCGCCTCCGGTGCGAAAACCTTCAGCTCTTGTGCGGACGCGTCGATGAGTGAGTCCGCCTGCCTGTACTGCAGGGCCATGGCCCCACCCACAAGGGCCAATGCCGCCAACACCAGGGCGGTGAGACCCCAAACCCGGGCCTCCGTGTAGCGGGTGAGTGAGCCCACCATCAATCCCGAGCGGTGCAACTCTTGCGGTGAATATGGCGGCACTGCACTGGGACTTTTTTTGGCGCCGCTGGTAGCCACTGACAACTCTTGGTCAATGTTTCGGACACTGGTTTGGACACCCTGGAGCATCAATGAGCGACGGGATGGCTCACTTCGGGCCGACACCAGCGCATCAAGCTCCAGTTTCAAGCGAAGGTCGCTAGATTCCGGGGTGTGGTTTTCATCCAATGCAATGCTTCGGAGCATCAACTTGCCACAAAACACATGCCGGTATGAACCATCGTGAACCACACGCCAAGCATCAAGCGGGGCAGAACCCTTGCCTGCTACCACCATGGGGTCAGGTTGCTGGAACAGCCATTGACGGGGGTGCACATACAAGGAATGCAACCTCGCATTGTCCGCCGCTCTGGAGAGCAGAGTCAGCCAAGTTTGATGCATCCACAGCCATACCTGTCCGTGATCATCTCCGCCCAACACCCCAGCCTGAACCTGCTCAGCAGGAAAGGGAAGAACAAGGCCCTGCTGGGCAGCATCTTTTGGCACCCAAACCACTGAAAGCATGTCAGGCGGCAAAAACCAATGCACCGCCGCACCAATCTGCAATTTCTTTGCCTGACGGAAATCAGACAGGTGGCGAGTCAAGTGGTCTGCACGCAGCTCACCAGGAATTGCAACAATCTCCCCCTCCAGAAGACGCCAGCGCCCAAGAGCATCCACACGTCCAACAAACAGCACCATGCTGTGAGCGCCCAAAAGAACAAACACCCGAGGCTTGGGGTGCAATGCAAGCATGTTCATTCCCGGAAAAACAAGTATTCAGTGCGCACGGTGGCCTCTTCTGTCTGCAATGAGATTTGTCCAAGCAGTGTGATAGTCCGCTTGGCGAACTGATCTCCAGGGGAGACCGTCACCTTCAAAAATGTGCTGGATGGTGCAGGGGGCTTTGGCGAGGGGTCAACGACAAGACCCAGAACTTCTGCCTCCTGGGCCTTGGTGAGCAGACCTGCCGATCGTTTGGTTTGCAATCGCGTGATTTGCGAGTCGGAGGCATTGTATAGGCCCCGGTAAACAATCCATGGTGTGTGGACAGGGTCAGTGGTGCGGACTCCCGTCCTGACGGAGAACAGATCAACCAGTCCTGGCGCCTGCGTCTCCTTGTTTCCAAACAGGGCTGCAGGGGGCAGCGGCAGGCCGTCCAGTACTTGGGCGTAGGAGGTGAAACCTTGGCCATTGATCGACTGCAGCAGATCGCGCTTGACCGCAAGGTGTTTGGCCAGTGTTTTCGAAGTCGCGGGTTGAACCCCCACCTCTCTCATGAGCCCTGACCACTCCACTTCCGTCAACAAATTGGCGTCCGGGAACCACTCTGCCCGCTGCACAACCACGTCAAACACCTGTCCACTGAGACGCATGGTACGAACACCGGCGTCGGGCACCCAAGCTTCTGGTACCTTCAACTGCCCCTTCAGACTCGGGTTCGTCGCCACCGCCACAGCAAGCTCCTGATCCAAAGCGAGCTTGGCGAGCACTGCTTGCATGGCGCCCTTGAGCGCATATTCGGCCTCTTGCAGGCTCTTGTTCGCGCTCACGGCACCCAGTCGATACCTGTTCATGAGCGCCCCCCCCGTGACCAAAGAAGCAAGAATGACCAGTATGCCCAGGACATACATGAGGACGAAGCCTTGCCGTGACCGCCTCGCCAGATATCGATCAGACACCGAAGTTCACCTTGCCCAACCAAAGCGGCACCATGGCGCCTTGGGCGTTTGCTGTTCGAATCCGTAGCCAGGCATCTCCACGTGGCGCTGCACCCTTGCCGACTTCACCCCAATGAATGGAAACGGACCGGCCATTGTTGTCCATGACCCGATGCCCCATTTCCACGCGGCATTCGGTCAAATGCGAGTAAATGTTGCGCTGTGTGCTCATGGTGGGTGATGCAGCACCCGTGTTTGCGGCATCCGATGAAAGACTCAGATGCACCAGACTGGTTAGACCTGATTGCGGGTCCACCATGCAGCGCAGGACGGATCGACTTCTCGTCAATCCAGCACCCAAGCCCAGACTGGTCTCGTAGACAATGTCATGCTGCCCAACCTGAACAACCTGCACCAGTTCACGAAACTCTGCAGCCATCAACCCCAAGGTTCTATGCGACGCTTCGCGTTGACCTTCGCGCTCTTTCATTTGTCCTGTTGTTTTGGCAATCAGCCCTGCGAGTCCTGAGGCAGCAACCATCACCACCGTCGCCAGTGAGAGGGCGAGCATTAACTCGATCAAGGTCATGCCACGCTGGCCGTTACCTTTGACACGCATTTCTGGGCTGAATCGCTTGATCCCATCCGCGCGCAGCTGGAGCGTCACAACACAGCCTTGTACATGTGTGTCTCCAGAGAAAATCCAGGTAGAACCTGCGCGTTTCCGCCCCAATACACACTCACCTGGACCCGATAAAGCAAGTGCCGCCGCTTGCTCAACGATTGGGGTAACCAATCGGCGTCTGGCACGGGCTCATATTTAAGCTTGACGCCAAACTTGACGCCGCCGTAAACCATGTCGTCGTCGCCTGACAGGTCGGTGACATCTTTTTCGGCAAACTCAGCCAATTTCTGGGTCGCAATGTGTTGGGCCCATGTCTGATGCTGCGCAGTATCCCCTCCGCGGACCAGCCCCCCCCAAGCAGCAAGGATCAACGTCAAGGCGGACCCAAGGATGGCGGTGGCAACCAGTACTTCCAACAGCGTGAAGCCCCGGTGGATCAACGCAGGTGTGCGTCGAATCAATTGTTTCATGGCGCGCCATCCTCGCGAGCGAACGATGACCGAAAATCCATGGTTTTGACAAGGCGGCTACCGTCCATCAGGTCAACCCAACCGCCAGAGAGCGCTTGTCCGGGAACAAACCACAGGGAATTGACGGCCTGCCTGGAGACCATCCCCCCCTCGTCCATCGAGTATGCGGACAGAACCACGCCATAGGGAGCTGGCAACTGCAGTACTTTACGAACCTGATGGCACACGGACAGGTCAAGGCGGCTGGGGGTTACGGTCAACTGCACCGGACACATCTGGCGTATGGAGAGGTCGTGGGCACCCCGAACAAACGCTTCGACCTTGTCCACCCACTGCTGTCTGGATGCCGTGGCGGTGTAGCGAGCTATTGGCACTGAGGCCAACGCCGCCAATATGCCAGCAAGTACCAGTACGACCAACAATTCAATCAGCGTAAAACCCGCCTGAAACGGCCCCTTGGGACGTTCCCAGACATCACCAACTGACAATATCGGCGTCTTCACCTTCACCACCCTCCCGACCATCACGACCAAAAGAGTACAAATCAAATTCTCCCTTGTTCCCGGGAGATCGGTACTGATATGGGTTGCCCCAAGGATCAACCGGCACAGCTTTCCTCAAATACGGTCCCCGCCAAATGGCTGCAGCATTGGCGTCAGACGCAGGCTTTTCCCACAGCACCTGCAGCCCCAATTCGGTCGAAGGGTAGGCGTTCATGTCTAGGCGGTAGGCATCTAAAGCCGTTGCCATCATTTCAATCTGCGCTTTCGCGGCCTTGTTCTTGGACCCTTCAAGCTGGCCGAACAGCCGCGGCCCGACCAATGCGGCCAGCATGCCAATGATCACCATCACAATCAACAACTCAATGAGCGTGAAACCTTTATTCAACTTTTTCATTCGCTTCTCCAAAAAATAAAATCAAATGGGCATGTCATTGATCGAAAAAACTGCCATCAGCATGGATACGACGACAAAGCCAATCAGCGCACCCACGACGATGATCATCGTTGGCTCAAATGCAGCAACAATTGATTTGGTCATCTTTTGAACATCCTTCTCATATTGCACAGCAATTCTGTCCAACATGAAATCCAGCGTGCCAGATTCTTCCCCTACTTTGACGAGTTGCCCAACGAGTTTGGGGAAAACAGGGTTTTCATTGACAGCATCGGATACTGCACGCCCCTCTTGTACCTTTAGCGACAGATCGTCAAGGGCTTTCTCGATGGGCAACCAACTGGTCAGCGATTTGACAATTTGAATGGCTGACAGAATGGGAACACCCGCGCCAAGCAACGCCCCCCATGTTCGGCAAATCTGAGAAAACTGAATTTTCTTGATGAGGAATCCAATGCCCGGCATGGACAGCAGCACCGACTGAAACCGAAAGCGCATGGCGGCATCGGACAACACAGCAACACCCCCAACACACAACACCACGAAACCACCGACCAGGTACAACCAGTGCCCCCTCAACCAAGCGGATGAATCCAGCAGAAATGCGGCCGACCAAGGCAGGGCCCGGTCCATACTGGCAAAAACCTCTCCAAACTTTGGGATCACGAATATGACCAGGCCGATCACCGAAACCAACCCAAACATCAGCAAGATGACCGGGTATATGGATGATGTGATGATGAAGCTTCTGAATTCAATGCTTTTGGCGTAGTAGTCGATCACACGAGCCAAAACCACAGGCAAAATACCTCCCCGCTCGCCAGCTCGCACCATGCTCACATAGAGTTTGGGGAAAATGCGGGGATAAGCAGAGATGGCCTCAGAAAAGGACTTTCCTTTCTCTATCTCTACCACCACGGCTCTCAGGACATCTCGCAACTGGAGGCTGCCAAGCGTATCGGCCGTGACGTGGAGGGCGCGATCAATGGGCATGCCTGCCTCGATGAGCGTGAGCAACTGCTCGGACATGCTGACCACATGGGACATGCCAACCCCGCCCCATCGGCTGGACGCGGAGACACCACTGGCGGCAATTTCGCTGCTTGTCGCCTCAGGGGCTGCGCGAACATCGGCTATATCAGTGGGAAGCTGCCTCATGAGAGGTCCTGCCGAGTCACGCGCAGCAACTCCTCCAGAGTGGTCTTGCCAGACAGCACCATGTCAATGCCATGCGCCGTCATGGTCGTGACGCCTTCCGCCAAAGCCACACGCCGTATGGCCTCAGCGCTACCACGAGCCAAAATGACCTCCTTGATGGCGTTGGTCACGGGCAAAAACTCATACACACCCGCGCGCCCCCTGAACCCTGAATGCCCGCACTCTGCGCAGCCTTTGCCATGCCACAGGTGATCCACACGACTCACCGAAGGCGACAGTTGTTTAAGCAACACGACATCTGAGGTGGCAGGAAGAACCTGCTCTTTGCAATGCGTGCAGATCAGTCGGACCAGCCTTTGAGCGACAACCATGACCACCGATGAAGCAATCAAGTACCCCTCCACATCCATGTCCATCAAACGGTGGAAAGCGCTGAAGGAGTCATTGGTGTGCAGTGTTGACAAAACCAGATGGCCGGTCAACGCAGACTGGATTGCGATGTGCGCTGTTTCGGTGTCTCGGATTTCACCTATCAGTATCACGTCTGGATCCTGACGGACAATGGAGCGCAAAGCAGACGGGAAGTTCAAGCCGATGGCCGACTTGACTTGGATTTGATTGACACCCTCTATCTGGTATTCCACCGGATCTTCGACGGTGATGATCTTACGGGAACTCACGTTCAGTCGCTTCAGCGCCGCATACAGCGTGGTCGTTTTCCCACTGCCTGTAGGGCCGGTCACCAGCACCATGCCGTGAGGCTGGGCAATGGCACCGTTGATCAAAGAGAGTCCACGTGCGTCCAGGCCCAAGTGGTCAATGTCGAGTGTTCCAGGTCCTTGTTCAAGCAGCCGGATGACCATGCTTTCACCGTATACCGTGGGGATTGTGGACACCCGCAAATCCACCATCCGACCATGCAGCTCAAATTTTGCACGACCATCCTGCGGCAACCTCCGCTCGGCGATGTTCATGTGTGCACGGATTTTCAGGTGCGAAATGGTCGGCATGTACATGGACCGCGCTGCCCGCTCTTGCTCAACCAGCAAGCCGTCGATGCGAGCGCGCACTCGAAACGACTCTTTCGACACCTCAAAATGCAAATCGGAAGCGCCACTGGACAATGCTCGCCCCAACTGCGTCTGCACAAACTTGACGACCGGTGCATCTTCCGCCAATTGCTTCAAGACGGATAAATCGTCGTCGACATCCATCCCGGACTCACCCTCGTCTGACGCCTTCACCGCAAAAGATTCATCGACATTGCCATAGACCGCCAAAATGGCTTCAGACAAGTCAGCATCGGGGCATGGCACCAGCACAACAGACAGGCCCAGCTTTTGCTCGGCGGCATCAACGGCAGCGAAGTTCGCCCGAGTGCCCAGCAGTGCCAATGTATCTCCGCTGGGCGACAGGGCAATCAGCACCTGATTCGCGCGCATGAAACCAGGCTCCAGCCCCTGTATTGGTTTCAAATCCGTGATGCTGGCGGGGATCTTTGAAAAATTGGAGGCTGACATGCAGAAGCCAAGAAGAGTGAGGGAGTGTAGTCGCTTGGTGAGATGCACCGTGCAAGAGAAAATTCAACGCAAACGCAGGCTGAGGCCGTCCCTGATGCCAGCCAGCATGGTTTTAAGGTATGCCAGCCTGTTCGGGCCACACACCAAGTAAAAACCCATTTTCAACCCCAACCGGTAGGCTGAAACACACCGCCAACGCCAGGGAATCCAACGCTGGCGATACAGAGCAATGCCATTGCGGACATGGAAATAAAGCCTAGAAGGCCCGTGAACCCTGAAGTTGCGGCCAAAACAACGCACCAGATCATGGCCGATGGTGTGTTCCATTTGCGCATCCCAAGCACCCAGCACGCACCACCCCGCATGACGGGCCCTCAAACACCACTCCACGTCAACAAAGTCAACAAACAGCTCACTGTGCATCCCACCCACACTTTGCCACGCTTGCTGACGTATGAGACAACCGGAAGCAATCAGGTGGTCAACCTCCGCATAAGACGCTTGGCTGTCGCGGGTCAACCTCCGCAACGACAGGCCATCCACCCAGACAAAAGGACTGCTCACACCACCTGACCGTGGATCGGAATAGTGTGAGCCCACGGCAGCGGCTGAGGGCACTTGGTTCATCACCCGCAACAGTTGCGCCACCATGTCAGGCGCCGGCAGACTGTCGTGGTCCATCAGCAAGCCTGCGTCACATCCCATGGCCCAGATCAAGGCCAGTCCTTCGTTTTGTGCATGCGCCACGCCTCGGTTGTGGTCAAAGCCCACCAGCTGCACCCCCAACTCAGAGGCCAAGCCCCCGAGAGAGTGATGCGAGCCGTTGTCAACCCACACAATCGCTGCCACCTGCGGCTTCAGAGCCAACGTTTGTGCCCTGAGCAACTGTTGGTCGGGGTTGTAGGTCACCACCACACACCCAACCGACTGAACACACTTCACATCAGGCTCAATTGGCGCTGTCTTGCGGGACCCGCTGATCACCCTGTCGGTATCGACCGCAGGGTCCACCGAGGGCGGGGTCATGCGGATGCACCTCCCGAAGGGACGTCCAATCCGATATCGGACAGTATCAACGACGCATAGTCACTGGTCACCTGTGACCAAGAATAATGCTCGCGGACCCGCTGAATATTGGCATCTCGCTTATGCCGTCGGAGGTCTGGTGTTTCTCCAGCCAGCTCACCGAGTTCTCTGGCCAGGTCCTGGACTGTCCCAAAGTAAGCGCCTGCGTCTCCCAACACTTCTCGGTTGAACGGATTGTCGTGCGCGATGACCTGACACCCACTGGCCATGCCCTCCAACAACGAAGGGTTGGTTCCACCCACCGAGTGCCCGTGGATGTACGCTCTGGCACCACGTCGAAGAACATGGAGGAGAGCCGCGTCGTATATGGGCCCCAAGAACGTCACGCGCTCACTGGCCCACCGCAACAGACGTTCGCAATACGCGGTGTGAACGTGGACATCACCAACCAGCACCAGCGGTAGCCCTTTGCCCCACAACTCATGCCCCTGGATGATTTCAACCACGTGGTTTTCTGGCTCCATGCGTGCGATGACCAGCAGGTATCCATCAGACACAAGCCCCATGGAGACCAGTGCGGCATCACAGATGGGCTCAGACGGCAACTCGGCCCCGTAGGCAATGAAGCTGCAAGGTGCCCCTGATGGGTAAAGCTTCTGGTAACGCAGCTGAATGGCCTTGGCATCCGCAATGGCCCGGTTGGCGACCCTGGCCGATAACACCTCCATGAAGCGCAGATACCAGCGCACCAACGGCCCCCACTTGCTGCGAGCCCACTCCAAACCGTCCAGATTGATCCAAACGATGGCCCCGCTGAGTCGGGGAATCCAGCAGGCCCATGCAGCGCCATAACCCAACATGTAGACGAGGTCGTAATTTTTTCGGGCATTCCAAAGGCACTGGACGTCATAGGCGATGACACTGGCCCGACCCAGCGACCACGGCGGAACATGCCTTACCCTGACACCGTTGTAGATGGTGTCGTGCATGGGTGAGCCGCTTTCAGCCTCGGCGTACACGGTAACGTCCATGCCACGCTGCGTCAGCCCGGTGGCCAAGTGCTCGGCAAAAGTCTCGAAACCACCGTAGCGGGCAGGAATGCCGCGAGTCCCCAGAATGGCGATCCGGGGCACATGCCCCGCCCTGGCTGCAGACCGATTCAAAAGGTGTCCGCCTTGTCCAAACCCAACGCGGCCAAATCCTTGGCGGACAGCAGCGGTGCAACACCCACCTCAGGCCAGTCAATGCCGATGACGGGGTCATTCCAGGCCATGCTGCGGTCGTGCGTGGGCGCGTAATAGGCCGTGGTTTTGTACAAAAAGTCGGCCGTGTCGGTCAGCGTCAGGAAGCCGTGGGCAAAGCCGGGCGGTATCCAGAACTGGCGGTGGTTGTCTTCGCTCAGCTCCACGCCCACCCAGTGACCGAAGGTGGGGGAGCTTCGGCGGATGTCGACCGCCACATCGAACACGGCACCGCGCACACAACGCACCAGTTTGCCTTGCGCAAAAGGCGGTAATTGGTAGTGCAACCCGCGCAGAACACCCTTGGCCGAGCGGCTGTGGTTGTCTTGCACAAATTGCACGTCCAAGCCGGTGACCTCGGCAAAGGTTTTCTGGTTGTAGCTCTCGCAAAAGAAGCCGCGCGTGTCACCAAAAACCTTGGGCTCCAGAATGAGCACATCCGGGATGCGGGTGGGGATGACGTTCATGGTAATGGGCCTTCCTTCAGCAGCCTGAGCATGTACTGCCCGTACCCGCTTTTGGCCAGGGGCCGGGCGAGTTGTTCAAACTGGGCATCGCCAATGAAGCCGTTGCGCCAGGCGATTTCCTCCGGGCAGGCAATCTTCAGGCCCTGACGGTGTTCCAGCGTGGCGATGAACTGCCCGGCCTCTAGCAGGCTGTCGTGGGTGCCGGTGTCCAGCCAGGCGTAGCCGCGCTGCATGATTTGCACGGTGAGCTCCCCTTGGTCGAGGTAGGCCTGGTTGACGCTGGTGATTTCCAGTTCGCCCCTGGCACTGGGCTTGACGGCCTTGGCGATGTCGACCACCTGGTTGTCGTAAAAGTACAGGCCGGTGACGGCGTAGTTGCTTTGGGGCTGCCGGGGCTTTTCTTCGATGCTGGTGGCTTTGCCGCTTGGGTCAAACGCCACGACACCGTAGCGCTCGGGGTCGTTCACGTGGTAGGCGAACACGGTGGCCCCACTGGCCTGTTCGTCGGCCCCGGCCAGCAAGGTGTGCAGGTCATGACCGTAGAAGATGTTGTCGCCCAGTACCAAAGCGCTGGGGTGGTTGCCGATGAACCGCTCACCAATGAGGAAGGCCTGGGCCAGGCCGTCTGGGCTGGGCTGCACGGCGTAGTTCAGGTTCATGCCCCACTGGCTGCCGTCGCCCAGCAGTTGCTGGAAGCGCGGGGTGTCTTGCGGGGTGCTGATGATGAGCACGTCGCGGATGCCGGCCAGCATGAGGGTGCTGAGCGGGTAATAAATCATGGGCTTGTCATACACCGGCAGCAGCTGTTTGCTGATGGCCAGTGTGGCCGGGTGCAGGCGGGTGCCGGAGCCACCGGCGAGGATGAGGCCTTTGCGGCTTGTGGTGGGTGTGGTCATGTGGTGCGCAGTCCCTGTTGGCTGATTTCTGAGGTGTCAGGCTGACAGGATTTCAGCCAGCATGCGGTTCACACCTTGCTGCCACGGGGGCAGTGTCAGCCCGAAAGTCTCACCCAGTTTGGTGGTGTTGAGCCGCGAGTTGTGGGGGCGTTTGGCCGCTGTCACAAAGGCGCTGGTGGGCACTGGGGCGATGTCGGTGGCCTGGATGACCAAGGCCGGGTTCAGCCTTTGGGCTTCGTGGATGACGTGGCTGGCGTAGGCATGCCAGTTGGTTTCACCCGCCGCCACGCAGTGGTACAGGCCACCATCCTGCGGGCGTTGCTGCAGGTGGCGGATGGCGTGGGCGGTCACGTCGGCCAGCAAATCGGCCCCGGTGGGCGAGCCCCACTGGTCGTTGATGACGGTGAGGCGATCGCGCTCTTGGGCCAGCTTGAGCATGGTTTTGGCGAAGTTGCCGCCACGTGCGGCGTAGACCCAGCTGGTGCGCAAAATCAGGTGCTGGCAGCCGCTGGCCTGGATGAGTTGCTCACCTTCGAGCTTGGTTTGGCCATACACACTGAGGGGACCAGTGGCATCGGTTTCCAGCCACGGCTGGGTGCCGCCGCCGTTGAAGACATAGTCCGTGCTGTAGTGCACCAGCCAGGCACCCAGGGCCGCGGCCTCTTGCGCCAGCACACCCGGTGTGGTGGCGTTGAGGGTGCGGGCAAAGTCGGGCTCGCCCTCGGCCTTGTCCACCGCCGTGTGGGCGGCGGCGTTGACGATGACATCGGGGTGCAACGCGCGCACGGTGTCGGCAATGCCACGGGGGTTGGCAAAGTTGCCGCAATGTTCGGTGCTGTCGTGGTCAAGCGCCGTGACCGTTCCCAGCAACGACAGGCTGCGCTGCAACTCCCAGCCGACCTGACCGCCTTGGCCAAACAGCAAAATGTTCATGCCGTGGCCCCAGCTGTGCCGCCGTACTGCTTGCCCACCCATTCGCGGTAGGCACCGCTTTGCACGTTGGCCACCCACCCGGGGTTGTCCAGGTACCACTGCACGGTTTTGCGGATGCCGGTTTCGAACGTTTCGGCGGGCTTCCAGCCCAGTTCGCGCTCGATTTTGCTGGCGTCGATGGCGTAGCGCCGGTCGTGGCCGGGGCGGTCGGTGACGTGGGTGATCTGGGTGGCGTAGCTGCTGCCGTCGGCTTTGGGGCGCAGCTCGTCGAGCAGCGCACACACGGTGTGCACGATCTCGATGTTGGGCTTTTCGTTCCAGCCGCCGACGTTGTAGGTTTCGCCCAAGCGCCCAGCCTCAAGCACGCGGCGGATGGCGCTGCAGTGGTCTTTGACGTAGAGCCAGTCGCGCACCTGCATGCCGTCGCCGTACACGGGCAGGGGCTTGCCGGCCAGGGCGTTGACGATCATGAGCGGGATGAGCTTTTCGGGGAAGTGGTAGGGCCCGTAGTTGTTGCTGCAGTTGGTGGTGACCACGGGCAGGCCGTAGGTGTGGTGCCAGGCACGCACCAGGTGGTCGCTGGCGGCTTTGCTGGCCGAATAGGGGCTGTTGGGCTCGTAGCGGTGGGTCTCGCTGAAGGCGGGGTCGGTTTTGGACAGGCTGCCGTAGACCTCGTCGGTGCTGACGTGCAGGAAGCGGAAAGATTGCTTTTCCATAGCAGACAATGCAGACCAGTATTGCCGCACAGCCTCCAAAAGTTCAAAAGTGCCGAGCACATTGGTCTGGATGAAGTCTTTGGGGCCGTGGATGCTGCGGTCCACATGGCTTTCGGCCGCAAAGTTGACCACGGCGCGCGGCTGGTGCGTGGCCAGCAGCTGGGCCACCAGGGCACCATCGCCAATGTCGCCCTGCACAAAGGTGTGGGCCGGGTGGCCGCTGAGGCTGGCCAGGGTTTGCAGGTTGCCGGCGTAGGTGAGCTTGTCGAGGTTGACGATGGGCTCGCCCGTCTGGGCGACCCAGTCGAGTACAAAGTTGCCGCCAATGAAGCCGGCGCCGCCTGTGACAAGAATCATGGTGCTGAAAATGTTGGGCCGCTGGGGCGGTTGAGGGCATTGGACGCCCCGATCAACCCAACATTATCTCAGGCACCCACGCCCATCTTCAAAAGTGGATGCCCCGCATCATCTGCTGCATGGCCACCGCCTCGGGCGACAGCTGGGGCTTGGCGCCCTTGTCGCCCTTGGCCGCCGCCGAGTCGGGGAACATGCGAAAGCTGGTGTTCATGACAATTTGCGCGATGCGTGGCACCAGCGCGTGCAGCACCTGCCCGGTGATGCCCAGCCGCGTGGCCACGCGCACGGGCTTGTAGATGCAGGCCTGGGCAATCATGTCGCCCGCCTCTTCGGGCTCCAGCGTGGGCACGTTGTTGTAGATCTTGGTGGGCGCGATCATGGGCGTGCGCACCAGCGGCATGTTGATGGTGGTGAAGGTGATGCCCACATCGGCAAACTCGCTGCTGGCGCAGCGCGTCCAGGCATCCAGCGCGGCCTTGCTGGCCACGTAGGCCGAGAAGCGCGGCGCATTGGTCAGCACCCCAATGGAGCTGATGTTGACCACATGGCCCTTGCGCTTGGCCGCCATGCCGGGCAAAAAGCCCAGGGTCACACGCAGGCTGCCAAAGTAGTTGAGCTGCATGGTGCGCTCGTAGTCGTGGAAGCGGTCGTAGCTGCCCTCGATGGCGCGGCGGATGCTGCGGCCCGCGTTGTTGATGAGGAAGTCCACCCCGCCATGGTCGGCAATGACCTGCTGCACAAAGCGGTCGCAGTCGGCCATGTCGGCGATGTCCACCGCGTAGGCGATGAAGCGGTGGCCTTTGGCTTCGGCCTCGGCGCAGGCTTCGTCCAGCTTGGCCTGGTCGCGCCCGCAGATGAGGGTGGTGGCACCGGCCTCGGCAAACTTGTGCGCCGCCGCCAGGCCAATGCCCGAGCTGCCCCCCGTCACCAGCACCACCTTGCCGCCCACCGTGCCCTTGAGGCTGCGGTCGATGTGCAGGTCGGGGTCGAGGTGGCGCTCCCAGTAATCCCACAGCCGCCAGGCGTAATCGTGCAGGTTGGGGCACTCGATGCCGCTGCCCTTGAGCAGGGCATCGGTGTCGCGCCGATCGAACCGCGTGGGGTAGTTGATGAAGGTGAGGATGTCTTCGGGCAGCCCCAGGTCTTTCATGACGGCGTGGCGGATGCGGCGCACGGGCGCCAGCGCCATCAGGCCCTTTTTGACGGTTTTGGGAATGAAGCCCAGCAGGGCCGCATTCACGAACAGGTTCATGCGCGGTGCGTGCGCGGCGCGGCTGAAAATGTCCAGCACGTCGCCCACGCGGTAGCCCTGCGGATCGACCAGGTGGAAGCAGCGCTGCGCGATGCTGGGCTGGTGGCTGATGTGGTCCAGCGCGTTCACCACAAAGTCCACCGGGACGATGTTGATGCGCCCCCCCTCCAGCCCCACGCTGGGCAGCCAGGGCGGCAGGATTTGCCGCATGCGCTGGATGAGCTTGAAAAAGTAGTAGGGCCCGTCGATCTTGTCCATCTCGCCAGTGGTGCTGTCACCCACCACCATGGCGGGGCGGTACACGGTCCAGGGCAGTTTGCAGTCCTGGCGCACGATTTTTTCGCTCTCGTGCTTGGTGGCGAAGTAGGGGTGGTCGAGGTTTTCGGCCTCGTCAAACATGTCCTCTCGGAACACGCCCTCGTACAAGCCCGCTGCCGCGATGGACGACACATGGTGCACATGCCCCGCCCCGATGGCCCGGGCAAACTCCACCATGTGGCGGGTGCCCTCGATGTTGACCGCCATTTGCGTTTCTTCGTCCGCCCCGAGGTCGTACACCGCCGCCAGGTGGTACAGGTGCGCAATGTGGCCCTTCAGCCGCTGGATGTCGGACGCCGCCACCCCCAGCTTGCCGCTCGTCAGGTCCCCGTGTATGGGCACGGCACGCGCCTTGGCCTTGGCCGTGGTCAGGCCCCAGTGCTCGTGCAGGTCGGCCACTTTGTCGGCACTCTGCGCGCGGATCAGGAAATACACCGTGCTGCCTTTGCGCGCCAACAGCTTTTTCACCAAACGCTTGCCAATGAAGCCGGTGGCCCCCGTCACAAAATAATCCATGTCCAAGACTCCTCAATTGATGGTGGCATTCTGCCGACCCCAAGGCACTCGGGCGTCGGAACAAACCCGGGTAAGGCATCGACGCGCGCCCCTAGATCGCTAGTTGCCCGCACCTAAACACGCGTCCACCCTGTGCGTACAGTGAAAACACGTCACCCAGCTTGGCCCCACTGGCCTCGACTGGCCCCCAGCCCTATCATCAGCACACCCCTAACCGGAGGACCCCATGGTCAAGAAACTGCAAAAAATCAGCGCCAAGAAATCCAGCGACACCAGCTCCCCACTGGCGGGCGCCGTCAAAGAATCGGCCCAGCAAATCTGGCTGGCCGGCTTGGGCGCCTTCGCCAAGGCACAACAAGAAGGCACCAAGGCGTTTGAGAGCCTGGTCAAGGAAGGCCTGTCCGTGCAGCGCAAAACACAGGCGGTGGCCGAAGAGCGCATCACCGACGCCACCAGCCGCATGAGCAGCATGGCCAACGACATCACCACCAAGGCCAGCGGCCAGTGGGACAAGCTGGAAAGCATTTTTGAAGACCGCGTGGCCCGCACCCTGAACAAGCTGGGTGTGCCATCGGCCCAGGACATCGATGCACTGATTGCGCGCATCGACGAGCTCAACCGCAACGTGCAAAAGCTGCAGCCCAAACCCGCCACCAAGGTCGCCGCCCCCCAAGCGGAAGCGACCGCGCCAGCGACCAAGCGCCCAGCCGCCAAAAAGGCGACCGCGGGCACCGCACCCGCGGCTGCCAAGCGCCCCGCTGCCAAGAAGGCCGCCAAGGCGAAAACGCCGGTGACCGACGCCCCCGCGACGGACACGCCAGCGGCGGTCTGACCCCTGCCCTTCCCCCCTGGCCGCTCACGGCGGGCATCCTCCATGGGTGCCCAGCCGCCGTGAGCGGCCTTGTCACGACTGGTCGCCGTGCTGCAACGCAGCATGACAGTTCACCGGAGCACCCTACACTTGTCCCGCATGAGCCCTTCCCGCACCCAGCGAGCCGTGGCACCCGCCACCCCGGTCCAGCACGTTGTCGCCAGACCGGGACGGCCGCGCGCCAAGGTGGCGCTGGCGCTGGCAGGGGGTGGCCCCCTGGGGGCCATTTACGAGATCGGTGCCCTGTGTGCGCTTGACGAAGCGCTGCAAGGCCTGGATTTGCACGCCTGCCACCACTATGTGGGCGTGTCGGCTGGGGGCTTCATCGCGGCGGGCCTGGCCAATGGCATGACCCCGCGCGAGCTGTGTCACCTGTTCATCGCCACCGGCACAGACGACGGTGAAACCTTTGACCCCGCCTGGCTGATGCGCCCGGCCTATGCCGAACTGGCCCACCGGCTGGCCATGCTGCCCGGCCTGGGACTGAAAACCCTGTGGGCCTGGACGCTGGGGCGCAAGCCCCTCATCAGCGCCCTGGAAAAAATGGCCCCGGCCCTGCCCACCGGCCTGTTCAGCAACGAAGAGGTGGACCGACAGCTCGCCCGGCTGTTCTCCAAACCCGGGCGCACCAATGATTTCCGGCAACTCCCACAACGCCTGACCCTGGTCGCCACCCACCTCGACAGCGGAGAGGCCGCGCCCTTTGGCCGCCAGGGTTGGGACCATGTGCCCATTTCCAAGGCCATCGCGGCCAGCGCGGCGTTGCCCGGCCTGTTCCCGCCGGTGGAAATCGACGGACGCTTTTACGTGGACGGCGCCCTGAAAAAAACCATGCACGCCAGCGTGGCGCTGGATGAAGGCGTGGACGTGATGTTCTGCCTGAACCCGCTGGTGCCGTTCGATGCCACCTTGCCCGACGTGCAGCGGGTGGGCCAGCGCCATGGCCAGCCCATTCCGTCCATGACCGAAGGCGGGTTCCCGGCCGTGATGAGCCAGACCTTTCGCAGCATGATCCACTCCCGCCTGGAGTTGGGCATGAAGCAGTACGAAAGCAGCTACCCGAACACCGCCATCGTCCTGATCGAGCCCGACCACCGCGATGCCGAGCTGTTTCTGGCCAACACCTTCAGTTACCACCAGCGCAGTCGCCTGGCCGAGCACGCCTACCAGCAAACCCGCCAGTTGCTGCGCGCCCAGTACACCACGCTGTCGAACAAACTGGGGCCACACGGCATCGGTTTGAACCGAGAGGTGCTGGGCGACCCCACCCGCCACCTGCTGCCACCCGACGCCGAGCGGCCCCGCCACCGTCCGGCGGCTGGCGCCCCGCGGCGGCGCCTGGGCGCGGCACTGGACCGCCTGCAAGACAGCGTGGACGACCTGCAACACGCCGTGGCCAACGGCACGGTGACCCACCGCTGACACCGCAGCACCCGAAAGACACCGGATGCCCAAAAAGCCCCCCCGCCGCACGGCAGAACGCATACTGGAAGTGACGCTGGACCTGTTCAACCGGTTTGGTGAACCCAACGTGTCCACCACCCTGATTTCGGCCGAGCTGGGCATCAGCCCAGGCAACCTGTACTACCACTACCCGGCCAAGGACGAACTCATCAACGCGTTGTACGCGCGCTATGAACACAGCCTGACCGAAATCCTCATGGCCAGCGACGATGTGCGCAACGTCGAAGATGCCTGGTTTTTCATGCACACCCTGTTCGAGCGCATCTGGCAGCACCGGTTTTTGTACCGCGACCTGTCCGACCTGCTGAGCAAGAACCGACGGCTGGAAATGCAGTTCCAGCTCATGATCCGGCACAAATCGCGCGCCATCCGGGCCATGCTCGATGCCATGGGCCGCGCGGGCAGCCTGCGCCTGGACGCGCGCGAGCTCGACACCACCGCCAACTGCATGGTGGTGGTGCTGACCTACTGGCTCAACTTCGAATACGCCCGCGACCCGCGCCACGCCCTGGAGCCCGAGCACGCCGAGGCCGCCCTGATGCGCGGCGGTGCCCATGTGCTCAACCTGCTCGCCCCCTACATGGAACCAGCCCAACGCGAACACCTGCTGCAGCTGACGGGTGCCTACGCCAGCCACTGACCCACACGCCCTGGCCGCACGACAACCGCCGCCTGCCCTTGACCAGCGTCAAACAGCGTGCACCTGGCATGTCCCCACACACCCTGAGGGAGGCGTGCTGAGGCAAAATCTGGTGTTGGGTTGCGCCTACCTTGCAGGGAGGTTTCTTACGCAGCCCGACGTCAAAAAAATAAGATCAGGAGACGCGCATGTCCAAATGGGCCAAATTTCCCCACCTGGGGGAGTTCACCTACACCGCCACCACCCTCAAAAAGCAATGGGCGCGCCTGCACGCCGGTGACTGTGAGCCCTGCCCCAAAGAAGCCGACGCCCTGTCGGCCTGGGTGCTGTACCACAACGGCCAGTTTGAAGAGGCCGTTCGCGCCGGGCTGTCGGCGGGCGGCAGCGGCCTCACGGCGGCCAACAAGGCCACCTGCATCTACGCCACGTACCTGGAGCCCAAAGAGGCCCAGCGGCTGGACCTGTTCATGGCCGTGGCCGAACGCGCCCAGGCCCAGCAACAGCAAGACCCCCACAACGCCAACGCCTGGTATTTCCAGGCCTACGCACTGGGGCGCTACAGCCAGGGCATCAGCGTGGCCAAGGCCTTGGCCGAGGGCCTGGGCACCAAGGTGCGCAAAGCCCTGGAAACCACCCTGAAACTGGCCCCCGACCACGCCGATGCGCACATTGCCATGGCGGCCTTCCATGCCGAAGTGATTGACAAGGTGGGCCCACTCATTGGCGGCATGACCTATGGCGCCAAAAAAGACACCGGCCTGCGGCACTACCAGACGGCCCTGTCGCTCAACCCACACTCGGCCATCGCCATGATCGAGTACGCCAACGGCATGGTCATGCTGGAAGGCGACAAGCGCATGGCCGAGGCCACCGCGCTCTACGAAAAAGCCGCGGCCAGCCAACCCGCCGACGCCATGGAGCGGCTGGACGTGGAGATGGCCAAGGTCGAACTGGCCGACTGAGTCGCCAGCCACCCGGCAGCGGGGCGTCCCGCTGGGGTGGGTGGCGTCAGAGTGCCTCGTCCCCCCAGGGCAACATGAGTGCCAGCCACGACAGGCTGGCGAACTGGGGCGCAAACTGGTCAATGATGTGCTGCGGCTGGGCGCACATGCCGGTGTCGGTGATCAGCCCGAACTGCACCCCCCCGCCATAGCTCAGGATGGACACGCCCACCCCGATGTCGCCCGACTGCGGCACCCAAAACATCATCTGTTCCAGCGTGGCCCCGCACAGGCGCAACTTGTCGGCGGGGCCGGGCACATTGGTCATCACCGCCGAGGTTTTGCGCGAGAACAGGCCCAGCATGGCCTCTTGCGCGGGCTTGACCAGCAGCCCCGCCACCGACAGCAACCCAAACGCCAGCAAGGGTTGCGTGCTGCCCTTGAGGCTGGCCATGCGCTGGCGCACGGCATACACGCGCTCAATGGGGTTGTCCAGGCCAATGGGCAACACCAGCGGCACCAGGCCAAACCGGTTGCCCAGCTTCCAGGCCTGGTCCATGGGCCGCAGGTTGACGGGCACCATGGCGCGGATTTCCTTGCCCGCCACGTCCTCGCCCTGCTGCCGGAGGTAGGTGCCCAGCGCACCGGCCACGCAGCTCAGCAGCACGTCGTTGACCGAACAGCCCAGGGCCTTGCCCACGCCCTTGACCTCGTCCAGCGCGATGGGCTCGCACCACGCCACGGCCTTTTGCGCGTGCGGCCTGCCTTTGAAGCGGGTGGGTGAATCGTCGGCCATGAGGGCCAACGCCGCCATGTCTTTCACCAACTGCCCGCCCATGCGGGCCATGTCCAGCGACGCGTGCAACGCCGCATCCAGGCACTGGCTGGGGTGGGACAACGCGCTCAGGGAATGCGACACGCCGCCGCCAGCGGCATCCAGCGCCTTGACCGCCAACTGGGACAGGGGGCGCACCAGGCTGTCGGCCAGCCAGGCCTGGGCGTTGCCCAGCCCGCCATCGTCCGCCACCCGGCGGCGCGAACGGCGGGACGGTGCCTCCCCCCCATCGACCAGGCCCATCATGACGGTGATGAGGGCAATGCCGTCGGCGATGCAGTGGTGGATGCGGGCAATCAGGGCCGAACCCCCCTCGTAGTCCTCCACCAGGTGGAACTGCCACAGCGGGTGCAAACGGCTCAGGGGCTGCATGGCCAGGTCGGCCACGCGCTGTTGCAGCGCGTGCTGGGCCGGCACCTGCGTGGGCAGCGCCTCGCGCACCACGTGGCGGTGCACGTCAAACAGCGGGTCCTCCACCCAGGTGGCGCCGGCCGCGTCCTCCACCGTGCGCTGGCGAAAGCGGGCAATGGGCACCAGGCGCTCGGCCACGCGGTCACACAGGGCGGCGTGGTCGATGCCGGGGCGGATGATCCACACCCCCATGATCATCATGAGGTTGGCATCGGTGTCCATGCGCAGCCAGGCCGTGTCCACCTTGCTCATGCGCTCGCCGGTCAGGCCCAACAGGTTTTTGAGCGCACCGTTGGCACCCGCCAGCGCGGCTTTGGGCTGGGCGGGCTTGACAGCGCCCACGGCGTTGCGGGCCGGTGCGGCGGTGGTGCGGGAAGAAACACGGGTGACCATGGGTGCTTTCAGAAAAGGCGTCGGGCGGCGCGCCTGGAGGTTTCCCCCTATTTTGCAACCCGGCAGGCCCCTAAGATACCGGACAAACACTGCCCTGCCCCCGGGCATCGGCGGGCTTAGGCTTCCCTCTCCAATCCAACCAAGGACCCCCCACCATGACCGACCTGAACACCGCGTTTGAAGCCGCCGTGGCCAACTCCAAAAACCTGAGCGAGCGCCCCGACAACAACACCCTGCTGCAAATCTACGCGCTGTACAAACAGGCCTCGGCGGGCGACAACGCCGAGAAAAAACCCGGCTTCGGCGACATGGTGGGCCGCGCCAAGTGGGATGCGTGGGCCAAGCTCAAGGGCACGGCCAGCGACGCGGCCAAGCAGCAGTACATTGACCTGATCGAGTCCCTCAGCTGATTCGCCCCCCAAACCGGCGCCGTTCGTGCTATGCAAAAAACCACCATTTCTGGTGGTTTTTTTATGCTCCAGCGCTTTTATTTGAATGATTGGCCGCTACAAATAAATCCACAAAATTGAAAAAATCCACCCACTACCCCTCGCCTTGCACGATGCCCCTGGCCTTGAGGTCGGCAATCTGGGCCGCGCTCAGGCCCATGCTGGCCAGCACGGCATCGGTGTCCTGGCCCAGCGCGGGCGCGGCGGTGCGTTGGCCGCCCGGCGTGCGCAGCAGCTTGGGCACGATGCCGGGCACCAGCAGCGTGCTGCCATCGGCCTGGGGCAACGCTTGCAGCATGCCGCGCGCGGCGTAGTGCGGGTCGGCGGCGATGTCGGCCACGGTGTAGATTTTGCCGGCTGGCACCTCGGCCTGTGCCAGCGCGGCCAGCGCCGCCTCCACCGTCAGCGTGGCGGCCCAGGCGCCGATGGCGTCGTCCAGCTCGACCACGCGGGCCACCCGGCCCGCGTTGCTGGCCAGCGCCGGGTCAGCGCCCAGGTCGGGGCGGCCAATGCAGGCCATCAGCCGCTTGAAAATGCTGTCGCCATTGCCGGCCACCAGCACATAGCCGCCATCGGCACAGCGGTAGGCGTTGGTGGGCGCAATGCCCGGCATGGCACTGCCGGCCGCGCCCCGCACCGCGCCAAAGGCGCTGTACTCGGGCAGCAAACTCTCCATGCAGTTGAACACCGCCTCGTACAGCGCCACGTCAATCACCTGGCCCTGGCCGCTGCGGTGGCGCTCGTGCAGCGCCAGCAAAATGCCGATGACCCCGTGCAGCGCGGCCAGCGTGTCGCCAATGCTCACCCCCACGCGCACCGGCACGCGGCCTGGCTCGCCGGTGAGGTGGCGCAGGCCGCCCATGGCCTCCGCCACCACGCCAAAGCCGGGGCGGTCGCGGTAGGGGCCGGTCTGGCCGTAGCCACTGATGCGCAGCACCACCAGGCGCGGGTTGGCGGCCAGCAGCTCGTCCGGCCCCAAGCCCCAGGCCTCCAGCGCGCCGGGGCGGAAGTTCTCGATCAGCACATCGGCCTCGGCCGCCAGCTGGCGCACCATTGTTTGCGCCTCGGGCTGGCGCAAATCCAGCGCCAGCGAGCGCTTGTTGCGCGACTGCACCTGCCACCACACCGAGGTGCCGTTTTTCAGCATGCGCCACTGGCGCAGCGGGTCACCGCCCGCGCCGGGTGGTGACCCCGGCTTGGCGGGTGGCTCGATCTTGATGACCTCGGCCCCGAAGTCGCCCAGGGTTTTGGCGGCAAACGGCCCGGCGATGAGCTGGCCCATTTCCAGCACCTTGATGCCCGCCAGCGGAGCCTGCGTGTGGGCCGTGGGGGTGGCGGCGGCGCTCATGCCTTGGGCGATTTTTTGGCCACCACCTTCTTCTTTTTGGCGGGCTGGGGGGCGTGGGCGGCCAGCAAGGTGTCGAGGTTTTTGACGATCTCGCCCTCGATGCGGTCCTTGAATGCACCGAGCAAAAAGCCCAGCTTGGCGTCCAGTTCGAAGCGCTGACCGCACACCTTGAGCGTGCCGTTCACGCCCGAGCGGGTGAAGGTGACCAGGTCTTCCTGGTCCCCCTCCTCGTAGGTGCAGGCCATGCCGAAATCGGCCTCGGCCTGCTCGGCCCAGGCAAACGCAATGTCGCGCGCCTCGGCGTGGCTGAAATGGTGGTCGCGGTGGATGTGGATGTCGGCCATGGGCAGCGGTTCAATCGGTCAAACACAGGTGGGCGCCGGGGCTGGGCCCACAGCGCCACGTCATTGGAGTCGGCTTTGTGAAGGATAGTCGGCATCCGCGTGGCGGAGCAAGACAAAGCTTTTGGACACATGGCGCCCCTCCCAGCGGGCCCGCCTGAGCATGTAGGCCACCATGGCAGCGGCCTGCAACTGCACCACCACGTCGGCCGTCCACAGCTGGCCAAAACTGAGCAAGCCCACCACCAGCAGCACGGTGCGCAAAAACAACTCGGGAAACGCCGTGCGGTTGCCGCCGGTGCGGTATATCCAGTACGGGAACCAGCGCGAGAGCGCATAGGCCCACACAAACACCAGCCCCACCGGGTGCAGCGGCACCAGCAGGGCCACGGGCAGGGTTTTCCACAGCTGCAGCACTGGGTAGAGCCACACGCGGGCGGCGGGCTGCACCAGGTTGTAGGCCCGGTAGGTCAGGCGCATGCCCACCAGGGCCGCCACCCAGGTGGCCCCCATGACCCACCACAGCCCCACCGCCGACCATGCCCCCTGCGTGGGCGGCAGCCGCTCGCCCAACCAGGCGTGCAGGCTGCCCCACCAGGGCTGCATGGCGTCCTCGGCCACCCAGTGCAGCAACGCCACGGCCAGGGCACCCAGGCAGGCCGCCCAGCACCAGGCCCAGCGCTCGCCCGAATGGAACGCGCCCTCGAAGCGCTCGCGCTCGGCGGGTGCGGCCAGTTTGTGCTCCAGGTGGACGGCCACGCGGTCGTTCTCGGCGTACCCCTGCTCGTAAATGACCCAGAAGGACAGCACCAGCCACAGCAAGGCCAGCGCCAGCATGGGGGCCTGCCACACGGCCGGGGCAAACACCAGCAGCAGGCCCACCCACTCTTCCACCAGCACCACGCGCCACACAAAGCCGGCGTTTGGGTGGCGCAGCACATGGCTGTAACGCAGGGGCAGGTAGCCCCGGCGAAACAGCGGCACGTCGCGGGCGGCCCGCCATTTCACCCACAGTGGCCAGCGGGCCAGGGCCAACAGGTCCTGGTCGTCCAGCGAGTCGGTCACCACGGCCAGGGGCGGTGGCGGCTGGGTGCCAGACGGGGAGGCCACCGCGTCACACCAGCCGGGCGGCAGCATGGCGCGCTTGCCGCGCTGGCGGTCGCGCCCGTTGGACCACACGCTGCTGGCCACCAGCGGCACCTTGGCCCAGCGCGGACCCATCTGGGCCAGCAGGGGCCGGATCAGAAAGGCCATGCCAAAACTGCACACCAGCAGGGCCTGTTGCGGGGGCAAGGCGGCCAGGGCCTGGGCCAGGGGCTGGTTGGTGTGGCGCCGCACCAGCTGCGGGGCGCGCCGCCGCCACACCCACCAGGCCCAAGGGCAACACAGGGTGAGGCAGGCCACGGTGGCGGCATCGCGCCAGGGGGCACAGCGCGTTGGCAGGCCACGGAACACCAGCGCCACCAGCTTGAACAGCACCCAGGCCAACCAGCGCGGACGAACACTGTCCACGTAGAGCTGGGTGGAGTTGGTCAGCCACAGGGTGTCGTCAAAGTCCACCACCACACGGGCCTGGGGCGGCAGGGAGGACAAGGCATCGAGCGCCTGGCGCTCAGGGGTGGGTTGCATGGACGGGGCAGGAGGGCGGTGGTGCGCCAGACCCGGCCTGCGGCGCCAGCGCCTGCAGTGCCTGCTGACGGGCAGGGGCCTCCATTGTCGCCAGTTGACGCACCGCAGCATGGAAATCGGGGAACTGGCAGCCCATCTTTACAAACAAGACACGAAAGGCGGGCACCAGCGTGTCGTAGCTGGCCTGCACCGCAAAGCTGGCGTTGGTGGCCCGCGCCACCCAGGCGTCGTAGCCGCCGTGACCACCCCAACTGGCCTTGAGCGCCTGGTACTGCGCCCGGAACCGCGCCATGGCGGCGGCCTTCTGGCGCCGCATGGATTCTTCTTTTTCAGGAGCTGTCAAACCATGCCGATCAAGCGCTGAGGCATATATTTGCTTCAAATTTTCCCGGGTGTCAGCGGTCAAGGCCCGAAACGCCTGGCGGCGGGCGTCGAACTCGGCGTACTCGCGCTGGGCCTGGGGGCTGGCCTGGGCCAGCCAGCGCTCGCCGCCCAGCTGCTCCACCGCGGTGGCGAGGGACTCGTTGAACATGGTGTCATCGGCCACGTAGACCAGCTGGTGGGTCAGCTCGTGGAACAGCAGGCGCGCCACCTCACCCTCGGGATAGCCCAGAAAGCTGCTGAGCAGCGGATCGCCCCCCAGCCAGTTGGTCCAGCCCAAGGTGGAATAGGCGGGCACGGGGTACACGGTGGCCTCCAGCCCTTGCTCGCGCAGCTGGCGGGCAAAGGCTTCGGCCTCGGCTTCGTCAAAGTAGCCCCGGTAGCCCACGCAGCCGAGCACGGGGAAACACCAGGTCTGCAGCGTGAGGGAAAACGGGGGGGCCGCCACCACGTTCCACACCACGGCGCGGCGCTGGAGCTGGGCGTAGCGGGTGTAGCTGGCGTTGTCGGGCAGGTGCAGTTCGTCCACCGCAAAGCGGCGCATGCGCTGGACGGTTTGCAGCTTGTCTTTCAGCGCGGGCGCTGTGGCGGGGTCGGCCAGCCAGTCGTCCACGGGGCGGGCGTCGCGCATCAGCGCCAGGTGCCCTTTGACCGACTGCCAGTAGTAGGCCAGGCCTTCACGGGGCGTGGGGTCGGGGGTTTGGGCGCAGGCACCGAGCAGGGCCACCAGCGCCAGCCCGCACGCACGGCCCGCTGCGCGACAGAGCGGCCTTCGCATCACGCGGCGGCCTCCACCTCCACCAGGCAGTCGTAAAACGTGGGGGCGCGGCCCAGGTCGGTCAGGGCCTGGCTGGTCACTTCGTTGACGTTGGTGCCGCGCACGCCCAGCTTGCGCCACCACACGCCCAGGCCGTTGACCACGCCGGGGCGGGCGCGGGGACTGATGCGGGCGGTGCAGTGGTAGCTGCCGCGCGGATTGAACACGCGCACCAGCGCGCCGTCGGCAATGCCGCGCTCGGCGGCATCGGCGGTGCTGATTTCGAGCAGGGGCTCACCCTCGATGTCGCGCAGGCTCTGCACGTTCACAAAGCTGGAGTTGAGGAAGTTGCGCGCCGGGGGCGAAATCATGGCCAGCGGGTAGGCGGTGCTGCTGCCCACAGCCTCGTGGTTGGGCAGGTGGTCGGGCAGGCCGTCCAGCCCCTGGTCGGCCAGGCGCTGGCTGAACATTTCGCAGCGCCCCGACGGCGTGGGAAAGCCGCCCTGCGCAAACGGGGCCAGCGGGGCCAGCACCTCGGGCAGGGGCACAAAGCCGTTGGCCACCAGGGCGTCCCAGCTCAATGCGGCCTCGGCGGGCAGGCCAGCGGCCCGCGCGGCGTCGGGGTTGAAGGGGTAGGCCATGCGGCACAGGGTTTCGTCGTCGTCGGCAAAGCAGGGGTCGTCAAAACCCATGCGCTGTGCCAGGGCGCGGAAGATGTCGGTGTTGGTGCGGGCCTGGCCCACGGGGGCAATGGCGGGCTGGTTCAGCAGCACGTCGGTGTGGCCGTAGCTGGCGTGGATGTCCCAGTGCTCCAGTTGGGTGGTGGCGGGCAGCACGTAATCGGCGTAGTCGGCCGTGTCGGTCTGGAAGTGCTCCAGCACCACGGTGAACAGGTCTGGGCGGGCAAAGCCCTGCACCACTTGGCTTGAATCGGGGGCCACGGCCACGGGGTTGCTGTTGTACACCACCAGGGCTTCTATGGGCGGGCCACCGTCCAGCACGGGGTCGCCCGGGCGGGCCAGCAGCGCATCGCCAATGCTGACCATGTTGACGGTGCGCGGAGGGCGCCCACCCAGGCCCTGGGCCAGCAGGTCGGGCCGCTGCAGGGCGGCGCGCTGCACCGGGAACTGGCCCGAGCTGGACAGCAAAAAGCCCCCCGCCGCGTGTCGCCAACTGCCCAGCAGCGCGGGCAGGCAGGCCACGGCGCGCACGGCGTTGCCGCCGCCCCGGGTGCGCTGCATGCCGTAGTTCAGGCGGATGGCCACGGCCTCGCCCCGGCGGGCGGTTTCGCCCATGTCGCGGGCCAGGTCGCGGATGGCCTGGGCCTCCAGCCCGCACACGGCGGCGGCGCGCTCGGGTGGCCACTGCAGGGCCCGGGCGCGCAGGCTGCGGGTGGGATCGGCCTCGGCCCCTGGGGTGACCCAGCCCAGGGTGTGGCGGTCAATGTAGTCCTGGTCCAGCCAGCCGTGCACGGTGAACTCGTGCATCAGCGCCAGCGCGAGCGCGGCATCGGTGCCGGGCAGCAGGGCCAGGTGCTGGTGGCATTTGTCGGCGGTTTCGGTGCGGCGGGGGTCTATGCACACCAGCCGCGC
>PNML01000001.1 GCA_013823635.1 Polaromonas sp. | reverse complement strand
GGAGCCCCGCCACATCGAAATCCAGCTGATTGGCGACAGCCACGGCAACGTGCTGTACCTGAACGAGCGCGAGTGTTCCATCCAGCGCCGCCACCAGAAGGTGATTGAAGAGGCCCCATCACCCTTCATCAGCGAAGCCACCCGCAAAGCCATGGGTGAGCAGGCGGTGGCCCTGGCCAAGGCCGTGAAGTACGAAAGCGCCGGCACGGTGGAATTCGTGGTGGGCAAAAACCAGGACTTCTACTTCCTGGAAATGAACACCCGCCTGCAGGTGGAGCACCCGGTCACCGAGTGCATCACCGGCTTGGACCTGGTGGAGTTGATGATCCGCGTGGCGGCTGGCGAAAAGCTGCCGCTGACGCAAGCCGACGTCAAGCGCGAGGGCTGGGCCATCGAGTGCCGCATCAACGCCGAAGACCCTTTCCGCAACTTCCTGCCCAGCACGGGCCGCCTGGTGCGCTTTCAGCCACCGGCCACCGATCTGGAGCAGTCGGTGGAAACGCTGCAAGGCCCTGCCTACGCCAACGGCGCATTCGGCGGTGTGCGGGTGGACACGGGCGTGGTCGATGGCGGGGAAATCCCCATGTACTACGACTCCATGATCGCCAAGCTCATCGTGCACGGCAAAGACCGCACCGAAGCCATCGCCAAGATGCGCGAAGCGCTCAACGGCTTTGTGATTCGCGGCATCAGCAGCAACATCCCATTCCAGGCGGCCTTGCTGGCGCACCCGCGCTTTGTGTCGGGCCAGTTCAACACCGGCTTCATTGCGGAGCAATACGCCCACGGCTTCAAGGCCGAAGACGTGCCGCACGACGACCCCAATTTCCTGGTGGCCCTGGCCGCCTTTGTGCGTCGCAAGAGCCGTGAGCGCGCCGCCAGCATCAGCGGGCAGCTGCGCGGCTACGACGTGAAGGTGGGCAGCAACTACACCGTGGTGGTGTTGGGCAACGAGGGCGGCAACCAGTATGCCGACGTGCATGTGGAAGAATTTCCAGCCAAATTGGGCTCTGCTGCCATCACGGTGGACGGTGTTCGCTACGAAATTTTCAGCGACTCGCGCCTGAACGATGTGCGCATTGAAGGCACGGTCAATGGCCAGCCCTTCACGGCACAAATCGAGCGTGGCACGGCCAAGAACCCATTGGTGCTGGTGGTGCAGCACAACGGCACCAAGATCGAAGCGCTGGTCATGTCGCCCCGCATGGCCGAACTGCACCGCCTCATGCCCTTCAAGGCACCGCCCGACATGAGCAAATACGTGCTGTCGCCCATGCCCGGCTTGCTGGTCGATGTGGCCGTGCAGGTGGGCCAAAAAGTGCAGGCGGGTGAGCGCGTGGCGGTGATCGAGGCCATGAAGATGGAGAACGTGCTGTTCGCCACCGCCGACGGCGTGGTGGGCAAGGTGCTGGCGGGCAAAGGCGAGAGCCTGACCGTGGACCAACCCATTGTGGAGTTCGTGTGATGGCGGTGCAGCGTCCTTTCAAAGTGCTGGGCATCCAGCAAATTGCCATCGGTGGTCCCAGCAAAACCCGCCTGCAAAAACTGTGGGTGGACATGTTCGGGCTGGAGGTGACAGGCACCTTCCGCTCCGAGCGTGAAAACGTCGATGAAGACATCTGCGCCATCGGCAGCGGCCCGTTCAAGGTCGAGGTGGACCTGATGCAGCCGCTGGACCCCGACAAAAAGCCCGCCGTGCACGCCACACCGCTCAACCACATCGGCCTGTGGATTGACGATTTGCCGGTGGCCGTGCAATGGCTGGGCGAGCAGGGTGTGCGCTTTGCGCCCGGCGGCATCCGCAAAGGGGCCGCCGGTTTCGACATCACGTTTTTGCACCCCAAGGGCAACGACGAGTTCCCCATTGGCGGCGAGGGTGTGCTGATCGAGCTGGTGCAGGCACCGCCCGAGGTGGTCAAGGCCTTTGCCGCTTTGGCGGCGCAGCCTTCGGTCTGAACCGGTCGGCCGCGACGCGGCCCAGGGCAGTGCACTTGTCCATGGTGGAGTCACGTTGGCTGGGCGAGGCATGGTGGACAATCAGGGTCACAGCAACCACTCCGATGGACCGCCCATGACAGATCTTCCCCTCCCAGGTCAAACCCTCCAGCCCACAGACCCAGCCAACCACGTGGTGACGGGGTGTCGAGAGGCGCTGCAGGCGTTGGATGTGTTGGGGTCGCCACCCGATGCGACGCTGGACCAGTTGGTCGAACTGGCCAGTTGGACGTTCAATGTGCCTCTGGTGACCCTGTCTTTTTTTGGGGATGAGGGCATCTGCCACAAGGCACATGTGGGCGTGCCCTCATCCCAGCTCACGGCGGCAGCACAGCTCCTGTGCCAGGCGCTTGTGCAGCAGCAGGGTTATCGCGTGGTGTCCGACGCCCTGTGTGACACAGGCTGCCGGCACCACCCTTGGGTAACAGGCCCACTGGGCGTGCGGTTTTTTGCGGCCGTGGCACTGAGCACGGTCGAGGGGGTCAATGTGGGCGCTCTCGCCCTCATGGACACCATTCCCCGCGAATTGTCAGACCGAGAGGCACGCATGCTGTCGGCCATGGCCAGACTGGCCATGGACCATGTGGCCTTGCAGGCCAGCGTGCGCAAAACCACACAGTTGCGGGAAGAGCTGGAACAAAGCCAAGGCTGGCTGGTGGACGGTGTCTTTCAGGACGCCCTGACCCAGGTCGCCAACCGGCGTGCGCTCATGGCCTTTTTGGACAAAACCTTGGCGCTGTCTCGGCGCGAGGTGCAGCCGCTGTCGGTGGTGTTGTTCGATGTGGTGGGTTTTCGGCGCATCAACCAGGCGCACGGGGATGCCACAGGTGACCGCGTGTTGCATGAGGTGGCCACCCGCTTGGCGGCGTGTGCCCGTGGCAGCGAACTGGTGGGGCGCATGGCGGGCGATGAATTCATGGCCGTGCTCTACCCCTGTGACGCCAGCCAGGCCGAACTGGCCGCCAGTCGGTTTGCCCAGGCCATCACTGAGCGCCCAGTGGCACTGGGGGCTGCTTCGGGTCAGTCTGTGGCGTTGCGGGTCGTGACCAGCCATGTCACCGTCGACAACGGACTGCCCCAAACCTCCGACGAGCTGTACCGCCAGGCCGCACAGGCGCTGGACCAGGCCAAGACCCAGGTTGACTGACGGATCAGCCGCTGGTCTGCTGACGGGCGCGAGCACGCGCAATGGCGGCTTCAATCACCCGGCGTTTTTGGTCCAGCACCACGGGGTCGGTGTGGTGTGAGTGTTCGGCGAGGTTGCCCAGCTTCTCAGTGGCCCGTTTTTCAAGCTTTTTCTGATGTTCAAGCTCTTCTCGCTTGAGTCGGTTGCTGCGAAATTCATATCGATCGCGTGCGATCTGCGCCTGAGGGGCAGACCATGCTGCCCAGCCGGTTTGCGCGCCTGAGGCCACATCGGTGTGGATGCAGTCCACTGGGCACACGGGCAGGCACAACTCGCAGCCTGTGCACCAAGGCTCGATGATGGTGTGCATGCGCTTGTGTGTGCCCACAATCGCATCGGTCGGGCAGGCTTTGATGCACAGTGTGCAGCCTATGCACCAGTCTTCGTCAATCCACATCACCCGCCGAGGGCCTTCCGTGCCGTGCGCGGTGTTCAGCGGCAACGCCGGGCGGCCGGTGAGCGTGGCCAGGCGCCGAATGCCTTCTTCACCCCCGGGAGGGCACTGGTTGATGGGGACACCCTCGTGCACCACTGCGGCGGCATACGCCCGGCAGTCGGGGTAGCCGCAGCGGGTGCACTGGGTCTGGGGGAGGGCGTCCAGGACCCGCTCGGTCAGCGGGTCGGTGGCCACAGGGGGGTGAGCGCTCAAGTTCCGCCCGTGAGCCACTCAGGACCTGGTGACGGCGGTTTCTGTCGGTGCGGCAGTTGCCACCACGGGTGCCACGGATGCGGCAGGTGTTGCCGTTGCTGCGGCAGCCGGCGTGACGGTCGTCACCGGTGGGGTGGTGACCTTGGCCGCAGGCTGAGCTTGGCGAGCGGCATCGACCTTGGGTGATTTGACCGCTTTGACGGGCTTGGCCTTGGCAGGGGACACCACCGCGGCAGCGGACGTCACTGTGACCTTGGGGGCCTCTGCGGGGGCGGCCACAGCCTTTTGGCGCGGTGGCTTGGCGACCTTGACCGCTGGGGTGGCCTCAGGCTGAGCGGCAACGGGTTGGCTGGAGATCTTTGTGGGTGCCTTCACCGTGGGCGCTGTTTTGGGCTTGGCAGGTGCGACGGTTTTGGGCGCAGCGGCCACTGGGGTGGCCTTGGATGCCTTGGCGGTGGTGGCCAGCGAGTGGTCCAGGATGAACTGTTTGACCACGGGGTACACGTTTTCGCGCCAGCGGCGACCACTGAAAATGCCGTAATGGCCGGCACCCTTGGCCTCGTAGTGCTGGCACATGTTGTCCGGGATGCCGGTGCACATGCTGTGCGCTGCTTCCGACTGACCGGCGCCGGAGATGTCATCGAATTCACCTTCCACCGACAGCAGCGCGGTGGTGGTGATGTCCTGGGGCCGAACCCGCTCTGGCACACCCTGGGGATTTTTCACATCCCACGTCCCGTTGACCAGCTTGAACTCACGGAACACGGTCTGGATGGTTTCCAGGTAGTAGTCCGCATCCATGTCGAGAACCGCGTTGTACTCGTCATAGAACTTGCGGTGGGCTTCGGCGCTGTCCTGGTCGCCCTTGACCAGGTCCTTGAAGTAATCGTAGTGACTGGTCAGGTGCTTGTCTGGGTTCATGGCCACGAACCCGGTGTGCTGCAGAAAACCTGGGTAGACCCTGCGCCCAGCCCCGGGGAAGCTGCTGGGCACGCGGAAGATCACGTTGTTTTCAAACCATTCAATGCTGCGCTGGGTGGCCAGGTCGTTCACGGCGGTGGGGGACTTGCGGGCGTCCAGCGGGCCACCCATCATGGTCATGGACAACGGTGTGGTTTCGCCACGCGAGGCCATCAGTGAGACAGCGGCCATCACGGGCACCGTGGGCTGGCACACACTCATCACATGGCAGTTGCCATACTGGGCTTGCAGGTGGCGGATGAACTCCTGCACATAGTTCACGTAGTCGTCCAGGTGAAACTCCCCGTCCTCCAGCGGGACCAGGCGGGCATTTTTCCAGTCGGTGATGTAGACCTTGTGGTCTTTCAGCATGGTCTTGACGGTGTCTCGCAACAGCGTGGCGTAGTGCCCCGACAGAGGGGCCACGACCAACACGGCCGGTTGGCCTTTGAGCTTGCCCAGCGTCTCGGTATCGTCGGAAAAGCGCTTGAAACGGCGCAGTTCACAAAACGGCTTGTCGATTTCGACGCGCTCATGAATGGCCACATCCACGCCGTCCACGTTCACTGCGCGGATGCCAAACTCCGGTTTCTCGTAGTCCTTGCCCAGGCGGTAGATCACGTCGTACGCTGCCGAAATGCGTTGGGCCAAGGGCAGGTGGCTGAAGGGCAGCAGAGGGTTGCTGAAGACCTTGGACGCGGTTTGGGCTAGGTCTGCGAACGGCTCCATCAGGGAACGTTGTGTGTCGTAAATTTGGTAGAGCATGGGGGCATTCCTGAAAAAATGTTGCAGTGCAATATAACAGGCCTGCGGTCTCAAGTCATGTCACGCAGGCAATACCCAAGGAGTGCGCCGCCGTCAGGCGCTTGCAAGCCGGCGGCCGCTCGCCAGCCCCCACCCCGTGCCAGCGGTGGGAAGGGGGCTGCACGCCGCGTCAGATCACTTTGGCAATGGCCTGGCAGACGTAGTCGATGTTTTTGCTGTTCAGCGCGGCCACGCACATGCGGCCGGTGTCGGTGCCGTACACGCCGAATTCGGTGCGCAGGCGCACCATCTGGTCCTTGCTCAGCCCGGAGTAGCTGAACATGCCAATTTGGGTGGTGATGAAGCTCATGTCTTTGGTCACACCAGCCGCCTTGAGGCCGTCGACCAGCTTTTGGCGCATGGCCTTGATGCGCACGCGCATTTCGGCCAGTTCGCCTTCCCACTGGGCACGCAATTCGGGGTTGTTCAACACCGCTGCCACGATGGCGCCACCGTGGGTGGGTGGGTTGGAGTAGTTGGTGCGGATGGCGATTTTCAGCTGGCTGAGCACACGGTCGGTTTCTTCCTTGCTGCTGCCGACCACGCTCAGGGCGCCCACGCGCTCGCCGTACAGGCTGAAGCTCTTGGAAAAGCTGGTGGACACAAAAATGTTCAGGCCAGCGGCCACGAACTTGCCAATGACCGCGCCGTCTTCGGCAATGCCGTAGCCAAAGCCCTGGTAGGCCATGTCCAGAAACGCCGTCAGTTCGCGCGCCTTGACCACAGCGATCACCTGGTCCCACTGGGTGGGGGTGATGTCGTAGCCGGTGGGGTTGTGGCAGCAGGCGTGCAGCAGCACGATGGTGCCAGCCTCGGCGGTGTTCAGCGTGGCCAGCATGCCGTCGAAGTTGATGCCGCCCAGACCGCCGTTGGCGCTTTGGTCGAAGTAGGGGTAGGTTTCAACCGTGAAGCCCGCGTTGGTGAACAGGGCGCGGTGGTTTTCCCAGCTGGGGTCGGAAATCAGCACCTTGGCGCTGGGGCTGACTTTTTTCAGGAAATCCGCACCAATTTTCAGGCCGCCAGTGCCGCCAATGGCTTGCACGGTGGCCACGCGGCCACTTTTCACCACATCGGACTCTGCGCCGAACACCAGGCCTTTGACTGCGGCGTCATACGCGGCAATGCCGTCGATGGGCAGGTAGCCGCGGGCCGTGGGCTTGTCCATCATGGCCTTTTCAGCGGCTTGCACGCACTGCAGCAGGGGCAGTTTGCCGTTGTCGTCGAAGTACACGCCCACGCCCAGGTTGACCTTGTTGGGGTTGGTGTCGGCGTTGTATTGCTCGTTCAGACCCAGGATGGGGTCACGGGGGGCCATTTCGACGGCGGAAAACAAAGACATGGAGTTGAATCCTGTGGTGGTTAACGGTAGAGGCTGCATCCTGTCCCGGGCTGGGTTAGGCTTGCTGGTTCAGCGCAAATTTTACCGGGCTGCCCGCCCGGGTGCGCCCGGTGTAGGCCAAAAAAGAGCATTCCATGACCGCCCATCATCATCCCCTTGGTGCCGACGCACCGCTGGCCGCAGCAGAGCCACAGGTGCGGCCTGACGGTGAATTTGTCCGCTTCGACGACTCACCCTTCGAGCTGTTCATGCCGTACCCGCCTGCGGGCGACCAGCCCACGGCCATTGCCCAACTGGTCGAGGGCCTGAACGACGGTGAGCTGTTTCAGACCCTGCTGGGCGTGACCGGCTCGGGCAAAACCTTCACCATGGCCAACGTCATTGCGCGCATGGGGCGGCCCGCCATTGTGTTTGCGCCCAACAAGACGCTGGCCGCGCAGCTGTACAGCGAGTTCCGCGAGTTTTTCCCCAAAAACGCGGTGGAGTACTTCGTCAGCTACTACGACTACTACCAGCCTGAAGCCTACGTGCCGCAGCGCGACCTGTTCATTGAAAAGGACAGCGCCATCAACGAGCACATCGAGCAGATGCGCCTGAGCTGCACCAAAAGTCTGCTGGAGCGCAAAGACGTGGTGATCGTGGCCACGGTGTCGGCCATTTACGGCATTGGCAAGCCCGAGAGCTACCACCAGATGGTGATGACGCTGCGTGTGGGCGACAAATTTGGCCAGCGTGACGTGATTGCCCAGCTGGTGCGCATGCAGTACCAGCGCAACGACATGGAGTTTTCACGCGGCAAGTTCCGCGTGCGGGGCGACACCATTGACGTGTTCCCTGCCGAGCACTCCGAGCTGGCCGTGCGCATCGAGCTGTTCGATGACGAGGTCGAGGCCTTGATGCTGTTTGACCCGCTGACCGGGCGCATCCGCCAGAAGATTCCGCGCTTCACGGTCTACCCCAGCAGCCACTACGTCACCCCGCGAGAGCAGGTGCTGGCGGCGGTGGAAACCATCAAGGAAGAGCTGCGCACACGCCTGGCCGAGCTGGTGGGCATGGGCAAACTGGTGGAGGCCCAGCGGCTGGAGCAACGCACCCGGTTTGACCTGGAGATGCTCAGCGAAGTGGGCCACTGCAAGGGCATTGAGAACTACACCCGCCACCTGAGCGGCGCGGCACCGGGCGAGCCACCGTCCACCCTCACCGACTACATGCCGGCCAATGCGCTGATGTTTTTGGACGAGAGCCACGTCATGATGGGGCAGCTGGGTGGCATGTACAACGGCGACCGCGCCCGCAAAACCACGTTGGTGGAGTACGGCTTTCGGCTGCCCAGCGCGCTGGACAACCGGCCCTTGCAGTTGCAAGAGTTTGAGCAGCGCATGCGCCAGACCATCTTCGTCACCGCCACGCCCGCCGACTACGAAAAAACCCATTCCGGCCAGGTGGTGGAGCAACTGGTGCGCCCCACCGGCCTGGTGGACCCCGAGGTGGAGGTGCGCCCTGCCACCCACCAGGTGGACGATGTGCTGCAAGAAATCCGCATCCGCGTGGAGAAAAACGAGCGGGTGCTCATCACCGTGCTGACCAAGCGCATGGCCGAGCAACTGACCGACTACCTCACGGAGAACGGTGTGAAGGTGCGCTACATCCACAGTGACGTGGACACGGTGGAACGGGTAGAGATATTGCGCGACTTGCGTCTGGGCGCGTTCGATGTGCTGGTGGGCATCAACCTGCTGCGCGAGGGCATTGACTTGCCCGAGGTCTCGCTCATCGCCATTTTGGATGCCGACAAAGAAGGCTTTTTGCGCTCAGAGCGCTCGCTCATCCAAACCATTGGCCGGGCGGCGCGCAATGTCAATGGCAAAGCCATTTTGTACGCCGACCGCATCACCAACTCCATGAAGCTGGCCATGGACGAAACCGAACGCCGCCGCACCAAGCAGGTGGCCTTCAACCAGGCCCATGGCATCACGCCGCGCACCATCAGCAAGCGCATCAAAGACTTGATTGATGGCGTGTACAGCGAAAAGGCGGGCCAGGATGCCGAGAAGCTGGCGCAGGAAACCCAGCAGCGTTTGGCCGCAGAGGCCATGACCGAAAAGGACGTGGCCAAAGAAATCAAGCGGCTGGAAAAACTCATGCTGGAGCACGCGCGCAACCTCGAATTTGAGCAGGCTGCCAAGGTGCGCGACCAGCTGGCCATTTTGAAGGAGCAGGCCTTTGGTGGCCCCGGTCATGACAATGTGGTGGCGTTGACCGTTTGATATAAAAAGATAGCTGTCAACGCAATCATCAATGGCGCTCAGTCGCCATTTGTGATCAATTTTGTCTGTTGCCTCGGCCTGCTTGGGCGCCGCCCGGGAGGTGTGCTCCCGATCGGTTGGAGCGCTCCGTTACAATGCCTACTAAAACACTTGGGAATTGGTGTATACTTGACAAAAATAGTCGAGAAATGCGCACCGCAACGAGGCCCGGTCTCAGGCCGGGAAATGGGTGGAGCAAAGCGACGGTGCGCCCCTGGTGCGCCAAACCTGATCAACCGAGTCAGCCCACAGGAGTTTGACATGCGCCTCACCACCAAAGGCCGTTTCGCGGTCACCGCCATGATTGACCTGGCCCTGCGTCAGAGCAGTGGACCCGTCACATTGGCCGCCATCAGTCAGCGCCAGCACATTTCGCTGTCGTACCTGGAGCAGCTGTTTGGCAAGCTGCGCCGCCATGAGCTGGTCGAGTCCACCCGTGGACCGGGTGGCGGTTACACCTTGGGCCGCAAGGCCAGTGACATCACGGTGGCCGACATCATCGTTTCGGTGGATGAGCCCATCGACGCCACCCAATGTGGCGGCAAGGAAAACTGCCATGGCGAAGGCAGCCGCTGCATGACGCACGAACTCTGGTCTGCTTTGAACCAAAAAATGGTCGATTTTCTGGATTCGGTGAGCCTGCAAAAGCTGGTGGATGAACAGCTGGCCAAGGGTCTGGTGGTGGAGAACGCGCCGCTCATCAAGCGTGCCATTTCGGCCAATCCTGTGCTCAAGCCCATGCGGGTCAACGCACCCAATTCGGTGTTTGCCCTGGGCGCCAGTCTCTCCAAGGCCTGAGGACGGCGAGGCCTTCACACTGTTGCGCCGGGCAGCATGCTGCGACTTGTGTCGCGCGTTCGTTGGGCGCGTTTGCGCCCGGCATCCCACACGATCACCCACGTTTCATTGCCATGACCACACCACACTTTCCCATCTACATGGATTACAGCGCCACCAACCCGTGCGATCCGCGGGTGGTGGACGCCATGATTCCCTGGTTGCGCGAGCATTTTGGCAACCCCGCCTCACGCAGCCACGCCTGGGGCTGGGAGGCTGAAAAAGCCGTGGAAACCGCCCGTGAGCAGGTGGCCGACCTCATCGGTGCCGACCCCCGTGAAATCGTGTGGACCAGCGGTGCCACCGAATCGAACAACCTGGCCCTCAAGGGGGCAGCCCATTTTTACCAGGGCAAAGGCAAACACCTCATCACGGTGAAAACCGAGCACAAAGCCGTGCTGGACACCATGCGTGAGCTGGAGCGTCAGGGTTTTGAGGTCACCTACCTCAACGTCCAGGCCGATGGCTTGTTGGACTTGGCGGCGTTTGAAGCCGCCATCCGACCCGACACCATTTTGGCCAGCGTGATGTTCGTCAACAACGAAATCGGCGTCATCCAGGACATCGCGGCCATTGGTGCGATTTGTCGCCAAAAGGGTGTGATTTTCCATGTGGATGCCGCTCAGGCCACAGGCCGCGTGGACGTGGACCTGAAAACCCTGCCCGTTGACCTGATGAGCCTGACCAGCCACAAGACCTATGGCCCCAAAGGCATAGGCGCTCTGTATGTGCGGCGCAAGCCACGCATCCGCATCGAGGCGCAGATGCACGGTGGCGGACACGAGCGCGGCATGCGCTCAGGCACGCTGCCCACCCACCAATGTGTGGGCATGGGCGAGGCCTACCGCATCGCCAAGGCCGAAATGCACGAAGAAAACCAGCGCATTCGGGCTTTGCACGACAGGTTGCTCAAGGGCTTGCAGGGCATGGAAGAAGTGTTCATCAACGGTCACGACACCCGGCGCGTGCCCCACAACCTGAACATGAGCTTCAACTACGTGGAAGGCGAATCGCTCATCATGGGCATCAAAGGCTTGGCCGTGTCCAGCGGCTCTGCCTGCACCTCGGCCAGCCTGGAACCCAGCTACGTGCTGCGTGCCCTGGGCCGGAGCGACGAGCTGGCCCACAGCAGCCTGCGCATGACCATCGGGCGCTGGACCACCGAGGCTGAAATTGACTACGCCATTGCCACCATCCGTGAAAACGTGGCCAAGTTGCGTGAACTGTCCCCCCTGTGGGAGATGTTCAAAGACGGCGTTGACCTGTCCACCATCCAGTGGGCTGCACATTGAAGGAGAAACACCATGGCTTATTCTGAAAAAGTGGTTGACCACTACGAAAACCCCCGCAACGTCGGCAGTTTTGACAAAGGTGACGATTCGGTGGGCACCGGCATGGTGGGCGCACCGGCCTGTGGCGACGTGATGAAGCTGCAGATCAAGGTCAACCCCACCACCGGCGTGATTGAAGACGCCCGCTTCAAAACCTACGGTTGCGGCTCTGCCATTGCCTCCAGCTCGCTGGTGACCGAATGGGTCAAGGGCAAAACGCTGGATGAGGCTGCGGCGCTGAAAAACAGCCAGATCGCCGAAGAACTGGCGTTGCCACCCGTCAAAATCCACTGTTCCATCCTGGCAGAAGACGCCATCAAGGCTGCCGTGGACGACTACCGCAAAAAGCAAACACACTGACCATGTCCGTCACACTCACCGAAGCCGCCGCGCGGCACGTCACCCGCTACCTGAGCCGACGGGGCAAGGGTGTGGGCGTGCGCCTGGGTGTCAAGACCACCGGCTGTTCAGGGCTGGCCTACAAGCTGGAGTACGCGGACGAGCAGGCGCCGGAAGATGTGGTGTTCGAGAGCAATGGCGTTACCGTGCTGGTGGACCCCAAAAGCCTGGCCTACATCGACGGCACCCAGCTCGACTTCGTGCGTGAAGGCTTGAACGAAGGTTTTCGCTTCAGCAACCCCAACGAGCGGGACAAATGCGGGTGTGGTGAGTCGTTCCGGGTCTGAACGGGTGCCTTGGGCTGACCGCCAGGCGGGTGTTGGGTTTCCTTTGTATGCTGAGCACTTTTCGCCCACACCCACGCCATGACATTGAACCTCCAAGCCTCCGACTTCGAACTGTTCGGGTTGCCTGAACAACACGCGCAGGACGCCAGCGTGATCGATGCCCAGTGGAAAGAACTGTTGCGCGAAGCACACCCTGACCGCTTTGCCGCACAGGGGGCCGCCTCGCAGCGCCTGGCCATGCAGTGGTCGGTCCGCATCAACGAGGCTTACCAACGCTTGAAAGACCCGGTGAAGCGGGCGGCCTACCTGTGTGAGCGTTGGGGTGTGCCCGTGAACGCCGAGCGCAACACCGCCATGCCCACCGACTTCCTGATGGAGCAGATGGCGTGGCGTGAGGAGTTGGAGTCAGCCCCAAACGACGTGGACACCCTGGACGCCCTGCTGGCGCGTACCCGTGCGGCCAAGCGAGATCGCCTGGCACAGCTGACCCAGCAACTCGATGGCCACCCTGAGTGGCCCAAAGCCCAACGCGCTGAAGCCGCCGCGGTGCATGTGCGCGCACTCATGTTTGTGGACCGTTTTTCTGAAGAGATCAACCAGCGGTTGACGCAACTGGAGGCCTGAGCGGCGCTCCCAACAATCACCTATGGCCTTATTGCAAATTTCCGAACCGGGGCAATCACCCGATCCGCACCAGCGCCGCGTGGTGGTGGGCATTGACCTGGGCACCACCCACTCGCTGGTGGCTGCCGTGCGCCACGGCGTGGCCGAGTGCCTGCCCGATGATGCCGGGCGGGTCATTTTGCCCAGCGTGGTGCGTTACCTGCCGCCCACCGATGGCGGGGCCAGCCGCCAGATTGGGTTTGAGGCCTTGGCCAGCCAGCTGCAGGATCCCGCCAACACCGTGGTGTCCGTCAAACGGCTGATGGGGCGTTTGAAGGCCGACGTGGCCCAGGTGGACCAGCTGCCCTACACCGTGCTGGACCGCCCCGGCATGGCCACCATCCAGACCGCAGGGGGTGAGAAAACGCCCATTGATGTGAGCGCCGACATCCTCGCCACACTGCGCTACCGGGCCGAGGACACCTTTGACGACGAGCTGTTCGGTGCGGTCATCACCGTGCCCGCCTATTTTGACGACGCCCAACGTCAGGCGACCAAAGACGCGGCGCAGCTGGCGGGCATACACGTCATGCGCCTCATCAACGAACCCACGGCCGCTGCCATCGCCTATGGACTGGACAACGGCAGCGAGGGCACGTACGCCGTGTTCGACCTGGGCGGGGGCACGTTTGACATCTCCATCCTCAAGCTCACGCAGGGCGTGTTTGAGGTGGTGGCCACCGGCGGCGATTCCGCGCTGGGTGGCGACGACTACGACCGGGCGCTGCTGGACTGGCTCATGGCGCAGGCCGGGCACCCCGAATGGCTGAAGCAGGCCAGCCCGCTGGACAGGGCCACCTTGCAACAGGCTGCCCGGGCCATGAAAGAACAGTTGAGTGCCGTGCCAGACGACACCACCCCCGTGAGCCGGGTGGTGCAGACGGCCCTGGGCCCCCTGACCTGGCAGGCCAACCGGGTGCAGTTGGCTGCGGCCACCCAGGCGTTGACGGGACGCACCCTGTCGGCGGTGCGCAAGGCGCTGCGCGACGCGCAGCTCGACAAAAGTGAGGTGCACGGAGTGGTCATGGTGGGTGGCTCCACCCGCATGCCCACGGTGCGCCAGGCCGTGGCCGACTTCTTTGGCCAGCCGCTGTTGACCAACCTCAACCCCGACGAGGTGGTGGCCCTGGGCGCCGCCATTCAGGCCAACCAGCTGGCTGGCAACAACCCGGATGGCGAGCTGCTGTTGCTGGACGTGATTCCGCTTTCCCTGGGGCTGGAAACCATGGGTGGCCTGGTGGAGCGCATCGTGCCGCGCAACACCACCATTCCCGCAGCATTGGCGCAGGATTTCACCACTTACCAGGACGGTCAGACCGCACTGGCGCTGCACGTGGTCCAGGGTGAGCGCGACCTGGTGGCCGATTGCCGCAGCCTGGCCCGTTTTGAGCTGCGCGGCATCCCACCCATGGCCGCCGGGGCGGCCCGCATCCGGGTGACCTTCACCATCGATGCCGACGGCCTGCTTGGCGTGAGCGCGCGCGAGCAGGGGACAGGTGTGGAGGCCTCCATCACCGTCAAGCCCGCCTATGGCCTGTCCGACGAACAAATTGCCCAGATGCTGCAAGACAGCTTCACCACTGCCCAGGCCGACATGCAGGCCCGCGCGCTGGTGGAGGCCCGCGTGGACGCCGACCGCATGTTGCTGGCCACGGCCAGCGCGCTGAAAGCCGACGGCGACCTGTTGGACGATGCCGAGCGCCGCGCCATCGACGACTGCATGGCCCAGCTCCGCCAGGTGGTGGCCGAGTCCACGGTGGCCGCCGACATCGAGGCCAGTACCCAGGCGCTGGCCAAAGGCACCGAGGCCTTTGCCGCGCTGCGCATGAACCGGGGCATCAGCCGGGCGCTGTCTGGCCGCCAGATCGAGGCCCTCTGACCTGCGTTCCTCTCTTTTGATTGTTTCCCATGCCCACCATCCACATCCTCCCGCACCCCGAGTACTGCCCCACCGGGACCCGCATCGACGCGCCGGCGGGCACCACCATCTGTGAAGCGTTGCTGGACCACCAGATCAACATCGAGCACGCCTGTGACATGAGCTGCGCCTGCACCACCTGCCACGTGGTGGTGCGTCAGGGTTTTGAAACGCTCAACGAACTGGACGAAACCGAAGAGGACCTGCTGGACCGCGCATGGGGCCTGGAGCCGCAGTCCCGCCTGAGCTGCCAGGCGGTGTTGTCACAACAGGACGTGACGGTGGAAATTCCCCGCTACACCATCAACCACGCCAAAGAAAATCATTGAAATAGGCCATTAAGGCTTTATTTCATTGAATTGTTTGCTATGTTTTTAGTTAATTGATGCACCGCGATGCGACAGATTGTTCTGGACACCGAAACCACTGGCCTGTCGGCTGAAACAGGCGACCGCATCATTGAAGTGGGGTGCGTGGAGCTGTTCAACCGCAAGCTCACGGGCAACAACCTGCACCTCTACATCAACCCCGAGCGAAACAGCGACGAAGGGGCCTTGCGGGTGCACGGCATTTCCGACGAATTTTTGCGCGACAAACCCAAATTCGCCGCCATTGCCGACCAGTTGCTCGCCTACCTGTCGGGTGCCGAGCTCATCATCCACAACGCGCCGTTTGACATCGGGTTTCTGAACAAGGAACTGGAGCGGCTGGGCCGGGGCAAGGTCGCGGAACACGTGGCCGGGGTGATTGACACCCTGGTGATGGCCAAAGAGATGTTCCCGGGCAAGCGCAACAGCCTGGATGCGCTGTGCGGCCGCCTGGAGGTGGACAACTCCGGTCGCACGCTGCACGGCGCCTTGCTCGATGCCGAGTTGCTGGCCGACGTCTACATCAACATGACCCGTGGGCAGAACGCACTGGTCATTGACACCGCCCCCAGCGACGACCCGCAAACCCAGGTTTTGGCGGCCCCCGCCGTGGACCTGCGGCAATACCAGCTGCCGGTGGTGCAGGGCAACGCCGCAGAATTGGCGGCCCACGCCGCCGTGCTGGTGGACCTGGACAAGGCCTGCAAAGGCAAAACCGTTTGGCGGCGACATGAGCCGGCCGAAACCGCTTAATTTCTGTGTATAATTTGAGGCTCGGGTGATTAGCTCAGCGGTAGAGCACTGCCTTCACACGGCAGGGGTCGCAGGTTCAAACCCTGCATCACCCACCACTTAACCAAACCAACGGCTCCTTCGGGAGCCGTTGGTTTTTGTGCTCTGGAATCCGCAATGGAACAACTCGATGTGGTGGTGATTGGCGCAGGTGTGGTGGGCCTGGCCGTGGCCAGGGCGCTGGCCCAGGCGGGCCGCGAGGTCATGGTGCTGGAAAAAGAGCAGGCCATTGGCACCGGGGTCAGTTCGCGCAACAGCGAGGTGATACACGCCGGGCTCTATTACCCCACCGGCTCACTCAAGGCCAGGCTGTGTGTGCGGGGCAAAGCCCTGTTGTACGCCTTGTGTGTCGAGCGGGGCGTCGACGTGCGCGCTTGCGGCAAGCTGGTGGTGGCGACGGACGAGGCCCAGTTGCCTGGTTTGGCGGCGCTGGAGGCGCGCTGCCACGCCAACGGTGTGCCCGTGGAGCGGCTGACAGCGGCACAGGCCAAAGACAAGGAGCCTGCGCTGGAATGCCTGGCGGCCTTGTATTCACCCACCACCGGCATTGTGGACAGCCACGGCTTGATGCTGGCCTTGCAGGCCGACCTGGAGAATGCCGGTGGCATGGTCGCGCTGGACTCTGCGGTGGTGCAAGGGGCGGTGGTGCCCGGTGGCTTGACGCTGGCGGTTCGCAGCCCAGGCCAACCCGACATGGCCGTGCAGGCCCGCACCGTCGTCAACGCAGCGGCCCTCCACGCCTGCAGCGTGGCGCGCAGCATTGAGGGGCTGGCGCACACACACATACCCACTGAACACTTTGCCAAAGGCAGTTACTACAGCCTGCAGGGCAAGGCACCGTTCACCCACCTGATTTACCCGGCGCCGCAGGACGCGTGGCTGGGGGTTCACCTGACACTGGATCTGGGCGGTCAGGCCAAGTTCGGCCCCGACCTGGAGTGGCTGGACGTGACACGGCCCGAGCACATCGACTACCGCGTGGACCCGGCACGGGCGCAGGGCTTTTACGCGGAAGTCCGCCGCTACTGGCCCGGCCTGCCCGACGGTGCGTTGGCCCCCAGCTACAGCGGTGTGCGCCCCAAAATACACGCCCGGGGTGAGCCCGCCCCCGATTTCCGCATCGACGGCCCTGCCGTGCATGGCGTGCCTGGCTTGGTCAACCTGTTTGGCATAGAGTCCCCCGGGTTGACCAGTGCCCTGGCACTGGGCGAGCACGTCGCCGCGATGCTGACGGAGTGAGTCACCCCACCGCGATGGGGCATGCGTTGGTTGGGGGTAGCTGTTTTTTAAAAATATAGCTTAAAAGCTATGTCTATCAATCGCTGTAGGCATTTTTGATGCTCAAAGCCACTTCGCGTACCAGCGCCGGCCCCCGGTAAATCAGTCCGGTGTAAATTTGCACCAGGTCCGCGCCGGCGCGGATTTTGGCCACCGCGTCGTCGCCGCTCAGAATGCCGCCCACGCCCACGATGGGAAAGCCCGAACCCAGGGCGGCACGCAACTGGCGAATCACCTGGTTGCTCTTCTCAAACACCGGCCGTCCGGACAGGCCACCGGCCTCGTCAGCATGGGGCAGCCCGAGCACAGCGCTGCGGTCCAGGGTGGTGTTGGTGGCAATCAGGCCCCAGGCCTGGTTGGCGCGGCCGTCGGCACCGCAGCCATAGCGCTGCAGCGTGTGGGCCACGCTGGCCACCTGGTCGTCGTCCAGGTCGGGGGCAATTTTCACAAACAGCGGGATGTATTTGCCGTGCTCCCGGGCCAGCGCCTCGCGCCGCACCGAGAGGGTGTCGAGCAGGGCATCCAGCGCGGCATCGCTTTGCAGGGCGCGCAGGTTTTTGGTGTTGGGGCTGGAGATGTTGATGGTCACGTAATCCGCATGCGGGTACACGCCGTCCAGGCAGGCGAGGTAGTCCTTGGCGGCATCTTCCATGGCCGTGGTGGCGTTCTTGCCGATGTTCAACCCCAGGCGCATGGGGTGGTTCTGGCCGGGCTGGCGGCAGCGGGCCTGGCGCACGTTGGCGAGGAAGGCGGCCAGTCCGTCGTTGTTGAAGCCCAGGCGGTTGATGAGCGCGTCGGCCTGGGGCAGGCGGAACATGCGGGGCTTGGGGTTGCCGGGCTGGCCCAGCGGCGTGACCGTGCCCACCTCCACAAAGCCAAAACCCATGGCACCCAGGCCGTCTATGCAGTGGGCGTTTTTGTCCAGGCCGGCCGCCAGCCCCACGCGGTTGGGGAATGGAATACCGGCCACCGTCAACGGGTCGTCGACTTGGGCGCTGCACCACGCCCATTGCAAGGGGGTGTTCTGGCCGGTGGCCAGGCCTTGCAGGGTCAGTTCGTGTGCTTTTTCGGGGTCCAGGCCGAACAGGAAGGGGCGGGCCAGGGCGTAGGGCAACAGGGGCATTGGATAATCCGGGGTTTTGACATTCACTGGGCGGAGATTTTCCCTCATCCCCGCTTCTACTTTTTCCATCCCACACGCCATGAACGCTGCCGCCACCCCCACCCTGACCCAAGATGAACTGAAAACACTGGTGGGCCAGGCGGCCTTGCAGTACGTCACCCCTGGCAGCATCGTGGGCGTGGGCACGGGCTCCACGGTCAACAAATTCATCGATGCGCTGGCCAGCATCAAGGACCAGATCCAGGGGGCGGTCTCCAGCTCGGAGGCCTCGACGCAGCGATTGAAAGCGTTGGGTATCGCCGTGTTTGACTCGAACGCCGTGCCCGAGTTGGCCGTCTACATCGACGGTGCCGATGAAATCGACGCTCAGGGCCACATGGTCAAAGGTGGTGGCGCGGCACTGACACGCGAAAAAATTGTGGCGGCGCAGTCGCGCCAGTTTGTGTGCATCGTGGATGAGAGCAAGCTGGTGAGCTCCCTGGGCCGATTCCCGCTGCCGGTGGAGGTCATTCCCATGGCCTCGCAGCGGATTGCCCGGCAGTTTGCGGCCATGGGCGGTACCGCCACGCTGCGCTTGAAAGACGGCCAGCCCTTGGTGACCGACAACGGCCAGCACATTCTGGACGTGACCGGTCTGAGCATCACCGATCCGCTGGCGTTCGAGAGCCAGGTCAACCAATGGCCCGGTGTGGTGACGGTGGGGGTGTTTGCGCACCAGAAGGCCACGGTGTGCCTCATGGGCACGGCCAGTGGCGTGAAAACCATCACCTACGCCTGAAGCTGTGGCCGTTCGGCCTTGCGGCCGAGCGGCTGATGGGTGCGCTGCGGCTCAGAAGCGTATGCCCGCGGGGTTGGTGTTGCGGTCGGTACTGGGGGGTGGGGTGGGGCGCTTGCGTGGCGCTGGGGCCGGTTCTTCGGCCGCGCCGGTGGCCGCCGCAGCAGACGCCGGTGCAATTTTCAGTGGCGACAGCGGCGCAGGCGCCGCAGGCCTGTAGGTGGCGGGCAAGGCAGACTGTTTGGGATAACCGGCCGCATCCAGGTAGGCCGACCACTCGGTGTCGGCAAAGCCTTTGATCTGCTGCCCGCCAATGGTCAGCAACGGCAATCCGCCCTCTTTGGAGATGCGGGAAAAGGCCGCCAAGTCGTCGTTGGTGACCACGGTTTTTTCGGCATGGGGCACCCCCCGTTGCAGCAGCAGGCGGCGACCCGATTCGCATGGACCGCAGTTGGTCGTGGTGTAGAGCGTGACGGGGTATTTGCTGACCACCTGCTGAAGCTCGAAAGGCAGGGCAGGGGCCGCACTTGCGCCGGTATTTCCCACACTGCCCGCCACCGTGGCCGGTGCGTTGGGCGGTGGTTTGTCGGAGAACGTGACCTTGCCGTCTGGCCCCGTGATTTTGAACACCTGTTGTCCTTGGGCGGACAGGGCGATCCCCGCCAGCCATAGAGACAGAACAAGGTGCCGTGCGGTGGCAGAGAGGCATGAGGCGGGAACGGTTGACTGGGAGGTCATGGCCTGGGCCTTGTGGGTGTGGGCAATCGGTGGGGTGTCGTGGGGCGGGTCGGGACTGCGCCGTGTCAACCGGCCATGCCCTGGTGTCTGAGCAAGGCATCCGGGGAAGGTTCACGCCCGCGAAATGCCTTGAACGATGCCATGGCCGGGCGGCTGCCCCCGGCCTCCAGGATGGTCTGGCGGTAGTGCCGGCCCGTGTCGGGGTTGACGGTGGTGCCCGTGGTGGCTGCGGCCTCTTCAAATGCGGCGTAGGCATCGGCGGACAGCACTTCGGCCCATTTGTAGCTGTAGTAGCCGGCCGCATACCCGCCCGAGAAGATGTGGCCGAAGGTGTTGGGCGTGCGGTTGTAGGCAGGGGGCTGCAGCACGGACACCTCTTGTCTCACCTGCTGGAGCAGTGCCATCACATCGGGCTTTCCGTCCACCAGGGGTGCCTGGTCGAGGTGCAGCAGCATGTCGAACAACGAGAACTCCACCTGGCGCAGGGTTTGCAGGCCACTTTGGAAATTTTTGGCGGCCAGCATTTTCTCGTACAGGGGGCGCGGCAGGGGAAGGCCCGTGTCCACATGGGCCGTCATGTGCTTGAGGACATCCCACTCCCAGCAGAAGTTTTCCATGAACTGGCTGGGCAGTTCCACCGCGTCCCACTCCACGCCACTGATGCCAGACACATCGCGTTCATTCACCTGGGTGAGCAGGTGGTGCAGGCCATGGCCGAATTCATGGAAGAGGGTGATGACGTCGTCGTGTGTGAGCAGCGCGGGTTTGCCGTCCACGCCTTCGGCGAAGTTGCACACCAGGTGAGCCACCGGGGTCTGCAGCTGGCCGGTGTCGGGGCGCAGCCAGCGGGCACGCACGTCGTCCATCCAGGCGCCGCCCCGCTTGCCGTTGCGTGCGGCCAGGTCCAGGTAGAACTGCCCCACCAGGGTGCCCGCCCGCTCCAGTTTGAAAAACTGCACGCTGGGGTGCCAGGTGGGGGCTGTGTCGGGCCGGATGCTGACTTCGAACAGCGTTTCGATGATGCCAAACAGTCCTTGCAGCACCTTGGGGGCGGTGAAATAGGTTTTCACCTCTTGCTCGCTGAACGCGAACCGCGTTTCCTTCAGCTTTTCGGCGATGTAGGACCAGTCCCAGGCCTGCGGATCGTCCATGCCCAGCTCGGCGGCGGCAAAGGCCCGCATGTCGGCCAAATCTTGCTCGGCGTAGGGTCGGGCTTTTTGGGCCAGCTCGCGCAGGAAACCCACCACCTGCTCGGGGGATTCGGCCATTTTGGGCACCAGTGAGACGTGGGCGAAGTGGGGGTAGCCCAACAGCTGTGCCTCTTCCCGGCGCAGCTCCAACAGCGCTTGCATGGTGGCGGTGTTGTCAAACTGTCGGTACTCGGGGGCAGCCTGGTCGCTGGCACGGGTGGTGTGGGCCCGGTACAGGCGCTCGCGCAAGCCAGCGTCGTGGGCAAACTGCATCACGGGCAGGTAGCAGGGCATTTTCAGCGTCAGCTTGTGACCGGCTTTGCCTTCTGCCTCGGCGGCCTGCCTGGCGGTGGCCCGGATGTCGTCCGGCACACCGGCCATTTCCTCGTCCGTGGCGTACAGGGCGAACGCGTCGGTGGCATCCAGCGAGTTTTCGCTGAACTTCTGGGTCAGCTCGGCTTGCCTCTCCTGCAGTTCAGCAAAACGCGCTTTCGCCTCGCCTTGCAATTCGGCGCCCCCCAGCACAAAACCCCGCAGCGCATTGGTGTGTGCCTGGCGTTGCTCGGGTGTGAGGCTGTCCACGTCCATGGCCTTGTATTTGGCGTAGAGGCGTTCATCCGCACCCAGCCGTGTCCAAAACTCGGTCACGCGCGGCAGGGCCTCGTTGTAGGCAGCACGCAACTCCGGTGTGTCGGCCACGCTGTTGAGGTGGTTGACCGCACCCCAGGCCCTGCCCAAGCGCTCGGTGCTGGTGTCCAAGGTGTTGGACATGGCCAACCACTCGGCGGGGAACGACGGCGCGGTGACGGCTTCCAGCGCCTCACTGGCCTGGGCCAGCAACACATCCATCGCAGGGCCAATGGCCGCCGGCGTGATGGCATCGAACAGCGGGAGGTCTTGGAAATCGAGCAGGGGGTTGGGTGTCGGTGCGGTCATGTGGCAGTGTGGGGGTCAGCCCAATTGGCTCTTTTTGACGCTTTTTTTCAGGACCTTGGCACGCTTGACGGTACCGCCGGGGGTCAGGCGCTGGTTGCCCAGCACCCGAACGGTCTTGACCTGGGGGCGCTGGCCACCGCGGCTGCTGAATTTCAGTACTTTCACTTCGCGCGGCGCCGCACCGCGGTCATCGTCGGCATCCTTGGCCTTCTCGGGCATGGGGCGCCACAACACCAGCAGTTTGCCGATGTGCTGGATGGGGGCTGCGTTCAGTTGGTCTGCCAGCGCCTGGAGCATGCCCTCGCGGGCCACCCGGTCGTCCGAAAACACCCGGATTTTGATGAGGCCATGGGCCTTGAGGGCGTGGTCGGCTTCACGGGCAACGGCTTCAGAGAGTCCGTCGTTGCCGATGAAGACCACGGGGGCAAGGTGGTGCGCCTGGGCGCGGTATTCCTTGCGTTGTGCGGGGGTGAGTTGGATCTGGGGCATGGGACAATTATCGGCTATCACCTTGCCCGCTGGGCGCCGGTGCAAATTCAGGCAGCGAATGAAAGTCAATACCTACAGGTACTGTCCCAAGACCGGCAACGAGCCGGTTTTTTTTCGCCCGTGCATCTCTGCCCATATGCGCTCCACAACGATCCGGTTGCATTGGAAGTATCGGCATACATCGGCGCGGGTTTGTCCAGCTGCCAGCATGGCCCGTGCCTGGCTTTCTTGCTCATCGGTCAGCGCCCGAGGTCTGCCGAACTGCACGCCCCGCTTCACGGCTGCGACCTGGCCCGCAATGCTGCGCTGGCGGGTAATGGAGCGCTCCAGCTGGGCAACTGCGCCGAGGATCTGGAGCACGAAGCTACCCATGGGGGTTGTCGTGTCGAGTGGTTCGGTCAGCGACCGGATGCAGGCCCCCTTCTGTTCGACTTGCTCAATGATGCCGAGCAGGTCTTTCAGGGAGCGTGCCACGCGGTCCAGTTTGTAGAACACCAGAACGTCACCGGGCTGGAGCGTTTCCAAACACTTTTGAAGCTGGGGCCGTCTGCCGACCGATGAGGCTTTTTCCTGATAAATCAGGGTGACGCCCGCCGCTTGAAGTGCATCAAGTTGCAGGGTGGTTTCTTGGAGACGGGTAGAGACTCGGGCGTATCCGATTTGCATGATTCCTCCTTTGTTTTGGGGGAAAACATAGAAGCAGATTCAAGCGTTTTTTTCCTACGGAAAAACCGGGCTCTGGCCTACGGTTGAGCCTTGACAGCCTGGGCGGTCTGACACCGGGGCATTGCACGATCTGTATGAAGGACGCGCCGGGGCATTGCACGACAGATGACCCGAAACGAGGCAGACCATCGCACGGACTTCACATCCTCCGCCTTCGCGCTGTGTCCTTGCCCCCGTGCGGCGGCGTGTCGGCTGCGCCGCCCCACCGCCGCCCGTGTGCTGCGTCCCCATCGCTCCGGCTTCGGAGGGTTTGCCGGGGCGTTGGTCGGGCCATGTGCGAATCATTGACGGGGCACCGCACAGCACGTATCCAAGACACATCGGGGCATTGCACGATGACAGCCCGCCCAGGCTGTCAAGTCTCAATCAGCGGAGCTGACTAACGATCCCTAACGCGCTGGCGCGACTCGTTGAAAGTTGGTGACATCTAGGAAGTGGGAGGGGGAGGGCCACTTTGTTTATCAGAGCGGCGGTAGTGGCATGGTTTGTCTGGCTGACACCTCGCCCGCGGCCTGGGCCGACCCTGCGGGATCGGCTTTGGCTCGGCTGGACCTTAAAGCGGGATCCGTTGCGCTTCGCTTCATGGGCTTCGCCCATACCCAACAGCCGGGGCCGATGGCACCAAGGGGAGCTGAGAATCAGCCGCCCCGGATGCTTCTCAGGATTTCGCCGTCATTGTGAGCCTGGGCAGGGAGGTGAACCAGGGAACCGCACGGGTTCAGGGGTGGATTGTGCGCTGCGTGTTGCTGGCCTGGATGGCGGGTTTCGCGCAATAGGCGGACACTATCAGCCATCGTTTGCAATAAAAACAATTGCAGTGTATTGACGTAGTGTATTGTAGTGTAGCGTAGTACAGCATGCTACAATACACACATGGGCAGGCGAGGTGCAAGCCCATCAACCAGGAGAGAAACATGGCAATCACACAAGAGCAAGTGAACGAGGTTTGCAACAGCATCGCGGACGCAGGCGGCACGCCGACTCTGATCAAGGTGCGCGAGGCGCTGGGTTCTGGATCGATGGCAACTATTGCCAAGATGGTGAGAGAGTGGAAAGGTGCAGGAGAGGCGGAGAACACAGCCGCCCCCGTGAGCGCCACGCCTGAAAACATCCAGGCGATGGCCGCCAAGATGTGGGCAGAGGCACAACGGATCGCAGCCATGCAGTACGAGGCACAGCGGGCCGAAATGGCCGCACAGGTTGAGGCGGCAGAGCAGGCACTGGAAACAGCCTACGCCGAGTGGTCAGCAGAAAAAGCCCAGATGATGCAGATACACAAAACGGCTTTCGAGAACATGGACGGCACCATAGAAGCGCAGCGGCAGCAGATAGCGCTACTGGTAACTGAACGTGAAAGCGCGTACAGAGCAGCCAGCGTTGCAGAGGCAGTACAGATGGCCTCGCAACAGGAGGCCCGTCGATACGCCGAACTGGCCCAGCAGCTGGCAAAGTCACTGGAGTCGATCAAGGCCAGACCGGCACCGAGCCAGGCTCAGCCCAAGACGAAAGGCAAGCAGGCTACAGGTAAAAAACAGGTGCCGACTGTTGACCAGGACAAGACCGCAGACACCAAAACTTTGCCGCTGAGCATCTGAAATGAAAACCGCCAACGAGAAGCGCGGCCCCTACAAAACAAGCGGGCGATCAACCGCCATCAGACGGCTGCGCCTGGCACAAGGGTTGACGCAACCAGATGCAGCGAAGATGTGTGGCGTATCGCTCCGCACAATGCAGCGGGCAGACGTGGGCGACGTTTTGCCGTTTGATGTTCGCCGAAGCATAGAAAGAAAGGCTCAACGGATTAAGGTGGTGAAAGTGAAGAATCATGCTTAGCACCATCCGTGTGGAAACGAACCTTGCATGTGCCACAAAGCAACGTCCTGTTGGTAAGCGGTTCATCCTCAAGAACCACTCCCATCCTGGTCACGTAAAGCTCTTGCGGGTCAAACACACCAAGACAAGATTGGCACCTGCATTCGTACTTGAGCAGCAAAGCCTCACGAACCTGCGGATTGCGTCTGGTTACCTTGATGGGTGCAGGAATGCTCATCAAGATTTCAAATGGCTCTTCGACTGGCTCTTCAACAACAACGGGCAGCTTGGCAAAAAGGACGCGGGCGCGAAGCACTTCAAAGCTGTACCCACGACCTTGCCGGTTAACCACCTTGGCAACTCCGTTGAGTGCCTCCGTGTATCCATTGCTGATGGGGTAGTCAAAGAAAGCCAAAATCTCTTCGCGCCAGTTTCTGGTTGCCGTCAGCGTCGGCCCGAAGCTTCGCTTCCCCTTGCGCATGTTGGCCGGGACAGACGCACGCCACGCATCAAGCCGTTCAATTGCCTCGGCTTTACTGCCAGCGTCGTAAATCTCGTAGAACGCCTCTTTGAGCTGGTAAGCGACTTTCAGCTCTGGCGCGTTATCCATCCACATGTCAAGGTTGAACAAGCCCTTGGCATCCAGACTTTTGCGCCTCATGCGCAGCAGCGACTTGCGCTGCATCCAGTCCTTGCCGACTTCCTTTTGCTGAGCCTTGGCAAGGTCTACGCGAATGTCCTCCAAAGCCTTGTTGGCCATCTTCACAACGTGGAACTTGTCGATGATGACCGGCAGGCCGGGAAACACCAGTTGCGCTGCGTCTCTGTATGGCCGCCACATGTCTATGGCAAGTCCTTTGACGGTGCGCCGGTCTTTGAACTGATACAGCCAAGAAATGACGGTGGGCTTTTCCCGGTCTGGCAGCATGTCCACGGGCACCCGGTTGACCACATCAGTGATGACACATCGCTGTTTGCCATCTATCTGTGTTTCGTCAATTCCGAGCCATTCCGGCAACCACGGCTTGTGTTTTGCGCTCATCTTTTCGATGTACGCGCCAGCGATGGTTCTGACGGTCTTGTCGTCGCATCCGATGTGCTCAGCAACCCGTACAAACGTGTCGCGCAGGCACTGTGTTTCGATGTAGGTGGCGCAACGCTGCGTCATCCTCATGTCCGGCTGGATGCCTTGCAGCGCCTGAAGAAATGTGGCCTCGCAGTGCTTGCACCTGTACCGCTGCACCTGGGCAAGGATGACCACTGGAAGCCCTCTGATGGGGCTATCGCGGTATTTGATGGGCTTGATGCCGTGCCTGTATGGAACGTCAACTACACCGCATTTCGGGCAGGTTTCTGGCTGGGTAGCGAACCCGGCTTCAATCACGTACTCGCCGCCAAGTTGCTTTGTGGAGAGTACGGACCAGCCGGGCAGGTCAAGGATGTCGGTCATCCGTCAATTGTCGCCCTGGGCTTCATGAACACCATCCAGTGTGTACCAGCCTTTTTGCCAGATGTATTGCCAAACATTGGCTGGTGCGGCGTCAGTGCAAGCACTTCGCGTAGCTTGACCTGCGTTTCGTTCCACTTGAACACTAAAACACCGTCGCTGGCCAGCACACGAAAGCACTCCGAAAAACCTTGTCGCAAGTCATCGCGCCAGTTGTCGCTGAGCTTGCCGTACTTGGCAGCAAGCCAAGAGCGCGGCCCAGCTTGCACCAAGTGCGGTGGGTCGAACGCAACCAGCTTGAAAGACTCATCTGGGTATGGCAGTGCCCGGAAGTCAAGCAGCGTATCCGGCTCGATTCGGATTGAGCGTAATCCTGATGCATTGCCACGGCTGTTGTCCGTGACGGTTAGTGTTTCGTTGCGCCGGTCGCCAAAAACCACATCATCGTTTTTCCGGTCAAACCACATCATTCGACTGCCGCAGCAGGGGTCGAGAACTCTCTGTTCAGACAAATTCATGAGTCACTTTCTACACGTTATTCCGTTTTATGAGTATAGTCCTAAATCATGATTTCTACACGTTTTTCCGTAGAGCCGAAAGAAAACTAGGCCTGATCTGAGCAGGCCTACGTGGCGGGTTTGCTACTCGACAGCCGACCGGGGGGGTGATTTGACCTCATCCACTTGCAGCATAACCAGCAGCTCTGACCGGGTTTCGGTTTTGCTGTTGCTGTGGGTCCAGTCCGGGAGGATCACTTCAAAATGTCAGGGATGTCAACGGGGATGGCGGATTTGCGCTCAGCAGGGGAGGAATCCGTGTGCGCCATGGCGAGGGTCTGGGGCTGATCTGGATCGGGTTTGTATGGGTCAAACGGTCGATGTTCGATCCAGTCAAGACACTGCTGTCCCTCAAGCGCTACGGTGCGCTGCTGGGTTAGGCACTTGCACCAGCCGTTCACACACATGCTGGCCACGATTCTGGGCATGCTGACGACCTGCCGAAGGTGGTCGAAAGCGGGAGCGCTCCACGGCTCATGGCTGACCCTGGGGACAAACGCCGCCCAGTCGTAGCCCTCAGGCGGTTTAATGCCATTTCCGGCCATCGGGCGAACGTCGCCAGGGGATGGCATATCGGTGCTGCCCGCTGGCTTTGCAGGGTCCGACTGCACAGCCGGAGCAGCCTTACCCGCGATGCGTTGATAAACGGTCGGACCGAGGTACAAGAACGCCGCGATAGCAAAAAGAGCGACAAACAGCAGGGGAGGAATACTGGTTTTGGGCTTCGTGTGCAGCTCGGCTGACTTGTAGAGCTTAAACACCTCTTTGCTGTACTTGAACGGGCTTTTTTTGAGCGCGTTGCTATAGAGCAGGGTGCGACTACAGTGATCCCATTCATACGTGATAGCGAAACCCGCGCCCCCCAGGCGCCGAACATGGATGTGACGACCCACCAGGGCACGAACGTTCTGATCGAGCAGGCCAGGATGTTGGGTAAGGATGATGAAGTCAACGCCCATATGCCTGTGCGTCTCCAGCATCTCGATGCACTTCGGAACCTTGGAACCGTTGGGCCGGGGTTTCCATTCCCGCTGGACTTCGTCAAAGCAGATAACGGCACCGGGCTTTGCCCACTCGTGCCAGTTGGCTAGACCGCCATCCTCGCGCCCGTCAATCAACTCATGATCTAGCAGCAGGCCGCTAATGTTGGTATAGATGACCCTGGGAACGCTGATTTCATTGCCAGTATCGTCCATCCCCTTCACGCTCGTGCCGACGAGCTGACGCAACAAATTGGAGATGGCGTAGAGGGTCTTTCCGGCACCTGGGGTACCCGTGATGAGCGTGATCATGGGTTACCCGTTGTTGACGCCCATCATTTTTGTGGACTTCGTCAGCTGCCAAATGAGGATGCGGGTAGCGACCGCGCCCATGACGATGGACAGGGCTTCACCGATGCCCGCCAGTCCGGCCAACTGGACGATGCTGGCAGGCAGGCCACCCCAAGCCGACACGGCCCGAGCTGTAAGGGTGTCCATGGCAAGGCTCATGCCGGTAAATGTGATCATGGACATGCCCAGGGTGAGCATGACACGCCCGACAAGCGTGGGCACCATGGCCGCGAGAAACGTACCAAAACCCATTTTTCAATCCTCAGAAGGCATGACGATGAACACAGCGCTGATGGCTGCCAGAAGGAGCATGAGAGGCCGGACGTAGGAGCTGATCCAGTTGCAAGCCGTCGCCATCGGCAGCAGCGTCAGGTACTGACCGCGCCAGGAAATGCCGACGTTGGGCGGGCACCCAGCGCCGCCGAACGTGGGACCGGATTCGAGTGTGATGTTCCGGGTCTGACTGGGGATGGGAGATGGCGTAGGCACATCCACTGACGCACAGCCCAACGACCCGGGGTATTTGTCGCAGTCTGTCTGTTGCTGATCCTGGGCGATGACTGACGACATGACCAGGGCGAGCCAGACGGCCAGGAGGGGTTTAAGCAGGTTTGGCATTTTTGCCGCCTCCCGGCCGAACAATAGCGATAGCAGACAGAGCAGCGAGCAGCAGAATCACGGGGCGAGCCATGCTGATCCAGCTGCAAGCAGTGGCCATGGCCGGGACTGTGATCGTTGTCCCGTGCACTGACAACACCAAATCAGGGGGGCAAGAACCACCAGAAAGCGTAGGCCCCGCCTGGAGGGTGATTGCCCGGTCAACCTGTGGCACTGGCTCGGGATCGGGTATCGGAGAGAGAGGGATGCACCCCAAGCTGTTGGGGAAAAGGTCACAGGTGAGAGGCACGATGGGAGGGGGCGCGGTGATGACTGGACGATCAATCACGATGGTTGTCGTCGTGCTGACCACCTGCACCCGATAAGGGTCCTGAACCGTGGGCGCTGGCGTGACTTCCCACCACGGCTGAACGTACTGCACGGGGCTGGTATTGGGTACGGCAATGGGTTCGCCGTTGGGAACAGCAAAGGGCCTCGATCCGATCACTGGGGCAGTGTTACCCGCTGGGCCAACAAGGGCCGGGGAATCGGCAAAGTCAGGCGGATTGATGACCGGGGTCGGATCAACAGGAACACTGGCCCCAAGCAAGGGAAGCACGCGAGGGTCAACAGGATAATCCCCCAATGCTGCGATTTGTGACGGGCTAACGACAACGGCTTCCCTGGGGGAAGGCAGGGGAACAGGGGTGCTACACGAATTCACTTGCACAAGACAGGAAAAGGTCGTGTAGCTATTACCAGGGCGGTAATACAGCACGTAGGGACCACCGGATCCGTTAAGGCAATTGACGTGACAAACGGCGCTATAACCAACTGACTCCACAGTTGCGCCAGGAAAGATAGAAGCCAAAGTCCTACCATCAGAAAAAAGAACATCGGCAGCATCAATACCACCACCGGGAAGAACAACCTTACCGTCAGCAGGCTCAGCAGCTTGCGTTTGAGCAGGCCCACGGGAAAACCAATCCCTGATGTAAGGGTATGCCTCATAAGCCAACAGACCGGCGGAGACATAAGGAGCAAGGGCACCGGCAGCGAGGTACGAAGCAGCACCAGCCACCCGAAAAGCCATGGGAACGGTGACTTGACGAGCGCCTAGATTGAGCACAGCCTGGGTGAGGTAGTAGCCGCCTTTGTACGTGGCGTTAGCGACGTTGTACAGGCTATAGGGCGACCCAACAGCAGGCGCCGACATGCCGACAGGCATTGGCAATGTGGCATACGCAGACTGCGCAACCGGAGCGCCAAGCAGAGCAATCAGCGGTAATAGGTGCCGGACCATATGAGGGCGACAAACAGCGCGAAGACAATGATCGAGATAGCAATGGGTTTCAAAATATGGATCATTTGAATGCCACGAACAGGAAAATACAGAGGCCAATTGCAAACATGTACTCAATTGGTGCGACCATTTTTATTTCTCCGTGTCTGATGAAAACAGGTTCAACAATTGTTTGGCACCCCAGATACCGACGAGCGCCAAAATGAATAACCCGAACATGACCAACATATCGTCATAGGCTTGCTGGTTATGGGTGCGATCCACTTGCACAATGGCCTGCCCCGCTTGAATTTGGATATCGTCAACGAGAAGGATTCGACGATTGGCCGCAGGGCACCAACTGGAATATGTGGTTGTCGTGATGTTCGGCGCGACAGTACAAGCGACGATTTGAACCTGGGCCATGATTACCTCGAAGAAAAAGGGGGGTGAAATCCCCACCCCCCCTTAGACTCAGCAAGCGAAACCGGAGGGAACCGGATTAAATCCAACCGAGCTTGGAGCCAAGTTTTTTCAGGCCCCAGAACGCAACAAATGCGACGATGATGGCCGTGATCGCGGTCACCATATCAGTGCCAGCCGCTTCGATAGCGGTAGTGACGCCGGTGGGCAGGGCAGCATGGGCATTGACGCCCAGAGCGCCCAGGAATGCAGCGACAGAACCGTATTTAACGGCAGCGCGTTGGGCAATGCGGCGAACGATTTGATTTGTCATGATTTGACTTTCAAGAATGGTTGATGAAATGGCGCGAAAACGCACCCAATAGCCCAAATGGGCTATTAGTTGGGTTTTCACTTGCCGCCAGGGGTGGCGATCACGTTGGGCAAGTCTTTTTTGCTACCAAGCGACAAACCGCTTTGCACTTCGCCACGATCGTCCTTGAAGGCCCATGGACGAACAACATTACGGAAAGATTTACCAATGATTTTTTCCCATTGCGAAACAATGGAAGGATCGAGCGCCAATTTGATAATTTCAGCATTACCACGATCATCAATATCCAGACAGTTGGCAACATGACGCTGAACGATTTCACCCGTGGAATTGTTGGTCCGAGAGGATGTCGCGATGGTCAAAAGTTGTGCAGAAAGTTCAAGCATGGTTGTACTCCAGTTGAGTTACGCCGCGAGGCGAATGATTGAGGGATTCGGAAACTCGTAAAAATCAGGGCGAGAAACAGGGCCGAGTTTGATAACCCTAGTTTTAGGTTCAAATTTGATCACATTGCTTTTAATAGCAATGTCAACGCCATAAGGCAATAGCTTGGCGCGGTAGCGGTAAAGCGTGGCGCGGCTGTATTTGCTGGTCAGATCATCTCCAGCTTGCCACATCCGGTAAATGGCCAACAACTTGGGATCAAGGTGTGTTAATTCGTCAATGTCAGCTTCAGCGCGGAAAAGAATTTGGTTGCGTTCGTCAAAGTCTTTGAGAAGGCGGTTCATGTCAAAACCTCCGAGGTATTGAAGATTGTGGTCAATTAAAAAGGTGGATTTATAAGTGGTTTCAAATCGAACAAGTCCAATATCTAAGCACCAAGCAGCTAAATCAGAAAGATAAGGTGAAACAGGTTTGGAAAGGTGAGGACGAGAACCAACGATTTTTTTTGAAACGTGTTTGAAAAGCTCGACGCCCTTCAAATAGGCTTTGGAATAGACCTGCCGAGAACCGCGCCCGAAATCAACCGTCTCGCCCTGGCCGTGCGTACCCGTTTTAAGGCGGCTGGCCTGTTGTGACGCGAGCCAGCGCATGAAGTGGTGCGCGTTATCGCGTGATCCGGTGGCGTAGTTGCGGGTCACATCAAGGCGGGTAATCCGGGCACCCGTCCAGCCAGGTTTCATGTCCTTACCGAACTCCCCCTTCACACCCGGGGTGAAGGGGGGCAGACCCAATGAACCAAGCAGCGCGTTGATGCGAACGACGCACTGTCCCCAGGAGTAGCCGAAAACGTTGTCCATGCGCCCAAACTTCGACACGTTCCCCTCGAACCAGACGGTAGTTCCATCACACCGAACGAACACCGAAGATTCATGCGAACCCTCGATCCGCGTTTTTTTCAGGGTAGTGCTTTCATGCTTGCCATCGGCATCCAGGCGCACAAAAAAGCCATCGGACAGGACAGGCAAACCGCCGCCATGGGACTGGTACATGCTGACCCAATCGACAAATGCGTTCGCTGCATTTTCGATAGCGGCGCTTTGCTTGTTTTTTGGGCAATTTGTCTCATCCGTGAGACTAAGGTGACGTGTTACAGGGACGTCACCCCCTGCGGGGGCCAAATCCAGGGCCAGAATTTCCGGGAACATTCGGGAGGGAGTCACTCTGTAGCCCCCAGCTCACCAGCGCAGACACAGCGGCCATCAATGCCAGAACACTGAACCGCCCGCGAGGCTGGAACGGACGCACGGCCAAAGAAGGGACCATGCAGCTGCAAGGACCACATGTCGAGGCCGTCCGAAGTGGTCCAGGCTTCGACCACGCGGGCGCACTGCGTGACCCTGAACACCTTGACCTGAACAAATTGCCGGAGCACTTGCCGACACTGAGCAGCTTCACGACAACGGGTGGCGTGAACGGCGTGTGTGTAGGCAGGTGGCGGGCAATGGTCAGGAGCGGCCAGCAAGGCCATTGCAACCCGTGAAGGGGCTGGAGCTTGTGCCAAAGGGCTTGCGGCTGTTGTGGGCTCGTTTGACGCGGTTTGCATGGGGTTCCCTGTCCGGCGTATGCTTGGGCTATCACAAATTGCTTATCGCAAAATGTGATGAAGCGGATCATATCGCAAAAGGTGATAACCATGAAGAACGACATCGTTGAATTAATTGACCGCGCATCAGAAGCAGCAGGCAGCGCAAACAAGCTTGCGAAACTGATCGAAACCACACAGCCGTGCATCAGCGAGTGGCGCAGCGGCAGAAGAACATGCCCGCCGGGTGACGTGGCGTTGATGGCACACGTGGCGGGACTGGATGCAGGGGAATGGACGCTACGCGCAGTGGCTGCGAAGTACGAAGGCACAGCCAAGGGGGAAATGCTGACGCGAGCTTTAAAGATAGGCAGCACCGCTGCCGAGCCTGCCCGCACAGCGTTGAAGGAGATGGCGAGTCAGCTGGATAACATGCCAGAGGTCAAACAGGGGATACTCGCGGTTTTGGGTGCATTCCCTCCGGAGAACGAAAAATTAAAGTCAATACCAAAAGCAAGAAAGTCAACAAGGCATGGTTGAACGACCACGTCAATGACACCTACGTCAAGCTCGCCAAAAAAGACGGTTACCGGGCACGGGCGGCCTACAAGCTGAAGGAAATTGATGAAACCCTTCACCTGATCAAGCCAGGCGACTGTGTGGTGGACTTGGGCTCTGCCCCAGGTGCCTGGAGCCAGTATTTGCGCCGCAAGCTGTCGCCCCAGGGCGCTGCCATCGGGCAACTCGATGGGGTGATTGTGGCCATGGACATTTTGCCCATGGACCCGATTGAAGGCGTGGTGTTCATCCAGGGCGATTTCCGGGAAGAGGCGACCCTGGTGGCATTGAACGACGCGCTCGGGCCCAAGTCCGCGGGACACCTGGTGGATCTGGTGGTGTCTGACATGGCCCCCAACCTGTCTGGCATCGAGACGGTGGACGCCGCGCGCATCAGCCTGCTGGTGGAGTTGGCCATGGAGTTTTCGGCGTTGCACCTCAAGCCCCAGGGGGCGCTGGTGGCCAAGGTGTTTCATGGCAGCGGGTACAACGAACTCGTCAAACTGTTCAAGACACACTTCAAGGTGGTCAAAGCCATCAAGCCCAAGGCGTCCCGTGACAAGTCGTCGGAAACCTTTTTGGTGGGCATGGGTCCGAAGAATGCAAGCCAGTAAAGGCTTTGCACTGGTTCATGCCATGAATTTTGTTAGTGGGGCTTTCGACGAATGTCAAGTCCCGTTGGCTTGAAAGAACTAAAATGCCCCTCACCTACAGCCAAGTCAATCAATCAGGAGCCGGACTTGAATAATCAGTGGTTTTCGAAAATCGCCGTGTGGATGGTCATCGCCATGGTGCTTTTCACCGTGTTCAAGCAGTTCGATGGCCGCCAATCCGCCAGCGCCGGTTACATGGGTTATTCCGAGTTCCTGGACGAGGTGAAGGCGCAGCGCATCAAAAGCGCCACCATCGCCGAGGGGGCCGGTGGCACCGAGATCAGCGCCGTCACCATCGACGACCGCCGTGTGCGCACCACGGCCACCTACCTTGACCGTGGCTTGGTGGGCGACCTGATTGCCAACGACGTGAAGTTTGACGTCAAGCCCCGCGAAGAAGGCTCGTTGCTCATGACCTTGTTGGTCAGCTGGGGTCCCATGTTGCTGCTCATCGGGGTTTGGATTTATTTCATGCGCCAGATGCAGGGTGGCGGCAAGGGCGGCGCCTTCAGTTTTGGCAAGAGCAAGGCCCGGTTGCTGGACGAGAACACCAACACGGTCACCTTTGCCGATGTGGCCGGATGTGACGAAGCCAAGGAAGAGGTCAAGGAAGTGGTCGACTTCCTGAAAGACCCCTCCAAGTTCCAGAAGCTGGGTGGCCGCATTCCCCGTGGCCTGCTGCTGGTCGGCCCTCCCGGTACCGGCAAAACGCTGCTGGCCAAGAGCATTGCCGGCGAGGCCAAAGTGCCTTTCTTCTCCATTTCAGGTTCTGACTTTGTGGAAATGTTTGTGGGTGTGGGTGCATCCCGCGTCCGCGACATGTTTGAAAACGCAAAAAAGAACGCACCCTGCATCATCTTCATCGATGAAATCGACGCCGTGGGCCGCCAGCGTGGCGCAGGCCTGGGCGGCGGCAACGACGAGCGTGAGCAGACCCTGAACCAGATGCTGGTCGAAATGGACGGTTTCGAGACCAACCTGGGCGTGATCGTGGTGGCCGCCACCAACCGGCCTGACATTCTGGATGCCGCGCTGTTGCGTCCCGGCCGTTTCGACCGCCAGGTCTACGTGACCTTGCCCGACATCCGTGGCCGTGAGCAAATCCTGAACGTGCACATGCGCAAGGTGCCGCTGGGCACCGATGTGAACGCCAGCATCATCGCCCGTGGCACCCCAGGCATGAGTGGTGCGGACTTGGCCAACCTGTGCAACGAAGCCGCACTCATGGCCGCCCGCCGCAACGCGCGCACCGTGGAAATGCAGGATTTTGAAAAGGCCAAAGACAAAATCTTCATGGGTCCCGAGCGCAAGAGCATGGTCATGCCAGAGGAAGAGCGCCGCAACACCGCCTACCACGAAGCTGGCCACGCGCTGATCGGCAAACTGCTGCCCAAGTGCGACCCGGTGCACAAGGTCACCATCATTCCCCGTGGCCGTGCCCTGGGTGTGACCATGAGCCTGCCCGCACAAGACCGTTACAGCTACGACAAAGACTACATGCTCAACCAGATCAGCATGCTGTTTGGTGGCCGGATTGCCGAAGAAGTGTTCATGAACCAGATGACCACCGGCGCCAGCAACGACTTCGAGCGGGCCACCACCATCGCCCGTGACATGGTCATGCGCTATGGCATGACCGATGCCCTGGGCCCCATGGTGTACGCCGAGAACGAGGGCGAGGTTTTCCTGGGCCGCTCGGTGACCAAAACCACCAACATGAGCGAGCAGACCATGCAAAAGGTCGACGGCGAAGTGCGTCGCATCATCGACCAGCAGTACGCCCTGGCGCGTCAGCTGATTGAAGAGCACAGCGACAAAATGCACGCCATGGCCAAAGCCCTGCTGGAGTGGGAAACCATCGATGCCGACCAGATCGACGACATCATGGGTGGCAAACCACCCCGTCCCCCCAAGGACTGGACACCACGCAACCCCTCGGTGGGCGGTGGTGGCAGTGGCGGGGCGCCAGCTGTCACGCCCGACCACGCACCCACCGCTGCCTGAGGCGGTGGTCAGACCACACCGGCTTGGCCGGTACTGGTCTGCGCAGTGACACAGCCGGGGCATGCCCCGGCTTTCTTTTGTGCGCCAGCCGCGCACGCCTGACCCCCGACGAAACCCGCACATGCACTGGCAGACCACCCGTTTTTCCATGGACCTGAGCACGCCCAAGGTCATGGGCATTGTCAATGTCACGCCCGACTCGTTTTCAGACGGAGGCCAACATGCCGGGACCACCCAGGCCCTGCGCCATGCCGAGCAGCTGTTGGCCGATGGGGCGGACATGCTCGACCTGGGGGCCGAGTCCACCCGTCCTGGTGCACAACCCGTGCCACTGGAGATGGAGTTGGCGCGGTTGCTGCCCGTGCTGACGCAGGCGCTTGAGCTGGGTGTGCCGGTGTCGGTGGACACCTACAAGCCTGCGGTCATGCGCGCGGCGCTGGACATGGGGGCAGACATCGTCAACGACATTTGGGCCCTGCGTCAACCGGCCACGGCGGATTGTCCGTCTGCTGCCGACGTGGTGGCGCAGCACCCTGGCTGTGGCGTGTGCCTGATGCACATGCACCGCGACCCAGTGACCATGCAGGCCGAGCCCATGGCGGGGGATGTGTGTGAGGAGGTTATACAATTTTTGAAGCAACGAATTCAATGCATACAAGCGCTGGGTGTTAAAAAAGATCAAATTTTGCTGGATCCCGGCGTGGGTTTTGGCAAAACCCCGACGCAGAACTTGCAATTGCTGACCCAGCAGCGGGCGCTGCTGGACCTGGGCCACCCACTGCTGGTGGGGTGGTCTCGCAAAAGCACCCTGGGTGTGGTGCTGGGTGACGGTGGGGCGCAGGCCGATCCGTCCACCGTGGCGCGCGGCCGCTTGGTGCCCAGCGTCGTCGCAGCCCTGTTGGCCGTGCAACAGGGGGCCAGCGTGGTGCGCGTGCACGACGTGCGTGAAACCGTGCAAGCACTGCGCCTCTGGCAGGCCGTGGGAGCGGCTGTGCCAGCGTGACCCGCCCGATTCAACCAACAACCATTTGACACAAGGGAAGAAGACCATGAGCAGAACCTACTTTGGCACCGACGGCATCCGTGGCACCGTTGGCCAAGCCCCCATCACCCCCGACTTCGTCATGAAGCTGGCCCACGCGGTGGGCCGGGTGCTCAAGCGCACGGAAGCACACCCCACGGTGCTCATCGGCAAAGACACCCGCATATCGGGTTACATGCTGGAGAGCGCGCTGGAGTCCGGCTTCAATTCGGCGGGGGTGGACGTGGTGCTGCTCGGGCCTGTGCCCACGCCCGCCGTGGCCTACCTCACGCGGGCGCAGCGCGCCAGCCTGGGGGTGGTCATCAGTGCCAGCCACAACCCGTTTCCCGACAACGGCATCAAGTTTTTCAGTGCCCAGGGCACCAAGTTGCCCGATGCCTGGGAGGCAGCGGTCGAGCAGGTGCTGACCGAGCCACCCGTGTGGGTTGACTCCGCCGGGCTGGGCAAGGCTCGTCGCCTGGACGATGCCGCTGGCCGCTACATCGAGTTCTGCAAGAGCACCTTTCCCAACGACCTCACCCTCAAGGGCATGAAGATTGTGGTGGATGCGGCCCACGGGGCGGCCTACCAGATCGCGCCCATGGTGTTCCACGAATTGGGTGCCGAGGTGGTGGCCATTGGCTGCGCCCCCGACGGGCTGAACATCAACCGGGGTGTGGGCGCCACCCACCCGCAGGCGCTGATCGAAGCGGTCCGGGCGCACGGCGCCGACCTGGGCGTGGCATTGGATGGCGATGCCGACCGACTGCAGCTGGTGGACCGTCAGGGCCGTTTGTTCAACGGCGACGAACTGCTCTACATCATTGCCAACGAGCGCCTGCACCGCATGCACTCGCGCGGCCTGGCGCCGGGTCCGGAATTGGCCGGCGTGGTGGGGACGCTGATGACCAACATGGCCGTTGAGTTGGCCCTGAAAGCAAAAGGCTTGGCGTTTGTGCGTGCCAAGGTGGGGGACCGCTACGTGTTGGAAGAGTTGGAGGCCAGGGGCTGGTTGCTGGGCGGCGAAGGGTCGGGACACCTGCTGACGCTGGACCGGCACACCACCGGTGACGGCCTGGTGTCCGCCCTGCAGGTGCTGCTGGCCAGTGTGCGCCAGGGTTGCGAGCTGGCCGATTTGCTGAAGGGCGTGGAGCTGTTTCCGCAAACCCTGTTGAGCGTCAGGCTCCGGCCCGGGCAAGACTGGCAGCGCAACACCGCGCTGGCCAGCGAAATTCAGGCCGTCGAGCGCGAGTTGGGCAACAACGGCCGCGTGCTGGTGCGTCCCAGTGGCACCGAGCCTTTGCTGCGCTTGATGGTCGAGGCCAGGGATGCGGCGGTGGCGCAGGCCATGGCCGAGCGCCTGGCGCGGACGCTGGAGGCGGCATGAGCGCCCTGACCCCGAAGACGCCCCTGGCCGATGTGGTGGTCCGCCTCGCGGACTACGCGAATCCGGACGATGCCCGTGCCCTGGTCATGTTGCTGGATGCCTATGCGCGTGACCCGGCTGGCGGCGGCGAGCCACTGAGCGACTTCGCCCGCCAGAACCTGGTGGCCGAGCTGGCCCGCCGCCCGCAGGCCTACAGTGTGCTGGCCTGGGTGGACGGACAGCCTGTGGGGGTGGTCAACTGTGTCGAGGGTTTTTCAACCTTTGCCTGCCGCACGCTGGTCAATGTGCACGATGTGGCGGTGTTGCCCGGTCAGCGGGGGCGGGGGGTGGGGCGTCACCTGCTGGCCTGCGCGGAGGCCGAGGCCCGCCGCCGGGGGGCTTGCAAGCTCACACTGGAGGTGCTCTCGGGCAACGCACCGGCCCGTCGGTTGTACGAGGCCGAGGGTTTTGTCGATTACCAGCTGGCCCCCGACATGGGCAACGCATGTTTCATGCAGAAGTGGCTGAAACCCTGATTCTTGGCGCTATAATGCGAGGCTTAGTCGGGGCGTAGCGCAGCCTGGTAGCGCATCTGCTTTGGGAGCAGAGGGTCGCGAGTTCGAATCCCGCCGCCCCGACCATTCAACACCCCAAAAAAGGCCTCACACCCCGTGTGTGGCCTTTTTTTTCGCCCCAGCCCCCAGCGCCACCGGCGTGCTGACCTTGCGGGTGGGGGCTAAAATTGCGCCTTGCACCGTCTCACGGCAGCCCGTAGCTCATCTGGATAGAGCACAAACCTTCTAAGTTTGGGGTAACTGGTTCGAGTCCAGTCGGGCTGGCCACGCCAGGTGGTTCATCTGCCGGGGCATCACCTTGGCCGTGGCGCCGAACAGGGCCAACCGCCTGCGCTCAGCCCCCTGTTCATGCAGGCTTTGTCCTGTGCCCCAGCAGCCCGGTGGACAGGGCGGTCCCCGCAAAAATGATGGCCCCGCACAGCCAGGTCCAGCCACTCACCGTTTCACCCAGCAGCGCCGCGCCGTAGCCCACGGCGAACACGGGCACCAGAAAAGTCACCGCCAGTGCCTTGGCGGGCCCGGCCTGTTCAATGAGCCTGAAATACAGGATGTAGGCCACCCCGGTGCACAACACCCCCAGCACCGCCGCAGCGCCCCAGGCGTGCCAGCTCGGCGGTGTGCCGGGCCAGAACCAGGCGGCGGGCAAGGCCAGCCCCAGGGCCGCGCCCATCTGGCTGCCGGTGGCGGTGACCAGCGGCGGCAGGCCCCCCAGGTACTTTTTGGTGGCGCTGGCGGCCAGGCCGTAGCACAGCGTGGCGGTCAGGCAGGCCACGATGGCCCACCCCGACGACAGGCCGGAGGCATCGGGCTTGAAGCTCGCCTTGCCCCAGGCCAGCATGGCCACCCCCACAAAACCAATGGCCAAGCCGACCATGCGCAGGGGGGTGGGGCGGTCCTTCAGCCACACCCAGGCCACCAGGGCGCCAAACAGTGGCACGGTGGCGTTCAGGATGGACGACAGGCTGGTGGTGATGTAGAGCAGCGCATACGAATAACACGCAAACGGGATGCCCGAGTTCAGCAATCCCACGCCAAACACACGCCGCCAGTGGCGCTGCAACACCGGCACCTGCCCCCGGTGGTGCAGCAGCGGGAGCAGGAACAGCGAGGCCACGCTGACCCGCACCGCGGCGGTGGCCACTGCCCCGAACTCCAGCGCCGCCTCACGCATGAACAGGAAGGAGGCCCCCCAAATGGCCGCCAGCCATACAAAGTCTTTCAGCCAGGGCTGAGGGGCGGAGTGGTCGGTCAATGGGTGCTTTCAAGTTGAAGGAGGGCCACTTTCTTGTCCAGACCACCGGCGTAGCCGGTCAAACGGCCTTGTGCGCCCAGCACCCGGTGGCAGGGCACCACGATGCTGACGGGGTTGCGCCCCACCGCCGCACCCACGGCCCGGCTGGCCGTGGGGTGGCACAGCTGTGCCGCGAGTTGACCATAGGTGGCGGTGTGCCCGGCGGGTATGCCCAGCAGTGCCTGCCAAACCTGTTGCTGGAACGCGGTGCCATGCCCCAGGTCCAGCGGCAACTCGAAGGTCCGACGCTGCTGGTGGAAGTACTCCAGCAGTTGCCGCGCAGCGGCGGCCAGCGTGGGGTGGTCCTCAGGCGTGGCAGTGGACGGCCAGGCGACCCAGTCGGGCGCGTGGCGCTGGCCCACAAACCAGGCACCGACCAGGCCCCGGTCGGATGCGGCCAACACCATGTCCCCGAGCGGGGTGTCGAGGGTGCAGCAAAGGGGTAAGGGATGGAGTTTCATATAAAAAATGCCAGTATCGTTTTTATTTATTGATGTGTTTGCTATGTATTTGTTCTTCTGCCGGTGACCCCAGTCCTTGCCACAACGCCACGGCGGCATAGCTGCGCCAGGGTTGCCACGCCTGCGCACGCTGGGTGGTGGCGTGCTGCGGGTGTGGCAGGTGGCGGGTGTGGAGGGCGGTCTGCAAGGCCACATCGCCCGCCGGAAAGGCGTCTGGCCAATGCAGGCCACGCATGACCAGGTAGCTGGCGGTCCAGGGTCCCACCCCTGGCAGGGTGAGCAAGCGGGCATGGGTGGCGTGCGGGTCTGCTCCCGGTGTCAGCCAGTCGGGCTCATCCAGCAGGCACCGGGCCAGTGCGCCAATGGCCCCTTGCTTCTGCCGCGTGATGCCCAGCGCGCCGAGCACGTCGGCCGGGGCGGCCAGCCACTGGGCGGGTGTGGGAAACAGGTGCGTCAGCTCGGGCCAGGGGCTGTCCACAGGGCTGCCCAGGGTGCGCGCCACCCGCCCGCACAGGGTGGTGGCCGCCTGCACGGTGAGCAGTTGACCCAGCACGGCGCGCACGCCCAGCTCGAACCCATCGATTGCGCCGGGCACACGCAGCCCGCTGGCACCGGGGAAGTCCGCCGCCAGCGTGAGGGCCACGGCGGCTGGGTCGGCATCGAGGTCCAGCCAGTCGCGCACCCGGCGGATGACCTCGGGCAAGGCGTGGCTGAGTCCGTCGCTCACCGTCAGCTCTGCCCACGGCTGGTGGTCGGGCCAGGTGATGCGTATCCAGCCGCTGAGCCTGGCGGGTGTGGTCGGGGCCGCCGTGGTGGCGCCCACCGGCAGCGGCTGTGGCACCGACAGCGTGCGGGTGATGCGGCGTGCCCCGGTGTCCACGCACTCGACGCCGTCCACCGCCCGCAGGGCCAGAAAGCGCAGCAACTCCGTGGTGGCCAGTGGTGGTCGGTAAGCCAGCCTCACCCGGGTGCCCGCCTCCTGCAGGGCCGCTGACCGGGGTGGCACTGGCCCCATGCCCCGCCGCATGGCCGTGGGGGTCAGGCCGTAGTGCGCCAGCAGGCAGGCGTTGAAGCGGCGCACGCTGGAGAATCCGCTCAGCCAGGCCACTTCCGCCATGGGCAGGCGGGTATCGGTGAGCAGTTGTTTGGCGCTGAGCAGGCGCAGGGTTTGCAGGTATTGCAGCGGCGACACGCCCAGGTGGGTCTGAAAGATGCGCCGCACGTGCCGCTCGGACACGCCCAGACGCTGGGCCAGCTGGGGCAGGGGGGCGTTGTGGGGCAGGTGGCCAGCGGCTGCGGCGTGTGCCAGCCACTGACAGGCCTGTTGCAACAGCAACTGGGTGGCGTCCTGGCTGGACCAGTGCCGGGCTTGCGGGGCCAGTTCGGGGCGGCAGCGCAGGCACGGGCGAAAGCCCGCCCGCTCGGCCTGCGCGGCCAGGTGAAAAAACACGCAGTTGGCTGCCCGGGGCGTGCGCACCCGGCAAATGGGTCGACAGTAAATGCCGGTGGAGGTGACGCCGGTGAAAAACCGCCCGTCGAACCGTGCATCCCGAGCGGCCAGGGCCAGGTAGCAGGCCTCGTTGTCCAGCGGGGTTGGGGTGAGGGAGCGGTCCATGGGGGCATGGTACAGAGGGCTGGCCGCCGCATTGGCCGTTTTCGGACCTGTGGTTGCCAGGGTGGCCCGCCTACAATTCGCGCGCACGCTTTCAAGCGCAGGCGCAGGGTCATTCACAACACACAGGGGTTTTTTGTCATGCAGCTGGTCACTTCCGTATTCAAGGCCTACGACATCCGGGGTGTGGTTCCCACCGCACTGAACGAGGCGGTGGCCGAAGCCCTGGGCAAGGCCTTTGGCACGGCGGCTCGCGCCGCGGGCGAGACCACGGTGGCCGTGGGCCGCGATGGCCGCCTCACCGGCCCGGCCCTTAGCCGGGCGCTCATGCGCGGTCTGGTGGCCGCCGGCATCCAGGTGATTGACGTGGGCATGGTCACCACGCCCATGCTGTACTTTGCGGCCAACACCCTGTGCCGCAGTGGCATACAGGTCACCGGCAGCCACAACCCCAAAGACCACAACGGGTTCAAGATGGTGCTGGCGGGCAAGGCCATTTACGGGGAAGACATCCAGCAGTTGCGCCACACCATGGAGGCGGAAAGCTGGGTGTTGCAAGCCGGTGGCAGCATCAGCCAGGTGCGGATTGACGAAGACTATGCCCAGCGCATCGTGTCCGACATCCGGCTGGCCCGCCCCCTGAAAATTGTGGTGGACAGTGGCAACGGTGTGGCCGGTGCCTCGGCACCCGGTATCTTCCGGGCGTTGGGTTGCGAGGTGGTTGAGCTGTTCAGCGAGGTGGACGGCAACTTCCCCAACCACCACCCCGACCCCAGCAAGCCCGAAAACCTGCGCGACCTGATGGCCGCGTTGGCCAGCACCGGTGCCGACCTGGGCCTGGCCTTTGACGGCGACGGCGACCGGCTGGGCCTGATCACCCGCCACGGCAACAACATTTACCCCGACCGCCAGATGATGCTGTTTGCGCAGGACGTGCTGTCGCGCGTGCCCGGCGGCACCATCCTGTTCGACGTCAAGTGCACGCAACGGCTGGCCCCGGCCATCGAGGCGGCGGGTGGCGTGGCCGAGATGTTCAAAACCGGCCATTCGCTCATCAAGGCGCGCATGAAGGAGGTGGATTCACCGCTGGGTGGTGAAATGAGTGGCCACATCTTTTTCAAGGAGCGCTGGTACGGGTTCGACGACGGCACCTATGCGGGTGCCCGCATGCTGGAAATCCTCAGCCGCCACGACGACCCCAGCGCCGTGCTGGAGGCCCTGCCCACCAGCCACAGCACGCCCGAGCTCAACGTGGCCTGCGCCGAGGGCGAGCCCCACACCCTGGTGACGCGCTTGCAGCAGGCCCAATTTGCCGCGCCGGCCAAAGTGAGCACCATCGACGGCCTGCGGGTGGACTGGCCGGACGGCTTCGGCCTGATCCGCGCGTCCAACACCACGCCGGTGCTGGTGCTGCGCTTCGAGGGCCACACGCCCGAGGCGCTGCACCGCATCGAGACCGACATGCTGGCCCTGCTGCGCAGCGTCAAACCCGATGCCGTGGTGGGCAGCGCCGCCCACTGACTGGCCCACCCCCATCCCCGACGGCCCTTTTCCATGCCCTTGCACCCCGGACTCAGCGCTGACCCCGAAGTCATCGTGTTCAACCTGAAAAAGCGCTACACCGGCGTGTCTGCCACCGTGAACGCACTGGTGCCGTTGCAGATGACGCAGTGGGCGCTGGGTTACTGCGGCACCACGCAGTCCAACGGGGTGGTGGGCATGCGCCTGGGCGAAGCCATTCGCGTGTCGCGCCGGCCACCGCCCGGGCGGCCTTTCCGCATCTGGCATGTGCGCCGCGACCACGAAATGCTGGCTGGTTTGTGGGCGCGCGACGTGTTGCGCCTGCCGGTGCGCCTGGTGTTCACCTCGGCCGCGCAGCATGTGCACGGCGCCTTCCCGCGCTGGCTGATATCACGCATGGACGCGGTCATTGCCACCACCCAGAAGGCGGCAGACTGTGTGCCCAACACCACCGGCGTGGTGCACCACGGCATCGATCTGACCCGTTTTGCCCCCGTGGACAAAACCCATGCCTGGGCAGACAGCGGCCTGCCGGGCCGCTGGGGGGTGGGCGTGTTTGGCCGCGTGCGGCCGGACAAAGGCACCGACGTGTTTGTGGATGCGCTGCTGGCCGTGCTGCCCCGCTACCCCGAGGTGACGGCCATCATCGCCGGGCTGGCGCAGCCACAGCACCGTGCCTATGAGTCCGCCCTGAAAGAGCGCATTGCCTCAGCCGGGCTGAGCGAGCGCCTGGTGTTTTTGGGCGAGGTGCCGGCGGGTGAGGTGCACCGCTGGTACCAGCGCTGCCTGGTGTGCGTGGCCTGCCCCCGCTACGAACCGTTTGGTTTGACGCCCTTTGAGGCCGCCGCCACCGGTTGCGCACTGGTGTGTTCCCGAACCGGGGCGTTTGAAGAGCTGATCACCCCGGGTCAGGAGGGCCTTCTGGTGCCCACCGGCGACGCCGCCGCCCTGGCCCATGCCCTGGACCAGCTGCTGACCGACTCGGAGCGGACCCGTGCCACAGGGCAACGCGCGCGCGAACGGGTCAGCCAGCAGTTTTCCCTGCAGGCCGAGGCCGACGGCATTGGCCGTGTGTACCAACAGCTGTGGGCTACGGCGGCCTGATGCCAGGCCCGTTCCGCGTGTCCGACCCGTCCTCCACCCGTGCGCCCACCTGGCTGGAGCGCGCCAGCCTGTGGCTGTATGGGCGTGCCATGCGCCTGGCGCGCCCACTGCTGCGGCGCAAACTGGCGCGCCGTGCCGTCAGTGAGCCTGGGTACGCCCACGCCGTGCAGGCCAGGTTCGGGGTGTATGGCACCGGTGTGGAAGCCGAAGCCACGGACGCCACAGGCCCCCGGGTGTGGGTGCACGCCGTGTCCTTGGGGGAAGCCCGCGCCGCGGCCACCCTGCTGCCCGCCCTGCGCCAGGCGCTGCCGGGCATGCGTTTGTTGCTGACGCACAGCACGGCCACGGGCTGGGCCGAGGGCAGTCGCCACCTGTTGCCCGGTGACGCCCAAACCTGGTTGCCATGGGACGACCCGGCCGCGGTGCAAGGGTTCTTGCGGCACTGTCGCCCCAGCGTGGGCGTGCTCATGGAGACCGAAATTTGGCCCTGCCTGGTGCAGGCCTGCCAGCGGCAAGGGGTGCCACTGGCGCTGGTCAACGCGCGCTTGAACGAGCGCTCCTGGCGGCAGGGCCAGCGTTTGCGCTGGCTGTCCCGCCCGGCATACGCGGGCCTGGCCACCGTGTTGGCCCAGACGCCGCGCGATGCCGAGCGCCTGGCCAGCCTGGGCGCCCGGGTCAACGGCGTGTGGGGCAACCTGAAGTTTGATGCCCAGCCCGATGCCGCGCAGTGCGCCCAGGGGCAGCGGTGGCGCCAGCGTCTGGCGCGGCCGGTGGTGCTGCTGGCCAGCTCACGGGAAGGGGAAGAGGCACTGTTTTTAAAGCAAATAAGGTCTCTGTCGCTTGATGGTATTGAACAATCAGCTACTGATTTTGATGTTTCCGACATCCAGTGGCTGGTGGTGCCCCGGCACCCCCAGCGGTTCGGGGCGGTGGCCGGGCTCATCGAGGCCGCTGGCTGGGTGTGCGAGCGCCGGACCCAATGGGGCGAGCAGCTGACACGCGGGGCAGCGGTGGCACCCACACAGGGCAGCATCTGGCTGGGCGATTCGCTGGGGGAAATGGCGCTGTACTACAGCCTGGCGGATGTCGCCTTGCTGGGGGGCAGCTTTGAGCCCCTGGGTGGCCAGAACCTGATCGAGGCCGCCGCCTGTGCCTGCCCGGTGGTGATGGGCCCCCACACCTTCAATTTTGCCGAGGCCGCCGACCAGGCCGAAACCGCAGGCGCGGCCCGGCGGGTGTCTGACATGGCCCAAGGCCTGCGCGCAGCGGTGGCGTGGCTGGCCAGTCCGGACCAGCGGCAGGTCGCCAAGGATGCAGCGCAGCGGTTTTCACGGTCTCACCAGGGCGCTGCGGCGGCCACCGCCGAGGCGGTGGCGTCCCTGTTGCCGCACCCAGCGGCGGATCGGTCCGTTCAAGCGGGCTGAACGGATGCTGCGGCGGTGCCGCCGCGGCTCAGTGTTTGATCAGGGCATTGACCCGGTTCAGGTCGTCCGCCACCAGTGTGCCGCTGGCCTGGCGCAGTTTGAGCCCGCCCACCAGCACGTCGTAGCGGGCCTTGGCCAGGTCGCGTTTGGTCTGGAACAGCTGGCTTTGTGCGTTGAGCACATCGATGTTGATGCGCACACCCACTTGGTAGCCCAGCTTGTTGGCATCCAGGGCGCTCTGGCTGGAGGCCTCAGCGGCTTCGAGTGCGCGCACCTGCCCTTTGCCCGACTGCACACCAAAAAAGGCCGTGCGGGTGGCCTGGGCCACCGCGCGCCGGGCGGCGTCCAGGTCGGCGCGGGCCTTGTCTTCCAGCGCCAGGGTTTCCTTGACGCGGTTCTGGATGGCATAGCCGGCGAACAGGGGCAGGTTCAGCTGAACCCCCACGCTGGCGGTGTTGCTGCGCCCGGTGATGCCCGTGGTGGACGAAGGGGCCCGCGCCATCTGGTACTGGGCCGTCAGGTCGACGGTGGGGCCGTGACCCGCCTCGGCCTTGCGGGTTTCCATCTGGGCAATTTCCAGTGCGGTGCTGGCCTGCTGCACGCTGGGGTGACCGGTTTCGGCCAGCTTGACCCAGTGGGTCACGTCATCGGGTGTGGCCACCGGCAGGTCCACCGGCAGTGCCAGCGGCAGGGGGCTGGTGCCCGACTTGCCCACCAGGGTGTCGAGGGCGAGCTTTTTCACGCGCAGGTCATTCTCGGCCGCAATTTCCTGGGCCAGCACCAGATCGAAACGGGCCTGGGCCTCGCGGGAATCGGTGACGGTGGAGGTGCCCACCTCAAAGTTGCGCTTGGCCGCAGCCAATTGTTCGGCCACCGCCGCCTTTTGGGCGTTCACGAAGGTGAGGGTGTCCTGCGCGGCCAGCACGTCGAAATACGCCTGGGTGGTGCGCACGATCAGGTCTTGCTCGGCAGCCAGCAGCTGGGCTTGGGCCACTTGCAGTGATTTTTGCCCTTGTTCGAACACCAGCCGGTTGGCGGGGCGGTACAGGGGTTGGCTGGCGGCCACGGCCACGCTCTGGCTACCGAAGCTGCGGTCGGCCACGGGGGCTGCGTTGTCCACGTTGGCGCGGCTCACGCTGCTGCTCAGCCCCACCGTTGGCAGCAGGCCGGCGCGGGCCTGCTCGGCCTTGGCCTGGGCGGCGTCGTTGCTGGCCTTGGCCGCCTGGAAGGTGGCGTCGAAGCCCCTTGCCGATTCGAACAGGTCCACCAGCGACTGAGCGTGTGCGCCGCCCGACAGGACCGACAGTGTGGCGGCCATGGCCCATGCCGCTGCCACAGGGGTGCGGCGCAGGACCGCCTGGCGCGCTCCGGGGACGGGCGGGGCGGAAGTGGGGGCAGCGGTCGGGCGGGGCAGGGTCATCATGTCGGGTCTCTGGCTGGTGTGGGGAGGGGCTGGTGACTTCAGTACAGGGGAACGCGGGCGTCCACCTCGGTGGCCCAGGCGTGGATGCCGCCCTGGATGTTGACCACCTGCGTGAAGCCGTTGTTTTCCAGGAACATGGCCACCTGCATGCTGCGCGCACCGTGGTGGCACAGGCAGGCCACGGGCTGGTGCTTGTCCAGCTCCAGGTAGCGGGCGGGCACGGTGCGCATGGGCATGTGCAGCACCTGGAAGCCGTTGGTGGCCGGGTCGTTGGCGATGGCGGCGGTTTGCAGTTCCCAGGGTTCGCGCACATCCAGCACCAGGGGTGTGTGCCCGGGGTGTTGGGTGCCCATCTGTTTGGCCCAGTCCGCGACCTGACCCACTTGCAGCTGCATCATGGTGCGTGTGTCCTCAGAACCGGAAGGCCGATGGCCGGGGAAAGTTCTTCATGCGGGGTGCGACATAGTCCCAAGGCTGCTCGGTGGTGAAGGCGGAGTCGCTGGCGCGGGTGACCAGGGTGGCGCGCATGATGGGCTCGTCCCCCACAAAGGCGAAGAAGCGGCCACCCACCTTGAGCATGTCCAGCAGGGCTTGGGGCACTTCGGCCAAGGAGCCGCTGACCACCACCACGTCGTAGCGTGCCTCGTCGGCGCAGGCCTTGAAACCATGGGCCGCGGCATCGGCGCAGCGCACGTTCACGTTGGTGATGCCGGCGCGCTGCAGGTTGGCTGCGGCCGTTTTGGCCAAGGCGGGGTTGATTTCCAGGCTCAGCACCTGCTGCGCCTGACGACCCAGCAGGGCGGCCATGAAGCCCGAACCCGTGCCAATGTGCAGCACCTTGTCGCTGGGTTGCACGGCCAAGTCCTGGGCCACACGGGCCTGCACCTTGGGCGGCAGCATGCATTCACCGTCCACGGCGGGGCTGGACAGGGGCAGGTCCAGGTCGGCAAACGCCAGGGACTGGTAGGCCTCGGGCGTGAACACCTCGCGCGGGATGTCCTTGAGGAGGCCCAGCACCACGGAGTCGGCCACGTCCCAGGGGCGGACCTGTTGCTCGATCATGTTGAAGCGGGCTTTGTCAACGTCGAAGGCAGGGGCGGTTTGAACGGCTTGCATTGTGCTCATTTTATACTCCGGTGGGTATGTTTGCTGGACCACACCAATTTTACCGGGCCGTGCCCGTGTTGCCTGGCGGTGTGGCCTGGCGGGTCAGAAAGCGGCGGCGCAGCCACTGGCCCAGGTCGTCCATGTAGCAGTACACCACGGGCACCACCACCAGCGTGAGCAGCGACGAGGTGATGACCCCGCCAATGACCGCCTGCCCCATGGGGGCGCGTTGCTCCGAGCCTTCGGACAGCGCAAACGCCAGTGGCACCATGCCAAACACCATGGCCAGCGTGGTCATGAGGATGGGGCGCAGCCTGACCTTGGCGGCCATCAGCAGCGCGTCGGTGCGGTTCAGGGGCGGGTGGTCGGGTGTGCCTTCCCGGGCGCGGATGGCAAAGTCCACCAGCAAAATGGCGTTTTTGGTGACCAGGCCCATGAGCATGATGATGCCGATGACCGAGAACATGCTCATGCTGGACTGGAACATCATGAGCGCCAGCACCACACCGATCAGCGTCAGCGGCAGCGAGGTCATCAGCGCTAGGGGCTGCAGGAAGCTTTTGAACTGGCTGGCCAGGATCATGTAGATGAAGATGACGCCCATGGCCAGTGCGGACACGGCGTAGCCGAACGACTCCTGCATGTTTTTGGTGGAGCCACCGAACTGGTAGCGGTAGCCGGGCGGAAAGGCCGTGGACTCCAGCACCTGCCGGATGTCGCTGGAGACTTCGCCGGCCGTGCGGGCAAATGCGTTGGCGTTGATGGACACCTCACGCGTCAGGCTGCGCCGGTTGATCTGGTTGGCGCCGGTGGATTCCACCACGTCGGCCACCTGCTCCACGCGCACCACCCGGGCACTGCCGTCGGCCAGTGAGCCCACCACCAGCGGCAGTTTGGCCAGCGCCTGTGGGGTCTGGCGGTCGGCCGCGCCCAGGCGAACGATCACGTCGTAGGTCTGGTCGTCGGCGGCCCGCCAGTTGCCCACGGTCTGCCCGGCCACCAGCGTGCGCAGGGCGCTGGCGAGGTTGGCCACGCCCACACCCACGTCCGAGGCGGCGTCCGAGCGCATGTGCAGTTCCACGGTGGGTTTGTTGGGTTTGACGGAAGAGTCCAGGTCCACCAGCCCGGTGATGGGGCGGATGCGGTCCATCACCTGGCGGGTCAGGCGCTCCAGCTCGTGCAGGTCAGGTCCTTGCAGGGAAAACTCCACCTGTTTGTTGCCGCCCACCGCGTCCAGCAAACCCACATGGGTGACGTTGATGCCACCCACCGTGCGCAGGCGTTCGCGCAACCGGGCCGAGAGCTGGTCGGCATTGGCCGTGCGCAGCTGGCGGTCCACCAGCCGGATGTAGGCGTTGGCGTAAATTTTGCCCTGGGCATTGCCAGTGTTGATGGTGGCCAGTGTGTAGCGGACCTCGGGCATGTCGCGAACAATGGCCTCCACCTGGCGGGCCTTGGCCTCGGTGGCCTCCAGCGACGAACCGGCGGGTGTGTGAAAGGTGAGCGAGGTTTCGGAAAAGTCGGCCTTGGGCACGAACTCGGTGCCCAGCAGCGGCACCATGGCCACGCTGCCCACGAACACCCCCACCGCCATCAGCACGGTGGCCAACTGGTGGTGCAGCGCCCAGGCCAACACCCGTTGGTAGCCCTCGGCCAGGTCGTCCTGCAGGCGGTCAATCCAGCCGGTGAGGCGGCCAATGCTGTGGTCGTACCAGCCCTGGCGCGGACCTGCGGCTTGCCCGTGACCGTGCACGGACGGGTCGTGCCACACCGATGACAGCATGGGGTCCAGCGTGAAGCTCACGAACATGGAAATCAGGATGGCCGCCGCCACCGTGATGCCGAACTCGTGGAAAAACTTGCCGATGATGCCGTCCATGAAACCAATGGGCAGGAACACCGCCACGATGGACAAGGTGGTGGCCAGCACGGCCAGCCCGATTTCCTTGGTGCCGTCCATGGCCGCGTCGAACGCGGATTTGCCCATTTGCAGGTGGCGCACGATGTTTTCGCGCACCACGATGGCATCGTCGATCAGCAGGCCCACACACAGGCTCAGCGCCATGAGGGTGATCATGTTGATGGTGAAGCCAAACATGTTCATCACCATGAAGGTGCCGATGAGCGCAATCGGCAGCGTCAGCCCGGTGATGATGGTCGAGCGCCACGAGTTCAGGAACAAAAACACGATCAGCACCGTGAGGATGGCGCCCTCAATCAGCGTCTGGCGCACGTTGTTCACCCCCACCCGGATGGGGCGCGAGCCGTCCTGCACCTCCTGCAGCCGAAAACCCGGTGGCAGCTGGGCCTGCATCTCCTTGAAGGTGGCCTGCAGCCCATTGACCACGGCAATGGTGTTTTCGTCCTGGGTTTTTTGCACCTGCAGCAGCAAGGTGCGTTCGCCGTTGTACAGCGCCAGGTTTTCCTGCTCCACCGTGCCGTCCACCACCTTGGCCACCTGGCCCAGGCGCACCGGCTGACCGCCCCGCCGGGCCACGATGACCTGGGCAAAGTCGGTGGGGTTGTCCATGCGGGCCTGCACCTGCACCACCCGCTCCTGGTCGCGGGTGCGCAGCGTGCCCAGCGGGGCATCCTGGTTTTCGTTGCGCACGGCGGCCACGATTTGGTCGGCAGAAATGCCCAGGGCTTCCATGGCCTGCGGGCGCAGCTCGATGTTGATGGCCCGGCGCGTGCCCCCCACCAGGGTCACGGCACCCACGCCGCGCACGTTTTCCAGCCGCTTCTTCAGGGTTTCTTCGGCCCACTGGGTCAGCTCGGCCGCGTTGGGTGGGGTGGTGCTGGCCGCATCCGGCAGCACCGCCACCGACCAGATGGCGCGGCTGGCGGGGTCAAAGCGCAGCACGCGGGGTTCTTTCACCTCGGTGCGCAGGCTGGGCTTGAGCAGGGCGATTTTTTCGCGCACATCCTCGGCGGCTTTGCGCCCCTCGATGTGCAGGCCAAACTCGATCACCACCACCGACTGGCTTTCATAGCTGCGCGAGGTCAGTGCGTTGATGCCCGCGATGGTGTTGACCGCCTCTTCGACCTTCTGGCTGACCTCGGTCTCGACAATTTCAGGTGCCGCACCCGGGTATTCGGTGGTGACCACCACCACCGGGAAGTCGATGTTGGGAAACTGGTCCACCTGCAGGCGCTGAAAGGCGAACAGCCCCATCACCACAAAGGCCAGCATGACCATGGTCGCAAAGACCGGATTGCGCAGTGATACCTGGGTGAACCACATGGTGTGTCGGGGGCGGTCGGGCAGGGTGTGTCGGGTCAGCAGCCGGGGCGTGCTGGGCTCAGGGGCGCGTTGCCGATGGGGCGGTGGGCGGCTGTATCAAGGTATTTTCTTGAATAAATCCGGCCCTGACGCTTGTAATCATTGAGTTTTCAGCTACAGATTCAGTGATTACCATGGGTTCTGGTGCCGTTCCGGTGTCGGAGCCGCTCAGTGCGGCCTTGTCGACGCCCTGGGCCAGCACCTTCACTGGGACGTGGGTGATGCGCGCCGGCGCGCCGGGTTCGCCGGGCGCCAGTTGTTGCACGTAGGGCATGGGCTTGTCGTTGCGCACGCTGCTGGCGGGCAGTGCCAAGCCGGTTTGCTCGCCCACCCACACCTCACCTTGGGCAAACAGGCCTTGGCGCAGGCCGGGTGAGGCGGGCAGGGTCAGGTAAACCAGCACGCTGCGGCTGGCCGCCTGCGCGCTGGGGCTGATGCGGGCCACCCGCGCCGACAGGGTTTGGGGCAGGCCCTCGACCTTCAGTTGCGCGCTCTGTCCCATCCGCAACAGTGCGGCGGCCGCGGGCGGCACGGCGGCTTCCAGCTCCAGGGTGTCGAGGTTCACCACCTCCAACAGCCGGGCATCCACGCCCACGCGTTCACCGTTTTGCACCAGGCGGCTGGCCACCTGACCCGCGATGGGGCTGCGCACCACCGTGTCGGCCAGTGACTTGCGGGCAATGTCCAGTGCCGCCAGCGCGGCGCGGTGGCTGGCTTGTGCGGCGTCCAGGTTGGCCAGTGAGGTGTCCAGTGCGGTCTTGGAGATGAAGCCCTGGTTCACCAAGGCCTGGTTGTTGCCCAATTGCCGCTGGGCAATGGCCACCTGCGCCTCGGCCGCACGGGCTTGCTGGTCGGCCTGCTGGACACGGGCCTGGTACTCGGTGGTGTCGATGCGCGCCAGTGTCTGGCCGGCTTGCACCGCGTCACCCTCGCGCACCTGCAGGCCTTGCAATTCGCCCGCCACTTTGGCTTTCAGGGTGGCCGTTTGGGTGGCGCGCAGGGTCCCCGACACACCCACGCCTTGCACCAGCGTGCGGGTGCGCACCTGCACCACGTCTTGGGCGCTCAGTTCAAACACCGTGGGCAGGCGCAGGGCCGCGGCCGCTTCCGCCGCCTGTGCCTGTTTGGCCTGCCGTGCCTTGAAGGCCTTGGTCGCGCCGCCAGCCAGCAGCAGAACCACGGCGGCAGCGGCCGCCCATTTCATCCATTTGTCGGTCATGGGGTGGGAGAGGAGTGGGGTGGCGAGGGGTTTTCCAGGCCACGCAGCAGCACGTCGGCCTGGTTGGAAACGAAGGTTTCGGGGTCCAGGGCAGGGCCAGAACCCGACAGCCCGCAGCACGGCCCCATGGAGTGCTTCCACATGATGACAAAGATCATGGGCGCGATGATGCTGTAGATGGTGTAGTCCAGGTTCAGCGGCCTGAACTCGCCACGGGTGATGCCGCGTTGCAGGATTTTGCGGATGAGTGCATTGCCAGGCTCAATCACCTCCTGGCGGTAGCACTCGGCAATTTCCGGGAACTGGCTGGATTCGCTCATCACCAGTTTGGTGATGCCCGACGCCTGCGTGGCCCCGATGCGCTCCCACCATTGCTGCATGCAGTAGCGCACCATGTCGGACGTGCTGCCCTGAAAGGTGTCAAACGCGGTGTTCCACTCGGCAAAGCGACCGGCGATGTTTTCGCGCACCACCGCCTTGAACAGGTCCACCTTGCTGGGGAAGTACAGAAACAGGGTGCCTTTGGACACCCCCGCCCGCTGGGCCACTTCTTCCACCCGGGTGGCGGCAAAACCTTTTTCCACAAACAGGCTCAGGGCCGCGTCCATCAGCTCGCCGGGGCGGGCATCCTTGCGGCGCTCCCGTTTGATGGGCGCCTCGTCCGTGTCGACAGGTGGGGTGTGTGAGGGGGACATGCACTACTTACTGACCAATGGGTTAGTAATGTAGCGCATTCCCTTGCTGGCTCGACCGCCGCACGGCGTCGAATGCGCAAAGCTGCGGTAAAGGCCGGCCTGTCAGGCCATGCCGTAAAAGGAGCGAATGCCGTCCCAGACGGCACGGGGGTCGTCCACGTAGCTGAAGAGTTCCACGTCCTCCGGGGAGATGGTGCCTTCTTCCACCAGCACATCGACGTTGAACAGGCGTTTCCAGTAGTCGGTGCCGAACAGGAAAATGGGCACCGGCTTGGCCTTCTGGCACTGCACCAGGGTGATCACTTCGAACAGCTCGTCCAGCGTGCCAAAACCACCCGGGAAGGCCACCAGTGCCTTGGCGCGCATCATGAAATGCATTTTGCGCATCGCAAAGTAGTGGAACTTGAAGCTCAACTCCGGCGACACCCAGGGGTTGGCGCCCTGTTCGTGGGGCAGGGCAATGTTCAGCCCCAACGTGAGTGCCCCGGCTTCGCTGGCCCCCCGGTTGGCCGCTTCCATGATGCCCGGGCCACCGCCCGTGCAAATGAACATCTGGTCGTTCGGTGAGCAGCATTGCCCGTATTCGGCCACCAGCCGACCAAAGGCGCGGGCCTGCTCGTAGTAGTGGGCGTTGCGCAGCTGGGTGCTGGCTTTGGCGATGGCCTGGATGTCGCCGCTGGCCTCGGCAACGGCCAAGGCGCGTTGGGCCACTTCTTCCGACACAAATCGGGCGCTGCCATAGACCACCACGGTGTGGTGAATGCCCAGCGACTGCTGGATGAGGTCGGGTTTGAGCATCTCCAATTGCAGGCGGATGCCCCGGGTTTCCCGCCGCAGCATGAACTCTGGGTCGGCAAACGCCAGACGGTTGGCCGAGGCTTCCAGCGGCTGACCGTTGTCGGAGTGGGCTTGCAGCTCGGCCCAGGCGTCTGCCAGGCGGTCGGTGTTGAGGTTTTGTGTGGCGCGCATGGTTGAGGGTGGCAGGAAAGATCGGCCCCCTAGCTTACAGGCCCAGCGCCAGTGCCAGCGGCACAAAAACCAGGGCCAGTGCATTGCCCAGCATGATCATGGCGGCGACCTTGTCGGGCTCCTGGTGGTAGCGCTCGGCCAGCATGAATTGCATGACCGCCGGCGGCAGGGCCGCGAACAGCAGCAACTGGCCCCTGGCTGCACCCTCCAGTCCCAGCGCCCAGGCCAGGGGCAGCCCAATGGCCAACCCGATCAGTGGCCGTGCCAGCGCACCCGCCAGGCCCAGCGCCAGTCCCTGGCGGGTGAGCGAGGTCAGCCGCACCCCCAGCGCGAACAGCATCATGGGCAGCAGGGCATCGCCCAGCAGCTTGAGCCCAGCCAGAATGTCAGCAGGTGGTCTGACGTCGGTCAATGCACTGGCAAAACCCAGTGCCGTGCCCACCATCAGGGGGCTCAGCAACAGGTCACGGGTGCGCGCCTGGGCGCTGGTCAGGCGTGCGCCCAGCGAAAAGTGAAACAGGTTGCTGATGGAAAACAGCGCCACTGCCGCACCGAAGTGCTCGGTGCCAAACGCCAACAGCGCCAGTGGCAGGCCCATGTTGCCGCAGTTGTTGAACATGACCACGGGCACCAGTGTGCGGGGCTGTGCGCCCAGCATCCGCGCCAGCGGCCAGGCCAGCAGGCCGCTGCCCAGTATGAGCACCGTTCCACCCAGCAGCAGTTGGGTGTGTTGGGCCAGGTGAAAGTCGCGCGCGGCCAGGGCGGAATACACCAGCACGGGGGCCAGCACATCCAGCGCGATGCGGTTGAAGGTGGACAGGTCGGGCCGGTGGCGGCGTGCGTAGCCGTAACCGATGGCCACGATCAGAAACACCGGGATGATCACCCCCGAAATGCGGGACAGCAGGTCCATTGGCTTTCACCCAGAAAAAAAGGCTCCCGAAGGAGCCTGTGAGCGACCCGGCACCAAGGCCGGGCAGGGGGTCAGACGCGCTTGCGGTATTCGCCGGTGCGGGTGTCGATTTCGATGCGGTCGCCCTGGTTGACGAACAGTGGCACGGCCACTTCGAAGCCGGTGGCGATCTTGGCGGGCTTGAGCACCTTGCCGGACGTGTCGCCCTTGACGGCGGGTTCGGTCCAGGTGATTTCGCGCTCGACGCTGGTGGGCAGTTCGACGGAGATGGCCTTGCCGTCGTAGAACACCACTTCAACTGGCATGCCGTCTTCCAGGTAGTTCAGGGAGTCGCCCATGTTTTCGGCTTCGACTTCGTACTGGTTGTACTCGGAGTCCATGCACACGTACATGGGGTCGGCGAAGTAGGAGTAGGTGCACTCCTTCTTGTCCAGAATGACCTGGTCCATTTTGTCGTCGGCCTTGAACACCACTTCGGTGCCGAAGTTGGCGATCAGGCTCTTGAGTTTCATGCGCACGGTGGCCGAGTTGCGGCCACCACGGCTGTATTCGGTTTTCAGGACCACCATGGGGTCTTTGCCGTGCATGATGACGTTGCCAGCACGGATTTCTTGAGCGATTTTCATAACAGTTCCGGGGGGTTGAGCCGACGGGATCGGCGGGGCCGTGGCCGTTGAATCCGGCTCTTTGGCTGTTGGGGTAATCGCGCATTTTACCGCGAGGCCGCGAGGCCCCGGACGGTGCGTGCCGCGGTCAGTCGGCGGCGAGCAGGGCGCACACCATGGTGTGCAGCCGGGTCATCAGGTCAGGCTGGTCCATCAGCTGCTGCCGGGCGGCCTGCACGCAGGCGTGGCTGGCGGCCCAATCCATTTGGGCCAGCGCGGGCCAGGGCGTGTGGGTCCCGGGCGCCGGGGGGGCGTCGCGGTTCCAGTCCGTGTGCAGGGCGCGCAGGTCTGCGGGGGCCTGCAGCCAATCCAGAAACGCGTGGAGTTTGGGCCAATGGGCGCCATCGTCCTGTGGGTAGATGTGCCAGAGCAGGGGTTTGCCTGCCCAGAGGGCGCGCACCAGCGAGTCCTCGCCGCGCACACCGTTGATGTCGCAGGCCCACAGCAGGTGGTCGTACTCGGTTTGGCTGAGGTAGGGCAGTGCCTGCACGCTCAGGTGGCCCGCGCTCTCAGCCAGGGCTTGCTTCACACCGGGCAGCGCGGTGGCCGCTAGCACCGCCGCTTGGGCCCGCCCCGGCGTGACCAGCAGCCGCGTGGGCACGGGGTCCTGAGCCCATTGCTGCAGCAGGGCGGGCAGAGCGGCGGGTTCGTAACAAAACAGGTTGACCAGGCGCTCACCCGCCCAGGCGATGCCCTGGGCGCAGAGCCAGGCCGAGCGGTCAAACCGGGCCTGGCGTTGGGCCAGCCCGGGTTCGCGCAGCAGCCCACCCGATGGGGGGGTGAAGCCGGGGTAGAAGAAGCGCTTGCTCAGCCCGGCGCCCGGCCCCTGCATGACCGGTGAAGGCAGTCCGTGGCAGCGCAGGGTGTAGGCCTCGGCGCTGAGGTACTCCAGGTTGATCCAGGCCACATTTTTTGAGCTTTTTTGACCTTTATCGCTCGATTTGATTAAACAGTTTGCTATGAACGAATCATCTGGCTCACAGCCGAAGGCTTCCACCCACACCCGCTGGGCGGGGGCCGGGTGGTCCCGTGCGGTGAGCTGCGGGTCGGTCTGTTCGTCCCACCGGTACACCTGGACGCCCGGTTGCCCCAATGGGGCCATCCAGGCCAGCGCCGAGGCGTCGTCCACCCACAGGCGCACCGTGTGCCCCTGGTGGGCCAACTGGCTGCACAGGCGCCAGCACACGCCCAGGTCACCGTGGTTGTCGATGACGCGGCAAAAAATGTCCCAATGCAGGGGAGCTGGGTGATCCGGGTGGCTCATGGTGGCCATTGTCGGGCCGAGCCGGAGGTGTGGGCTGGGCGCGACACAATAGCGCCATGAGTGACCCGTCTGCCCCCACCGACAGCGCCAGCCCGCCTGCACCCGCCCACCCCGAGGGCCTGCTGCGCGAGGTGGCGGCCCTGCCCTCGTTGCCGGGGGTGTACCGCTACTTTGACGCCGCCGGCGCGGTGCTGTACGTGGGCAAGGCCCGCAACCTGAAAAAGCGCGTGTCCACCTACTTCCAGCGCAGCCACGATGGCACCCGCATTGGCCACATGGTCAGCCGGATCGTGCGCATGGAAACCACGGTGGTGCGCTCCGAAGCGGAGGCCTTGCTGCTGGAGAACAACCTCATCAAGACGCTGGCGCCCAAGTTCAACATCCTGTTTCGCGACGACAAAAGCTACCCCTACCTGCGCCTGGGGCGTTTGCCCACCCGGGCTGAGCAGGGCTTGGATGCCGAACCCGGCGCGGCCGCACCGCGCGGACCCGCCGATCCAGGGCTGTACCCCCGCATGTCCTACTACCGGGGCGCGGTGGACAAAAAGCAGCAGTACTTTGGCCCATACCCCGGCGCATGGGCGGTGAAGGAAAGCATCCAGCTCATGCAAAAGGTGTTCAAGCTGCGCACCTGCGAGGACACGGTGTTTGCCAACCGAACCCGGCCCTGCCTGCTGTTCCAGATCAAGCGCTGCAGCGGGCCCTGCGTGCAACTCATCAGCGTGGCCGACTACGCCGCCGACGTGCGCCGCGCGGCCCGTTTTCTGGATGGCGATACCCAGGCCGTGCTCGACGACCTGCAGGCGCGCATGATGGCCCACGCCGAGGCGCTGGCCTTTGAGCAGGCGGCGGAGGTGCGCAACCAGTTGTCGGCGCTGTCGCGCGTGCTGCACCAGCAGGCGGTGGACAACGTGGCCGACACCGATGTGGACGTGCTGGCCGTGAAGGTGCAGGGTGGGCGCGCCTGCGTCAACCTGGCCATGGTGCGGGGCGGGCGCCACCTGGGCGACCGGCCCTATTTCCCCACCCACGTTGAAGATGCCCTGGTGCTGGGGGACGATGACGACGCCGACGCGGCGCTTGCCATGCCCGATGTGGCGCAGCGGGTGCTGGAAGCGTTTGTGGCCCAGCACTACACCCAGTCGCCACCGCCACCGGTGCTGGTGGTGGGTGCGCCCGTGTCACCCGGGCTGCTGGCGGCGCTGACCGAGCAAACGGGTGTGCGCATCAGCGCCGTGGCCCAGCCGCGCGAGCACAGGCGCATCTGGCTGGACATGGCCCAAACCAATGCCGACCTGCAGTTGGCCAGGCTGCTGGCGGAAGAGGGGTCGCAGCAGGCCAGAACACGGGCCTTGGCGCAGGCGCTCGACCTGCCCCCTGACGGACTGGCGGCGTTGCGCATCGAGTGTTTCGACATTTCCCACACGGCGGGTGAATCCACCCAGGCTTCTTGCGTGGTGTTTGAAGGCCACCAGATGCAAAGCGCGCAGTACCGCCGTTACAACATTGACGGCATCACACCCGGCGACGACTACGCCGCCATGCGCCAGGTGTTGACGCGCCGCTACGGCAAGCTGGCCGAGGCCTTGCGCGAGTCGGGCGGCCAGCTGGACCAGGCCGGCGGCCAACGCATGCCCGACCTGGTGTTGGTCGACGGCGGCAAGGGGCAGGTGAGCATGGCCCGCGAGGTGTTTGTGTCGCTGGGTCTGGACGTCTCCCTCATTGTTGGTGTGGAAAAAGGCGAGGGGCGCAAGGTGGGTCTGGAGGAACTGGTGTTTGCCGATGGGCGCGACAAGGTGTACCTGGGCAAGGACTCCGCCGCACTCATGCTGGTGGCCCAGATCCGGGACGAGGCCCACCGTTTCGCCATCACAGGCATGCGCAGCCAGCGCGCCAAAGTGCGCACCGGCGGCAGCCGCCTGGAGGACATTCCGGGCGTGGGCCCCAAGCGCAGGGCCAAGTTGTTGCAGCGGTTTGGTGGGGTCAAGGGCGTGGGTGACGCCAGTGTGGCCGATCTCATGACCGTGGATGGCATATCCGCCGAACTGGCCGATGCCATTTACCGCGCCCTGCACTGAGCCAGCCCCCATAATCGGCCCCATGTTTTTCAACCTGCCAACGCTGTTGACCTGGGCCCGCATTGTGGCCATCCCGCTCATTGTGGGCGTGTTCTATTGGCAGGGCCTGGACATGGCCACGCGCAACCTCATCGCCACCCTCATGTTTGTGGTGTTTGCCGCCACGGACTGGGCCGACGGTTACCTGGCCCGTCGCCTGAACCAGACCTCGGCCTTTGGTGCCTTCCTCGACCCGGTGGCCGACAAATTCCTGGTGTGTGCCAGCCTGCTGGTGCTGGTCCACCTGGACCGCACCGATGTGTTTGTGGCCCTCATCATCATTGGCCGCGAAATCGCCATTTCTTCTCTGCGCGAATGGATGGCCATCATCGGCGCCACCAAAAGTGTGGCGGTGCACATGGTGGGCAAGCTGAAAACCACGGTGCAGATGGTCGCCATTCCCTTTCTGCTGTACGACGGGCGGGTGCTGGGCTGGGTGGACACGGCGCTCTGGGGGCATTGGCTGATCTGGCTGTCTGCCTTCCTCACGGTGTGGTCCATGGTGTACTACCTGCAAAAAGCCTTGCCTGAAATCCGCGCCCGCTCGCGCTGAATCGGTTCCATCCCTTGCCCCTGAATTTGCGTTCCGCCATGCCCTGGGTGTTTGTGCTCATCTGGAGCACGGGCTTCATCGTCGCGCGCTATGGCATGCCACACGCGCCGCCCATGTCGTTTCTGGCGGTGCGGTATGCGCTGTCCATTGCCTGCTTTTTGCCCTGGATCTGGTGGATGGGCGTGCGCTGGCCTGCGGACCGCCGACAGTGGCTCCACCTGGGCGTGACGGGCGTGCTGATGCATGGTCTTTACCTGGGTGGCGTGTGGGCGGCGGTCAAGGCGGGCATGGGTTCCGGTCTGTCGTCGCTGGTGGTGGGATTGCAGCCGGTGCTGACAGCCCTGTGGCTCACGGCGGTGGGGGGCGTTGGCGCGCAAGTGTCTCGCCGCCAGTGGCTGGGCCTGCTGTTGGGCCTGGGGGGGCTGGTGCTGGTGGTGTCCCGCAAGTTCACGGCGGGTGGACCGGGCGACACCGCCACGTGGCAAAACCTGTCCATGGCGGTGGCGGCCTTGCTGGCCATCACCGCCGGTACGCTGTACCAAAAGCGCTTTGTGCAACCCTGCGATGTGCGCACCGCCAACGCGGTGCAACTCATGGCCGCCCTGCTGGTCACGTTGCCGCTGGCGCTGTGGGAAACCGAGGCCATGCGCTGGAACGCGGAGTTGGCGGGGGCCATGGCCTGGTCGGTGTTGGGCCTGACCCTGGGCGGCAGCTCGCTGCTGTACCTGCTGATTCAGCGGGGCGCTGCGGCGTCCGTGTCCAGCCTGATGTACCTGGTGCCGCCCTGCACGGCCCTGATCGCCTGGCTGTTGTTTGCCGAGCCCATCACCACCACCACGCTGGCGGGCACGGCGTTGACAGCCCTGGGGGTGAGCCTGGTCGTGCGCTCACCCAAACCTTGACTGTTTTTTTTGATCTGAATGGGACCCATTTCATGCGCACACACCGCATTGCCGTGATCGCCGGTGACGGCATTGGCCAGGAGGTCATGCCCGAAGGCATCCGGTCCCTGGAGGCCGCTGCCAGCCGGTTTGGCATTGGCTTGCAGTTCGACCATTTTGATTTCGCCAGCTGCGACCATTATTTGCGCCATGGTCAGATGCTGCCGGACGACTGGAAGGCCCAGATTGGCGGCCACGACGCCATCTACTTCGGTGCCGTGGGGTGGCCCGAGAAAGTCCCTGACCACATCTCGCTGTGGGGTTCGCTGCTGTTGTTCCGGCGCGAGTTTGACCAGTACATCAACCTGCGCCCGGCCCGGTTGATGCCGGGCATCGTGGCTCCGGTGGTGCGCCGAGATGGCAGCCCCCGCCTGCCGGGCGAGATCGACATGGTGATTGTTCGCGAGAACACCGAAGGGGAATACTCCGCCATCGGTGGGCGCATGTTCGAAGGCACGGAGCGCGAAATCGTGATGCAGGAAACCGTGATGAGCCGCCACGGGGTGGACAGGGTGCTGCGCCATGCTTTTGAACTGGCCCGCTCGCGCCCCAAAAAGCACCTGACCAGTGCCACCAAATCCAACGGCATCGCCATCACCATGCCGTACTGGGACGAGCGCGTGGCCGAGATGGCCAAGGCCTACCCCGATGTGCGGGTGGACAAGTTCCACATCGACATCCTCACCGCGCACTTTGTGCAGCGGCCCGATTTTTTCGATGTGGTGGTGGGCAGCAACCTGTTTGGCGACATCCTCAGTGACCTGGGGCCCGCGTGCACGGGCACCATTGGCATCGCGCCCAGCGCCAACCTGAACCCGGATGGCCGATTCCCGTCGCTGTTTGAACCGGTGCACGGGTCCGCGCCCGACATTGCCGGCCAGGGCATTGCCAACCCCATTGGCCAAATCTGGTGCGGTGCCATGATGTTGGCGCACCTGGGCCACCCGGACGCACACGACGCCATGCTGCACGCCATTGAATGGGTGCTGGACCCCGTCAACGGTGGTCCGCGCACGCCAGACCTGGGCGGCCAGGCGTCGACGCAGGCGCTGGGACAAGCCATTGCCGAGGCCATTTCTCGCGCGGCTTAACACATTTTGACAAACGAAAAAAATGGGTTTTGCCGATTTTCGGGCGGTTGTTGGGTCTAGAATTCGCGTCCTTGATTTCAGACATGCCGCGCCCGACAGCCCGCATGCGTACCCAGGCCAACACCGTTTGGCCACGACCGAGGAACACTTGTGAACAAAACAGAACTGATCGACCACATTGCCAACGATGCTGACATTTCCAAAGCATCCGCAACCCGTGCACTGGACGCTGCACTGGAAGCCATCACCGCGGAACTGAAAGCCGGCGGATCGGTGTCGTTGGTGGGCTTCGGAACCTTCGAAGTGGGTGAGCGTGCCGCCCGCACCGGCCGCAACCCCCGCACGGGCGAGTCGATTAAAATCGAAGAAGCCAAGGTTCCCAAGTTCCGCGCAGGCAAGGCATTGAAAGACGCCGTGAACTGAGCCACCGGGTTCAAAGTTTGAGGTGGGGTGCTTAGCTCAGTTGGTAGAGCGGCGCCCTTACAAGGCGTAGGTCGGGGGTTCGAACCCCTCAGCACCCACCACCACCGAAAGCAAAAGGCGAACGCAAGTTCGCCTTTTTTATTGCTGTTTTCTCACCACTCCGCACAGGACAGATTTGATGTTCGACTACATCCGCAACAACACCCGACTCATGGGGATCCTGCTCGCGCTGTTCATCATTCCGGCCTTTGTGCTGGTGGGGGTGGACGGCTACAAGAACATGAGTGGCAGCGGCGTCACCGTGGCCACGGTGGCGGGAAAGGCCATCAAGCAGGACGAGTGGGACGCGGCGCACCGCAACGAGGTGGACCGCCTGCGGGCCAATCAGCCCAACCTGGACCTGAAGGCGTTTGATACCGATGCGGCGCGCTACGCCACCCTGGAGCGCATGGTTCGTGAGCGCGTGCTGAGCGAAGCCGCCCAAAGCGCCCGACTCCTCACCAGTGACAAAAAGCTGGCGCGCGACCTGCAGCGCAACGAAACCATCGCCAGCCTGCGCAAACCCGATGGCAGCCTGGACATGGACCGCTACCGCCAGCTGCTGGCGGCGCAGGGCATGTCGCCCGAGATGTTTGAAGCCCGCATGCGCAACGACCTTTCCATCCAGCAGGTCACCATGGGCATCACCAGCTCCAGCCTGGTCACGCCGGCGGCGGCCAGTGCCTCGCTGCAGGCGTTTTTTGAGCGGCGTGAGGTTCAGCTGCAGCGCTTTGATGCCGCCAGCTACAAGTCCAAGGTGCAGGTCAGCGATGCCGATGTGGCCACCTTCTACAACGACAACCCGGCCTTGTTCCAGGCCCAGGAGCAGGTCGATGTGGCTTACGTGGTGCTCGATTTGCCCACGGTCATCCAGGGAATCAACCTGTCCGAGTCCGATGTCAAGGCCTACTACGAGCAGAACGCGGCACGCTACAGCAGCACCGAAGAGCGCCGCGCCAGCCACATCCTGATCACTTCCCCTGCCAGTGCACCGGCGGCCGAGCGTGAAGCCGCCAAGGCCAAGGCCACGGCCCTGTTGGCTCAGCTTCGTCAGAATCCATCCTCTTTCGCCGATCTGGCCAAAAAGAACTCCCAAGACCCGGGTTCGGCCCCCAGCGGTGGTGATCTGTCTTTTTTCCAGCGCGGTGCCATGGTCAAGCCTTTTGAGGATGCGGCATTTGCCCTGTCCAAGGGCGGCATCTCAGACGTGGTCGAGTCGGAGTTTGGCTACCACATCATTCAGCTGACGGACGTGCGGCCGTCGGTGCGCCGTCCTTTTGAAGCGGTGAAAGCCGAAATCGAGGCAGAACTCAAGAAGCAGCAGGCCCAGCGTGTGTTTGCTGAAAAAGCCGAGTTGTTTGGCAACCTGGTGTACGAACAGTCCGATTCCCTGGACCCCGTGGTCGACAAGCTCAAACTTAAGGTTCAGACCGCGACCCAGGTCAGGCGCGAGCCTGGTCCTGGCACGCCGCCAGCACTGGCCAATGCCAAATTGCTGGATGCCCTGTTTTCGTCCGATGCCATCGAGAAAAAGCGCAACACCGAGTCGATCGAGGTGGGTGCGAACCAGCTCGTGTCGGCACGGGTCACCGCCCATCGTCCGTCGCACACGCTGCCGTTGGATGAGGTGAAAGGCCGCGTGCGTGACCTGTTGGTGAGCCAGCGCTCCCAGGCCATGGCGCGTGAGGACGCCGAAAAGAACCTGGCCGCCTGGAAAGCGGGAGGTGAGGCCAAGTTGCCGCCTGTTGTGGTGGTGTCCCGCGACAAACCTCAAAACCTGTTGCCCAAGGAACTGGCGGCTGCGCTGCGCGCCGACATGGCCACGGCGCCTGCCTGGGTGGGGGTTGATCTGGGTGCACAAGGGCACAGTGTGCTGAAGGTGCAAAAAGTCCTGAGCCGCGAAGCGCCCACGGCCGAGGTGGCGGCGCAAGAGCTCAGCCAGTATGGACAGTGGTGGACGGCGGCCGAGGTCGCTGCGTATTACGAGTGGCTGAAGAAGCAGTTGAAGGCCGAGATCAAGGTGCCGAAACCGGTGCAGCGAACCACCAGCGCCGGTTGACCAGTCAGATGCCGTTGTCAGAGTGGTCGCAGGTCAAAAAAGGCGGCATCTTCGGGTTATAATCTGAGGCTTGCGGTGGCTGTAGCTCAGTTGGTAGAGTCCCAGATTGTGATTCTGGTTGTCGTGGGTTCGAGCCCCATCAGTCACCCCAAACAATCCAAAAGCCGGTTCAGTGAACAACTGAACCGGCTTTTTTCATGGTGCACGGTGGACTTCCCCTGGCCCAGGGGAAGGGGCGTTGTCAGTTCACCATCACCAGTTTGCCCATCACGCCGCGTGAACCCATCAGGGCGTAGGCCTGCTTCAGCTCTGACATGGGCAGTGTTTGGTGGATCAGGGGTTTGATGGTCCCCTTGCCGTACCACTGGGCCAGGGTCTGCATCATGGCGGCGTTGGCTTTGGGTTCGCGCTTGGCGAAATCCCCCCAGAACACACCCACCAGCGATGCGCCTTTGAGCAGTGGCAGGTTCATGGGCAGTTGTGGAATGGGTCCGCCTGCAAAGCCAACCACCAGGTAGCGGCCCCGCCAGGCGATGCTGCGAAACACCGGCTCGGCCAAGTCGCCACCCACCGGGTCGTAGACCACGTCGGGGCCCTTGCCGTCGGTCAGCCGCTTGATTTGCTCCCGCAGGCTGCCCTGCGCGGTGTGCTCGCTGTAGTTGATGGTGGCGTCCGCCCCCAACTGTTGGCACACGGCGCACTTTTCGTCGGTGGATGCGGCGGCAATCACCCTGGCGCCCGCCGCCTTGGCGATCTGGATGGCGGCGGTGCCCACGCCACCGGCCGCACCGAGGATGAGCACGGTCTCTCCGGCTTGCAGGGCCGCCCGATCCAGCAGCGCGTGGTAGGACGTGGCGTAAATCATGATGAACGCGGCGGCGTCCACCGCCGGGAACCCGGCGGGCAGTGACATGCACAGCGCTGCGTTGACCAGGGTGTGTGTGCCAAATCCGCCGGTGCCGCTGAGGGCCGCGACCCGGTCGCCCACCCGCAGGTGCGTGACGCCTTCGCCCACCGCCTGTACGGTGCCCGCGTACTCTGAGCCGGGCACAAAGGGCAGTGGGGGCTTCATCTGGTATTTGTTTTGCACGATGAGCACGTCGGGAAAGTTGAGGCTGGCGGCTTCAATGGCCAGCAGCACCTGCCCGGGGCCGGGCACGGGTGTGGGCAGTTCTTTCCAAATCACGGCGTCCACGCCGGTGGGGGTTTCGCACAGCCAGGCATGCATCGGGTTGTCTCCAATCGGTCAAAAAAGTTGGGTTCGGGGCAACGCCCGGAAGCGGGGTGCATGATAGGCACGGCCACCGCCAAACCGTGCGGCCACCTTGTCGCCATTGGGACGGGGCAGGGCGGGTGGGGGCGGCGGGCAGCCGTCAGCGGCGGTCTCTAGAATCAGTCACATGAAAATCCTGATTTGCAATGACGACGGCTACCAAGCGCCTGGCATCGTGGCACTGTACGAGGCCCTTCAGGGCTTGGCCGAGGTGGAGGTGGTGGCGCCAGAACACAACAACAGCGCCAAATCCAACGCCTTGACACTGCATTCCCCGCTTTATGTCCACCAGGCTGCCAATGGGTTCCGCTATGTGAACGGCACGCCCGCGGACTGTGTGCACATTGCCCTCACCGGCTTGCTGGGTTACCGGCCGGACTTGGTGGTTTCGGGCATCAACAACGGTGCCAACATGGGCGACGACACCATTTACTCCGGCACCGTGGGGGCGGCCATGGAGGGTTACCTGTTTGGCATACCCGCCCTGGCCTTTTCGCAGACCGAAAAAGGCTGGCGTCACCTCGACACCGCCGCCGCAGCAGCCCGCGAACTGGTGCAACAGCTGTTGCCCAGCCTGGGTGTGGCCCATGCGGGTGTGCCGGATCCGACGCAGGTGATGGGGGGGATCCCCACCGCTGGCGCTGATCACTCCGCCGCTCCCTGGCTGCTGAATGTGAACGTGCCCAACGTGCCGCTGGGCGAGCTCCGGGGCTTCAAAGTGGCCCGCCTGGGGCGCAGGCACGCGGCCGAAGCCGTCATCACACAGGTCAGCCCCAGGGGGGAGACCATGTACTGGATCGGTGGCGCTGGCCCCGCCCGCGAGGACGGTGAGGGGACCGATTTCCACGCCACCGCCCAGGGCTACGCCACCATCACGCCACTGCAGGTGGACCTGACCCACCACGCGCTGTTGCCGTACTGGGCGCCGGCGGCCAGCCAGTTGTCCAAAACCCTGCGGGCACTGGCATGAGTGCCGCTCGGCCACGCCCCGCTTTTCCCGCGCGGCTGGATTCTGCACCGGCGTCATTGCTCAGAAAAATAGGAGCTGACAAGCCAATAAACAAAAGCGCTTCGGCGGTTTTTTCTTCTGTTTCTGGTGTCGGATTGGATTCGTCTGCGGTGCGCGCCGCCATGGTGCGCAAACTGGCGGCCCAGGGTGTCAGCCACCCCGACGTGCTGCGGGCCATGGGTGAGGTGGAGCGCCACCGCTTTGTGGACACCGCCCTGGTCAACCAGGCCTACGAAGACACCAGCCTGCCCATCGGGCTGGGGCAAACCATCTCCAAACCCAACGTGGTGGCGCGCATGTTGGAGTTGTTGTTGCATGGCCGCTCGGTGCCCCTGGGCCGCGTGCTCGAAATCGGCACGGGCTGTGGCTACCAGGCCGCGGTGCTCAGCCGCCTCTGTGTGGAGGTGTACAGCATCGAGCGTCTGCGTGGCCTGCACGACAAGGCCAGGTTGTTGCTCAGTCCGTTGCGCGTGCCCAACCTGCACCTGTTGTTTGGTGACGGCATGCAGGGGTTTGCGCCGGGCGCGCCCTACGCGGGCATCATTGCCGCCGCTGGCGGAGATGATGTGCCCCAGGCTTGGACCGACCAACTGGCGGTGGGCGGACGCCTGGTGGCACCCGCGCACCTGGGTCAGGGTGTGCAAAGCCTGGTGGTCATCGACCGCACGGCCACAGGCTTGCAGCGGACGGTGTTGGAGCCCGTGCAGTTCGTCCCCCTAAAATCGGGTGTTGGATGACTGCGTCGCTCCACCACCACTTCCCTGTCACGTTGTGCTGACCCAGCGCAGGCTGTGCCGCCCCCTTTCTGCCGTTGGCTGCAAGCATCACCCCGGATACCCACGCACATGAATTTCGCTACCCCCCGCCCCTTCGTTTCACGCCCCGCTGATTCGGTGTCTTCCGTGCTGCGCCCCCGTTCGGTGGCCTTGCTCGTGCTCTCTGCCCTGGTGTTGGGCGGCTGCGCGTTCAAGCGTGTGGCGCCACCCGCGCCGGTGGAGGACCGCAGCGTGGCCACCGCACCCAGTTCCCGGCCCATACAGGCCGCCGATGTGGCCGTGGAGCCGCAGAAAGTGCTGCCCCTTGGGGCCGAGAACGCGGGCAAGCCGGGTTATTTCACCGTTCGCCCCGGTGACACCCTGATCCGCATCGCCTTGGAGGTCGGCCAGAACTGGCGTGACCTGGTGCGCTGGAACAGCCTGGAGAACCCCAACCGCATTGAGGTGGGGCAGGTGTTGCGCATCGTGCCCCCGGTGGCGGGCAGTGCCCCCGCAGTCACCACTGCCACCGTCGCTCCGGGTGCTGGGGTTTCGCCGGGCGTCACCACCGCTGCTGTGAACGAACCCGCGGTGACCGCCAAGCCGCTGCCATCGTCCACCCCGCTGGCGGCCACAACCCCGGCACCGGCCAGGCCCGCGCCTGCCCCTGCGCCGGGAGGCGAAGACGATGTGGCCTTCATCTGGCCTGCGGCGGGCACGGTGGTGGCCTCGTTTGACGAGCAGAAGAACAAGGGTGTGGGCATTGCCGGCAAGGTGGGCGACCCGGTGGTGGCCGCCGCCGATGGCCGGGTGGTGTACGCGGGCTCCGGCTTGCGGGGCTACGGCAACCTCATCATCCTGAAACACAACAACACCTACCTCACGGCCTATGCCCACAACCAGTCGCTGCTGGTCAAGGAAGACCAGGACGTGAAGCAGGGGCAAAAAATTGCCGAAATGGGCAGCAGCGACGCCGACCGCGTCAAACTGCACTTTGAGGTCCGCCGCCAGGGCAAGCCGGTTGACCCTGCGCGTTTCTTGCCGTCGCGCTGATCCCTGGGAGGGGTGGCGGTCCTGAGACAATCGGGGCATGTCTGACGATTCCACGCCACTCCCCTCCTTGTCGGCCGCTCTGGCGGCCACCCGCACCGCCCCTGCCCACCCAGGCACCCCTGCGGCACCCGGCACTTCCACATCGGCTTCACCCACCACCGACGCACCCCGTGGCCACGCGCCGCTGGCCAGCGACCACGGTCACCCCGACGACTGGCTGCACATCAACTCGCTCGACCTGGAGGCCCAGGGTGTGGCCCGCAAGGCCGACGGCAAGGTGGTGTTTGTGGACGGCGCCTTGCCATTTGAGTGGGTGAGTGCCCAGGTCAACCGCAAGAAAAACAACTGGGAGGCGGCCACCCTCACCACCGTCCACCGCGAGTCATCCCAGCGGGTTCGGCCAGGCTGCCCGCACTTTGGCCTGCACGCGGGTGCCTGCGGCGGCTGCAAGATGCAGCACCTCGATGCCACGGCCCAGGTGGCCATGAAACAACGCGTGCTGGAAGACAACCTGTGGCACCTGGGCAAGGTCAAGCCCGGCACCATCTGGCGCCCCATACAAGGCCCCACCTGGGGCTACCGCTACCGAGCCCGCCTGTCGGTGCGGCATGTGGTGAAAAAAGGCGCGGTGCTCATTGGTTTTCACGAGCGCAAAAGCCGGTATGTGGCCGACATGTCGGTGTGCCCCGTGCTGCCCCCCCACGTCAGTGCCATGCTGGTGCCGCTGCGCGCGCTGGTGGCCAGCCTGGACGCCCGCGACCTGTGCCCCCAGATCGAGCTGGCTTGCGGTGACGATGTGACCGCGTTGGTGCTGCGCCACCTCGCCCCCCTGAGCGCCGCTGACCAGGACCGGCTGCGCCAGTTCGCCACGGCCCACCCCGGCGTGCAATGGTGGCTGCAACCCAAGGGGCCCGACACGGTCCACCTGCTGGATCCCATCGACCCTGTGGCCCACCCCGAGCGGGAGCTGGCCTATGCCTTGCCCGATTTCGGCATCCGCATGCCCTTCAAGCCCACCGACTTCACACAGGTCAACCCCCACATCAACCGCGTGCTGGTGAGCCGGGCGCTGAGGCTGCTCGATGCCCAGCCGCATGAGCGGGTGATCGACTGGTTCTGTGGCCTGGGCAATTTCACCCTGCCCATCGCCACACAGGCCGGTGAGGTACTGGGTGTGGAAGGCAGCGTGACCCTGGTGGCCCGGTCGCGTGAAAATTATGAGAAAAACAAGGCTTCATCGCTTGCCAGTAAAGGATTGTCTGCTACTGAGTTTGTTGCCAGAAACCTGTTTGACATGACCCCGGCCACGTTGCTGGCCGATGGCCGTGCCGACAAGTGGCTGGTCGATCCGCCGCGCGAAGGGGCCTTCGCCCTCAGCAAAGCCCTGGCCGACGTGCACCAGCAGCGCCGCCGCCAGGCCGGTTTGGTCAACATGGACCCCACGCCCGCTGCCGAAGGTGGCGCCAGCGCACCGGATGCGACGGTGGACGTGGCCATCCCAACCGGCTGGGCGCCGCCAAGCCGCATCGTGTACGTGAGTTGCAACCCGGCCACGTTGGCGCGGGACGCCGGTCTGCTGGTGCACCGGGCTGGCTACCGGTGCGTGGGGGCGGGGGTGGTCAACATGTTTCCGCACACGGCCCATGTGGAAAGCATGGCCGTGTTCGAGTGGGCGGGCCTGGGCGACTGACCCGTCAGTGCTTGTCGGCGGCCTTGTCTTTGGCCGCCGCTTCGCCATCCTCGTTCACCTTGTTGGGGTCGGGTTTGGGCGGTTCGGGGGTGGGTGCCACGGGCGCGATGTTGTTCTCGCGCATGTAGGCGTCCATGTCCTTCCAGCCATCGAACACGGCGGCCTTCATGGCCTTGGGGTTGAGCTTGTAGCAGTCTTCCAGCGCCCGGCTGGAGTAGCGGCAGGCCCCTCCAATGGCTTTGCCCTCGGCCGTTTTTTTCTCGTTCATCTGGGTGGCCGATTCCACGCCCAGGTAGTCACACGCCGTCAGGGCCAGCGTCGATGCCAGGGCCAGCGTGGTCAAGGCCCCGCGAGTCAGGAGTGGAGTGGTCAGCATGGTATGGGTGTTTTCGGCAGGGCAGGCCTGCACTTGAATGGTGGGCCAGCCGGGCAGGGGGCGTCAGCACCCGTTGCCGTCCGAAAAAAAGCCCCGGCCAAAGGGCAGGGGCTTGTTGCACTGAAGGCCAACACGCAGGCAGGGGAATTCAGGCATCCTGTCAAGGTTCAGTCGCGTTCGCCGCCCATCAGGCCCAGCAGGGCCAGCAGGCTTTGGAACACGTTGAACAGGCTCATGTACAGGCCCAGGGTGGCGCTGATGTAGTTGGTTTCGCCGCCGTCCACGATGCGCTTGAGGTCATACAGCATGAACAGGCTGAAAATGCCGATGGCCAGCACGCTGATGGCCATCATGCCGGCGGAACTGCCCACAAACACGTTGATGATGGCGCCCACCATCAGCACCACCGCACCCACCATCAGCCATTTGCCCATGCCTTCCAGGCTGCGCTTGATGACGGTGGCCAGGCTGGCCATGACGAAAAACACACCGGCGGTGCCGCCAAAGGCCGTCATGATGAGTTCGGAACCGTTTTTGAAGCCCAACACCATGGCAATCATGCGCGACAGCATGAGCCCCATGAAGAAGGTGAAGGCCAGCAAAATCGGCACACCTGCGGCGGAATTCTTGAACTTCTCGATGGCAAACATGAAGCCAAACGCACCACCCAGGAACACGATCAGGCCCAATCCGCCGCCCAGCGACGCGGTGATGCCGGTGGCCACACCCAGCCAGGCCCCGGCCACCGTGGGCAGCAGGCTGAGGGCCAGCAGCCAATAGGTGTTGCGCATGACCTTGTTGCGCTGCTCGACAGAGGCCACGCCACCGTAGCCGTAGGAAAAGACGTTGTCAGACATGGTTGCAGTCTCCAGAGGTAGTTGCCGGAAAAACGCGGTGGAATCCGCAAAACACGCCCCGGACACCCCGGGGCTTGCTGCATTCTAGGTCAGTGGGGCCAACCGTTTTGCCTGAGTGAGAGTGCGGCTGCGCCAGAAAGTTCAGCACGGTGCCCAGGCCCAGGCCGTGCTGGCGGCGCACTGCAAAGCTGCTTTGACCTGGGCGCCTGTAATGGCGGGGGCGGTGGGGCCGGTTGCGCCGCTATGCTCGTGGCGTGCACGGCTGTGGGGCAGGGAGCCTGTGGCACCGTTTTCCCTGTCATCCACGGTTGACCTCAGACTTTTAACAGGACATTGCCATGAAAAACCGAAGCGCCCTTGAACTCAGTGACATCAAAACCATTGCCGCGGCGGCCGAAGCCGAGGCCCAGCGCAACGGCTGGGCCGTCACGATTGCCATTGCCGACGAGGGCGGCCACCTGCTGTGGTTGCAGCGCCTGGACGGTGCGCCGCCCATTTCTGCCCACATCGCACCCGCCAAAGCCCACACGGCTGCACTGGGTCGCCGCGAAAGCAAGGTGTACGAGGATGTGATCAACGGCGGTCGCACGTCATTCCTGAGTGCGCCGGGCATTCAGGGCATGCTGGAGGGGGGGGTGCCCATCCTGAAGGACGGGTTCTGCCTGGGCGCTGTGGGGGTGAGCGGCGTCAAATCCAACGAAGACGCCCAGATTGCCAAAGCAGGCATCGCTGCCATTGGGCTCTGAGCCCGCATCCACCCGGCGCCAAGGCCGGGTGTGGGCTATTTGGTGAGGATGAGTTTGCCCTGGCGCGTGGCCTGCAGGCGGTAGAGGCTGCCGTTGTGTGCAATGGTCACGGTGGTGTGGCCGCGCAACAGGTCCTTGCTGGACAGCGCTTGCGCCGCAGGCCCAACCACCGTGGGTGGGGGCGGGTGACCGGGTTCATCCGGGCGAGCGGGGTGTGCCGGGCGGCCAGGCGCCACCCGCGTGGCGGGGGTCATGCTGTGGCCCTGGCAGGGGTGTGTGCTCATTGGGCCGGCTCGGTGATGAAACCGATTTTCCGAATGCCCGCCTGTTGCGCTGCCGCCATGGCCTGGGCCACGCGCTCGTAGCGCACGGCGCGGTCGCCGCGGATGTGGAGGTCGGGCTGGGGGTCCTGGCTGGCGGCGGCCGCCAGGTGGCCTTGCAGCGCGTTGTCGTCTGCGAGGCGTGTCTCGTTCCAGAAGTACTGACCGTCGGCGTCCACACTCAGGCGCACGGTTTCGGGCTTGACCAGTTCTTTTTCGTTGCTGGCGCGCGGCAGGTCGATGCTGACCGCGTGCTTCATCACGGGCACGGTGATGATGAACACGATCAGCAGCACCAGCATCACGTCGATGAGCGGAATCATGTTGATTTCGCTCATCATGTCGTCGTCGTTGTCGGCAAAAGGTCCGTGGGCCATGGGGCTCCTTTGGGCAGCGTGTGGGCGAATGTCGGGTGACGGGGGGTGACGCTCAGGCCTTGCGCATGTTGACCACGGCCGAATGGGGGGTGTGCGAGGCGGGTGCAGGGGCCACCGTCTGGCCCAGGTTGCCCTGGCGCACCCGGGCGCCGGTGACGAACAGGGCGTGCAGGTCGTGGCCAAAGCGGTTGAGCTTGTGCAGCACGCCCTTGTTGCCGCGCACCAGGGCGTTGTAGCCCAGCACCGCCGGGATGGCCACGGCCAGCCCCAGTGCGGTCATGATGAGGGCCTCGCCGATGGGGCCAGCCACCTTGTCGATGGTGGCCTGACCCGCCGCACCGATGCCCAGCAGGGCGTGGTAGATGCCCCAGACGGTGCCAAACAGGCCCACAAACGGCGCGGTGGAGCCCACCGAGGCCAGCACGGCCAGGCCGCCCTGGAGCCGGGCGGTGGACTCGTCGAGCTGGGAGCGCAATTCGCGGGTGACCCAGTCGCTCAGGTCCATCTGGTCGTGGAGCTGGGGGCGGTGCGGTGCGCCTTGGGGGGCGGTCACGTCGTCCTGGCGCAGGATGTGGCTGGTGGCGTCACGACCGGTCAGCGCCAGCTGGCGAAAGGGGTTGTGGGCATCGTCGCCCAACTGGCGCAAGCCGTCTTCAAAGTCGGTGGCGTGCCAGAAGGCGTGCACCGCGCGGGATTGCTGGCGCAGGGTGCGCAGGTCCAGCGCCTTGACCAGCAGCACCACCCAAGTGGCCAGTGACATGGCCAGCAGGATGAGGGCCACGCTGCGCGTGACCCAGTCGCCTTGGGCCCAGACATGGGCCAGTCCAAATTCGGTGTTCATGGTCATTTTCCAAAAAAATAGCAAACTGTTGAATTTAGATAAGCGCTACAGCCCATTTAAATACAAATCATGGCTCCAGCACGAAATGGATGGGCACGTTGAACCACATGGCCTTGGGCTCGCCGTTGACTTTGCCGGGCAGGTACTTCCAGCCCAACACGGTTTTCAGCGCGGTCTGGTCCAGGCGGTCGAAGCCGCTGGAGGTGCGCACCTCGGCCTGGCTGGCATTGCCGTCCACGTCAATCAACACCCGCACCACCACCTTGCCTTGCTCGCCCAGTCGTTTGCTGAGTGCGGGGTAGGCGGGAGGGCGGTTGTTGAGGTAGTCCGCCTGGCTGCTGGGCAGGTCGATGCGTGGGGGGGCGGGTGGCGCCGGTGGCGCAGGCACCGGCGCCACCGCCACGGGAGATGCCATGGGTGGCGCAGGCGGTTGGGGTGCCAGCGTGCCCGTGACCGAGTGGGCCGTGGGTGTGGCATCGGCCACCGCGACGGGCACGGGCGGCGGGGGCAAAGGTGGCGTGGGGGCGGGCTTGCTCACCGATGGGGTGGGCTGGGGTTTGGATCGCGGCACCGGTGGCGGGGGGGGCGGTTCCACCTGGGGCACGGCCGGTTCAATGAACTGCGCCAACACCTCCACCGGGATCACCACTTCGGCCGCGCGGCGCAGCAAACCACTTTGCAGGGCGTACAGGGCGCCGACGTGGCACAGCACCACCGCGGCGGCGATGGCGGTGTGCCGTGGCAGCCGCTGCCACGCGGTGGCCGCTTGGGGCGACGTGTGCGCGGTGGTGTGGGCCGCAGAGCGGTTCATGGCAAGTGCAGGCATCAGGTGCGGTTGGCCGGGGCAGGGTGAGAAGGGGCTGGGGGGTGGGCCGTGTGGAGGTGGGCCACGGGCGCCGACGGCGCACATTCCTGCCACACGCCGCGGGCGCAGCCTTCGCATTTTCCACATTGGGTGGCCACACCCAGTTCCAGCTGGATGGTGTCGAACGACATGCCCTGGCGGGCGCATTGGGCAATGAGGCGGTCGCTGATGCGACGACAGACACACACAATCATGTTCACGGACTCCAAGGTGTGGCGGTGATGGACCACTGGTTCAATTCTAAATGAGAATTGATTGCATCTGTAGGGAGGTCGTGCATTTTTCTTCACCGGTGTGCAGGTGCCGCCGCCGGGTGGCATGGGCCTGCGGGTCATGACAGCAGCACCCAGTGGTTGTCCGGCACCATGGCGCTGGGCCAGGGGAGCATGGCGGGCGGCTGGCGGGGGTGCCAGCGGGCCACGCCGCGATGGCCGCCCAGGAGCACGCCGTCGCGCCCGGTGCCCTGGGGGCTGGCCAATGCGCACACCTCCTGCAGCTCGGCCACGGGGAACAGTTGCTCGGGCGCATCCGGGTGCCAGAGCACGCCTTTGCCCGCGCGCTGGCCGCTGAGGGCAAAACCGCCCCCGGGGCCGGGCGCAATGTCTCCGGCGTAACCCTGCGCCAAGGGCTGGTGGGTGGGCAAATGGAGCCGGTCGCCGTTCCACACGGCCAACACCGGGGCGGCCGCACGGCGCAGGGGTTCGTCGTGCTCCGCCTGCAGTGCCACGCCCAGCAGGGGGTTGGCGGTGTCACCGTTCCAGACCAGGTGGCGCAGGCTCAGGCGGGGGTCGTCCAGGCGCCATTGGCCCAGGCGTTCGCCCGTTTGGCCGTCCAGCCGCACCAGCGAGGAGTCCATTTGGTCGAGGTCGCGCTTTTTGCCATCGCTGGTTCGGCGTATGCCGCCGTTGGCCACCAGCAGTGCGCCGCTGGCGTCGAGCACGCACTGGTGCGGGTCACGCCCGTGGGTGGGCCACTGGGCCACCGGCTGCAGGGTGCGGATGTCGCGCACACTGACCCAGCCTTCACCACTGCGTTGGTCGGTTTCGGGGGTGTACAGCCACTGGCCGTCGGCGCTGGCCATGGCGTGCCCGTCCAGTGTGCGCGCCGGGCGCTCGTTGGCCAGTGTGTGGTGGGTCACCACTCGCCCCTGGCCGTCCAGGCGGCGAAGCCAGGTGCCCGGGCGCGCCGCCACCACCAGAAAGCCACCACCGGGCTCGGCCAGCAGCCCGTGGGCGCGGGTGGGCACGGGGTGTTCCACCACCACGTCCACCCGGCGGGCGTCCCAATCCAGTTGGAGCACCCCGATGAAGTCCTGCGCGCTGGTTGGGCTGCCGGGGGCGCCCGTGGGCCGCCGCCAGGCGGCGCCCAGGCGGTGGGTGTGGCCTGCGTCCACCGCCCAGGCGTGTCCCAGCCATGTCGCGGCACCCAGGCCTGTGGCGGCTGCACGCAAAAACATCCGTTTGTTCATGGTGCGCATGGCGGTCAGAACTTGATGTTGGCCGTCACCTGGAACACGCGACCGGCCCCGGGCACGTAGTGACCGCTGTAGAGCGAGTCGGCGTACAGCTTGTTGGTGACGTTGCTCAGGTTGGCCTTGAGGGTGAGGCGCTCGAAGTCAAAGGTGTATTCGGCCATCAGGTCTGCCGTGACCCAGCTGGGCACTTCCCACCCGGGGTTGCGGTTGGGGGTCTGGCGTCCGCGGAAGTTCAGGCCACCGCCCACGCGCAGTTGGGGCGTGAGCTGGTAGGTGGTCCACACCGTGCCCGAGTGGTAGGGGGTGAGGCTGGGGCGGGTGCCCTGGCCTTCGGAGCCGGCCACGCCCTGGTCGATGTTGGCCACCGGCATCCACATGTAGGAGCCAAACACCTCCCACTTCGGCGTGAGGCGGCCGGTCACGTCCACCTCGACACCGGCCACATGGCGCTTGCCCGACAGCGTGACCAGGTCCACCAGCGGGTCGGTGTTGCGCTCGTGCAGCTTGGTGCTGCGGAACACGGCAAAACGCGTGGTCCACTGGCGGTCGGCCGAGTCCACCTTGCCGCCCAACTCGATGTTGATGGCCTGTTCTGGCGGCGTGTTGACGTTGCTGGCCCCCAGCGAATAGGCGTCGCCCGAGGTGTTGAACGAGGTGGCGGCGCTGACGTGGAAGCTGTGCAGGTCGTTGGGCTGGTAGAGCACACCCACGCGCTTGCTCAGCTCGGACACCTTCATGCGGTAGCCGGTGGTGGTGACGGGGCCTGCGGCGGCGGTGGGTATGGCGTAGGTGTCGTACTCCCCCACCAGGTGGTCGTAGCGCAGGCCGCCCAACAGCTTCCAGTGCGGCGCCACTTGCACCAGGTCTTGCACATACAGGCCGTGGCCGGTGGCGGTGTAGCGGCTGGTTTCGCGCAGCACGCGGCTGTCTTCGTTGACCCAGTTGCCGGTGGTGACGCCACCCACGGTGATGGTGGGTTTGACCGGCACCACGCCCCCCTGTGCCGCGGTGCGTGCGCCGTACACCACTTTTTCTTCGCGGGCCACGTCCACACCGGCTTGCAGCTGGTGCTTCAGGCCCAGGGCCTCGAATTTGCCGCTGAAGTCGGACTGCGCGTAGAGGTTGTCCAGGTTCTGGATCTTCAGGGGCGCGCCGCGTGTGAACACCGTGCCGGCCCCATAGTTTGCCAGGCTGGCCGGGGTGGTGACGCTGGGGCACAGGCTGTTGACCGCGCCGGTGGTGGCGTTGGGGCCGCACAGCCGAATGGTGCTGGCGCGCTGGTCGCGCTCGTACCCGCCCTTGCGCACCTTGGTGACCAGTTCGTTGTCGCGGTCAAACCGGTGGGTGTGGCTGAGGGTGACGTGGGTGGCCTGGCCGGCGTTGCGGTCGCTGGCCAGGCCGTAATAGGCCGTGGGGTCCAGCGGCAGCACGGTGGCGGTGCTGGCGGGTGAGCCGTTGGGGTTGCTGGACGATTGTGCGGCGGTGGGGCGTATCCACGGCAGGCCGTAGTTCATGCCGTTCTGGTTGTCCAGGTGGTAGAGGCTGGCGCTGAACTCGTCGCGCTCGCCAATGCCGTGGCGGTAGGTGGCGGACAGGCCCTTTTTGTCCAGGCTGGTGCCAGCACCGTTGTTGTCGGCCTGGGTGACCATGGCGTTGAGGCGCAGCGCCGTACCCTCACCGGTTTTGATGTTGAAGTCGCCCACGGCGCGCTTGTGGCCATGGCTGCCCAGGGTCAGGTCCACCTGGTGTTCGTCGATGGCGCGCGGCACCTTGTTCACCATGTTGACGGCGCCACCGGTGGAGCCGCGGCCAAACAGCAGGGAGGCGGAGCCGCGCAGAATTTCCAGCCGGTCCAGGCTGAAGGTGTCGCGGTCGTAAAAGGCGGGGTCGCGCATGCCGTCCACAAACACGTCGCCCGTGCTTTGCAGCGGGAAGCCGCGCAGGCGAATGTCTTCCTCGCCGCCTTCTGCCGCCAGGAAGCTGATGCCCCCGGTGGTTTTCAGCACCTCTTTCATGGTGTCGAGGTTGCGGTCGTCCATCAGCTTTTCGGTCACCACGGTGATGGACTGCGGGATGTCGCGCAGCAGCTGCTTGCCCTTGCCAATGGTGGTTTCCGTGGCGCGGATGCTGTCCTTGCCTTCAGCGGCTTCGGCGCGTTCCTTGACCGTCACGGTGCTCAGGGTCTTTTCGGTGGTGGTGCCGGTGGTCTGCGCCATGACCGAGACGGAACCGGCCAGCACCAGCGCACCCAAAGGCAGGCTGACGGCCGATGGGGTAAAGAATGGTGCAGCAAACAATTGTTTGCTGGCAAGCGCTGTGGGGGTTTTTTGGCCGAAAGAATGGCGTGTGGGCATGCGAAAAATCTCATCAGGGGTTGTCGGCTGGCTGATGAGCGCACGGCGGGGCAAGGCCCCCGCTGGTCACTGGCTGGCTGGAGCGCAGATTGTCTTATAAATAAGAGTGACTCGCATTTGTATTTGTGTATGAGGGCGCCAAGTATGCGTGAAAAGCGACGCCGACGGGACGGGTTCACCCACCGGCGGGGGGAGGGCGCGCTGGCCCCAGTGGGGTGGCGGGGGCCAAGGGGTGCGTCAGGACAGGTCGCCCATCACGCTTTGCTGGTAGTTTTGCAGGCCCACCCGCTCAATCAGGTCCAGCTGGGTTTCCAGAAAGTCCACGTGCTCTTCGGTGTCGTCCAGGATTTTTTGCAGCAGGTCGCGCGACACGTAATCGCGCACGCTCTCGCAGTGGGCAATGCCGTCTTTCACCGTGGCTTGGGCACCGCGCTCCAGCGCCAGGTCGCTGCCGAGGATTTCCGGCACGGTCTCGCCGATGTTGATCTTGCCCAGGTCCTGCAGGTTGGGCAGGCCGTCGAGCATGAAGATGCGGTCCATCAGCAGGTCGGCGTGCTTCATTTCGCCGATGCTCTCGGCATACTCCTTGGCGGCCAGCTTGTCCAGGCCCCAGTGCTTGAGCATGCGGTAGTGCACAAAGTACTGGTTGATGGCGGTCAGTTCGTTCTTCAGTTGCGCCTGCAAGCAGGCAATGACTTGGGTGTCACCTTTCATGGCGTGTTCCTTATGGTTGGGGGTTGAGAGACGTCTTTGGACAGGGGGGGACATTGTGGCTGACCTTTAGGGCGGGCGTTGCCACGCGCTGCGAGGTTTTTTTTGCGGGCGTTTCGCGGTGAAGGTGTTTGGTGTGGGAGGGGTGTTTATGTCATTTATGAGAACGCGAACGATTCGCATTTAATTTGATATACTGACCCCTGTGAGCCAGCCAAGGCACCGCTTTGTGCAGACCCCGTGGGGGTGTTCGGTGTGTATTGCCAGCCATTCATGTTCATTGCCCATGGGGTTTGGTTGGGTGACAGCGCCTGGTTGTATGGGGCTGCCACTTGCCAGCCGCTACTCGGGCGCAACCAGGACGCGCACATGAGCACAGAGATGGATGGGTTGGGTCGCAAGGGCGGCCTGCCGCCGGCCGAGGCCTTGCTGGCCGGTACCCTGGCCCTGATGACCGGGCACGCCCAGCAAGCTGACGAGGACTTGCGGGCCTTGATGGCCCACAAAATTGTGTCCAACCTGCATTCTTTGGTGGACCACCCGCAGCTGTCGGGCGGATTCAGGGCGAGCTTGTCGAACTTGCGTGGCCAATGGCAGCAGCAGCTCGCCGCCGGTTGCAGCGATGCGGCGGTGGTGCACCCCCAGTGGTGGCAACCCGTGCATGGGGTGGTGCAATGACTCCGTCCGGCCAGCGCCAAACGCCTGGGGTGGCTGAAGGACCGGAGGAGCACATGGTGCTGCTGCGGCGCCTGGGCGTGTTGCAGCGCCAGGTCAGCCAAATGGTGTCGTCGCACCACCACCAACTGTCGTCGTTGCAAAGACGGCTGATGTGGCAAAGCACCCGTTTGATGCTGGAAGTCACTCGCTCCGACTGGGGCCTGGTGAGGTCGGCGGGGGTGCGTGCGGTTGCGCCTGGCACGCCGCGCGTGGTGGCGTGGGAGGCGCAGTCGGTCATTTGCCGAACGGGTTGCGCCATGGATGCCTACCACTGGCGCGACGGAGAGTACTGCCGGTTGCTGGGCGGGCCATGCGGGCACGCCGACGATGCCGATGCGACCGGTGCCCTGCCGCATCCGGCGGGTGCGCCCCTGCCCACTGGCGGGTGACAGGTCACCCTGGCATCAAGTCATTCAAACGAGAATCAATCTCATCAAAGTACCACCGTCCATCGCCCCAGGAGGTTCACATGCACACACCCTTCACACCCCCCATGGCCAGCCCCGACGGGCATGTTTGGCAAATGTCCTGCCCCGGTTGGGGCCTGGCGATGGACAGAGCGGCCCGCGCCCACCAGGCGGGGTTGCCGCTGACCGCCGTCGCGCACTGCGAAACCGCGCTGGCCCTGGCGCAGCGCGTGGTGCATGAGGAGCCCGATGCCCCCGGTGTTTCCCTGGCGGTAGCCGCCCTGCAGGCCTGGGTTTGCACGCAGGTGTGTCTGTCAGAGTGGCTGGCCGAGGACGGCCAGCTCAACGGCGCAGCGAAGGGCCTGGCCGCCGTGCACGGAGAAGTGTTGGCCTGGCTGCAGCGGTATGGGCATGCTGACCAGCGGCATGCCGCCGCCGCCGTGTGTGTGCGCCAAACACACGCCGCGTTGGTGGCGCTGTGGGCCACCCATGGCCCGCATCCCCACATCGACAGGGCCATCCGCGCGGGTTGCCTGCGGGTGCGCTTTTCAACGCAGTGGCACTGACGCGTGGTTGACATGTGTGTGTTGCTCAACCCCGCGGCCCCGACCGCCTCAGCCCCACCGGGCTTGTTCACCCACTTGCTGGCCCAGTACGCCCAGCGCGAGCAGGCCGCACCGCTGGGGCCCGCGGTGTCAGGCCACCGCGAGGTGGTGGAAAGCCAGGGTGCGCGCGTTGCCCACCACGATGGCGGCGACGAGCAAAGCCACGAGCGCCTGGCCCCCCAGCTGCACGCGGCGGATGTGGTGATCTGCCAGGTTGCGTGCATCAGCCACAACGCGTACTGGCGCGTGAAAGAGCACTGCAAGCGCACCGGAACCCCCTGCCTGTTCCTGCCGTCAGCCAGCAAATCGTCGCTGGAGCGGGCGTTGGCCTATTGGGCCGCGCCACCGGCCTGACCGGGCGGCCACCCACCTCAGTGGTGGGTGGCCGACGGGGCGCCAGCTGGCCGGCGGGTGGGAATGCGCCACACCACCCAGGCGCCCACCAAACCCAGTCCCAACACCAGGGCTTGCAGGGGCAGGCGCCCCTGCAGTTGCCAGGCCGACAGGCACACCATGGTCAGCATCAGCGTGGTGGACACCCATTTCACCCGCAGCGGCAGGCTGCGGTGGGCTTCCCAGTCGCGCACCATGCGCCCCAGGTAGCGGTGGTTCAGCAGCCAGCGGTGCATGCGTGGCGAGCTTTTGGCAAAACACGCGGCGGCCAGCAGCACAAAGGGAGTGGTGGGCAGGCCGGGCAGCAGCACCCCGAGCAGCCCCAGCGCCAGCGCCAGCACACCGGCGGCCACCAGCAGGTGTTGGCGCAACCGCCCCTTCACGTCAGCCACCCCGCCAGAAACCCCGCCGGATGCTTGGTCAGCGCCACCCCCACCATGTGCCCCACCGTGGCCAGGGCCAGCGCCAGGCACAGCGCCTTGGCCGCTGGCGTGGGCGCCCGTTTGAGCGCCCAGGTGCCCAGCAACACGTACACCACCAGCAGGATCAATTTGGTCAGCAGCCAGGCGTGTTGGGTCAGGTCCAGCTGCAGCATCCACCACAGGCCTCCGCCTGCGGCCAGCAGGGCACTGTCAATCAGCACGCTGGCCCGGCGCACCACCCGCTGCATGGGCCAACGTGCCCCCCACAGCACGGCCAGGCCCCGGCTGGCAAACAGGCTGAGGCTGGCGCTGACCAGCGCGATGTGCAGGGACTTGAGCAGGGGGTAGGCAACTGACATGGGCGGCAATGCGGGGCAGGGCGGAGAGGGGGCGGTCAGGTCCGATTTTGCCCGTCATGCGGACCGGGTGAAACCCGCTCCGCTACAGTGCCCCCATGTTCAAACGACTCCGCTCCTGGTGGGCCAGCCGCCACCGCCCCAACCCCATCGAGGCCGCGTTGATGGAACCGGCCCAGAACGCCGACCAGGCCATGGTCGGCCTGGCCAAGGCCTTTGTGCTCGATCACCAGCGCCGCGAGGCCGAGCAGCGCCGGGCCGCCCGCTTCAGGCGCTGGCTGGTGGCGGCCGTGGTGTTGGGCTCGCTGGGTGTGTATGTGGCCATCGGTGCGCGCCTGCTGCTGCCGCCCGGTGGCGTGGGGGCCAAGGAGCCCGCCGTGGCGCTGGTGAAGGTGGAGGGGCAGATCAGCGCCACGTCCAAGCTTGCCTCGGCCGACAAGGTGGTGCCCGCGCTGACCCGGGCGTTTGAAGACCCGCACGTGAAGCGGGTGCTGCTGTACATCGACTCGCCCGGTGGTGCCCCCGTGGAGGCCGAACGCATCATGGACGCGGTGGCGCAACTGCGGACCAAACACGGCAAGCCGGTGCAGGCGGTCATTGGCAACCTGGGCGCGTCGGCGGGGTACATGGTGGCACTGTCGGCCGACGACATCACCAGCGGCAAATACTCGCTGGTGGGCTCGATTGGCGCCGTGCTCCTGTCGTGGGACGTGCACAAGGCGCTGGAGCGTTTTGATGTCAAGGCCAAAAGCTACGCATCGGGCTCACTGAAAAGCATGCTCAACCCGTTTGAGCCCAGCACCCCCGAGGGTGAGGCCAAGGCCCAGGCGCTGGTCGATGAAATGGGCCGCCAGTTCGCCACGCTGCTCCAGGACAAGCGTGGCGCCAAGCTCACGCAGCCGCCAGACACGTACACCACGGGTGAGGTCTGGGGTGGCCAGGACGCACTGGCACTGGGTCTGGTGGACGGCAATGGCACCCTGGAAACCCTGATGGCCGCCCACCCCGACCTGAAGCTGGTCCACTTTGGCCCCTTCGAGCGCAACCGTGGCCTGGTGCCCGACTTTCTGCGGTCGCTGGATGACATTGCGGTGTCGCTGACCGAGGCCGTCTCCCTGTTGCGCAGGGGTGTTCAGTCGCGTGTTTGATATAAAAATGGCACCTATCGCTTTTTGGTCAAAGGTTTATAGCTATCAAAATAAAAAAGGCCGCTGTTCAGCGGCCTTTCTGTTGGCGGGAAACCTGGGTTCAGGCGGCCACGGGTGTGCGGATGAGGTGGTCAAACGCACTCAGCGCGGCCTTGGCCCCGTCGCCAGCGGCAATCACGATTTGCTTGTACGGCACGGTGGTGCAGTCACCGGCGGCGAACACGCCGGGCAGGTTGGTGTGGCCTTTGGCGTCGATCACGATTTCGCCATGGCGGCTCAATTCCAGCGTGCCCTTGAGCCATTCGGTGTTGGGCACCAGGCCAATCTGCACAAACACGCCTTCCAGCTCCACATGGTGCACCTCGTGGGTGGCGCGGTCCTGGTAGCTCAGCCCGTTGACCTTTTCACCGTCGCCGGTGATTTCGGTGGTCTGGGCGTTGACGTGGATGGTCACGTTGGGCAGGCTTTTGAGCTTGCTCACCAGCACGGCATCGGCCTTCAACTGGTCGGCAAACTCCACCAGCGTCACGTGCTGGACGATGCCCGCCAGGTCAATGGCGGCTTCCACGCCCGAGTTGCCGCCACCGATCACGCTCACGCGCTTGCCCTTGAACAAGGGGCCGTCGCAATGCGGGCAATAGGCCACACCCTTGTTGCGGTATTCGTCTTCGCCGGGCACGTTGACATTGCGCCAGCGCGCGCCAGTGCTCAGGATCACGCTGCGGCTTTTGAGAACACCGCCATTGGTCAGGTGCACTTCGATGAGCCCGCCTTCGGTGCTGGCTGGCACCAGTTGGGCGGCGGTTTGCAAGTTCATGATGTCCACGCCGTAGTGGCGCACCTGGGCTTCCAGTGCGGCGGCGAACTTGGGGCCGTCGGTTTCCAGCACCGAAATGTAGTTCTCAATGGCCATGGTGTCGTTGGTCTGGCCGCCAAAGCGCTCGGCGGCCACCCCCACCCGAATGCCTTTGCGTGCCGCGTACACAGCGGCTGCCGCACCGGCGGGGCCACCGCCAACGATGAGCACGTCGTAAGGGTCCTTGGCGCTGAGCTTGGCGGCGTCCTTGGCGGCAGCGCCGGTGTCCAGCTTGGCCACAATTTCTTCCACCAGCATGCGGCCTGAGCCAAAGGGCTGGCCGTTCAGGTAAATGCTGGGCACGGCCATGATCTGGCGCGCTTCCACCTCGGCCTGGAAGGCGCCACCCTCGATGACCGTGCTCTTGATGTTGGGGTTGAGCACGGCCATCAGGCTCAGGGCCTGGACCACGTCGGGGCAGTTGTGGCACGACAGGCTCATGTAGACCTCGAATTGGAAGTCCCCATCCAGCCCCTTGATCTGCTCGATCACATCGGCCTCGACCTTGGGCGGGTGGCCACCGGTCCACAGCAGGGCCAGCACCAGGGAGGTGAATTCGTGGCCCAGCGGCAGCCCGGCAAAGTTCAGGTGCAGGGGCGCGCCGTGTGGCCGCACCAGCGCAAAGGAGGGCTGACGGGCATCCTGGCCGTCAAAGCGGGCGGTGATTTTGCCGTCAGACGCGGCGGCGATGTCTTCCAGCAGGCCGCGCATGTCGGTGGCGGTTTCGCCACCGACATCGCCCAGGCTGGCGACCAACTCGAACGGCTGGGTGACGCGTTGCAAATAGGCTTGAAGCTGGAATTTGAGGGTGTCGTCGAGCATCGTGAAACTCCTGTTTGTCTGGGTGAAGGTGTCTTTCACCCGGTCGTGTGCGGCGGGTGAGGGCGATGGAAGAAGTATAGATATTGACTATCGATTGGTCTAATTTGTTGTTTCTAATCTATTCATAGTCAAAACCAATGCGCCTTGGGTGCGGCATGAAAAAAGGGGTGCTGCCCGCTGGCAACACCCCTTTCAGGTCGCAGTCCGCCAGAGCGGTCTGGTGATCAGATCTTGCCCACCAGCTCCAGCGAGGGGGCAATGGTCTTGGCGCCTTCGTTCCACTTGGCGGGGCACACCTGGCCGGGGTGGGCGGCGGTGTACTGAGCGGCCTTC